>JAIEPT010000377.1 GCA_019748295.1 Gemmataceae bacterium | reverse complement strand
GCAACCCCCCGGTTTTGCCGCGCCGCGCCGGGGAGCGCGGACTGATTGCCATGCGATGGCTGGGCGCCCTGTCCGCGCTCCGCTGCGCGTCGCGGCTAACCACGATTTCAACAAGACTTTCGATACCGAGAACCTTCTCCATGCCACGCGTATTCATCAGCGACAAGATCGAAGCCGGCTGCATCGACATGCTCAAGGGCGCCGGGCTTGATGTGGACAATCGCCCTGGTCTCAAAGGCGGCGATCTGAAGAAGGCGATGCAAGCCGCCGACGGCATGGTCGTCCGCTCGGGGACGACGGTGACGGCCGAGTTGCTCGAGAATCCGGGCACGCTCAAGGCGATCGTGCGAGCCGGCGTGGGTGTGGACAACATCGATGTCCCCGCGGCCACGCGCAAGGGCATCATCGTCATGAACACGCCGGGCGGAAACACCGTTTCCACGGCCGAGCAGACGATCACGCTCATGATGGCGATGGCCCGCCACACCGCTGCGGCCGACGCCTCCATGCATGGCGGCAAATGGGAGCGGAGCAAGTTCGTCGGCACCCAACTCGCCGGCAAGACCCTCGGCGTCGTCGGCCTGGGCCGCATTGGCCGTGAAGTGGCGCGTCGTGCTGCGGGCCTGGATATGAAAGTCGTCGGTTTCGATCCCTTCCTCGCTCCGGATCGGGCCGCGGAACTCGGCATCGATGCGGCTTCCGGCCTCGCCGATCTTTTGTCGCGCGTCGATTTCCTCACGGTGCATACGCCGCTGACGCCGGAGACGACGAACCTGATCGGCGCGAAGGAAATGGCGGCGATGAAGAAGGGCGCTCGCGTCATCAACTGCGCCCGCGGCGGCATCATCAATGAGGAAGCTCTCGCCGAAGCTCTAAGGTCTGGCCATCTCGGCGGCGCGGCGCTCGATGTCTTCGTGCAGGAACCGCCGCCCGCGGATCATCCGATTCTCAAGCTGCCGAACGTCATCGTCACGCCGCACCTTGGTGCTTCGACGGCCGAGGCCCAGGAAGCGGTCGGGTTGGAAGCGGCGCAGCTTCTGATCGATTACCTCACCAAGGGGATCATCGGTTTCGCCGTCAATGTGGCCCCGATCGACAAGGCGGAACTGACGGAACTCAAGCAGTACGTCGATCTCGCTCGCCGGCTTGGTCTGCTCCACGCTCAGATGTGCCAGGGGGCGATTCGCAAGGTCGAGCTGCACTATCGCGGCGATGTGGCTCGCCGAAGCACGAAACTGATCACGGCCGCCTTCGCCGCGGGGTTGCTCGAATATCGGCTGCAAGAAAGCGTGAACATCGTCAACGCCGAGCTGCTGGCCCGCGAACGGGGCATCGAGATCATCCAGCAATCGAACCCGAAGCAGGGGGATTTCGCCACGCTGATTCGGGCTGACGTGACGACGGACAAAAAGACCTACACCGCCGCCGGCACGCTTTTCGGCAACCAGTATCTGCGGCTCGTCCAGCTTGGCCCGCATCACCTCGACTCGTACCTCGACGGCGTGATGCTCCTCTTCACGCACCGCGATGTGCCGGGCTTGATTGGGTTCGTCGGCACGATCTTCGGCAAGCACAACGTCAACATCGGCCAGATGCGCGTGGGCCGCGAAAAGGTGGGCGGCGAAGCGATCGGCGTGTTGAACCTCGATGTCCCGCCGAGCGACGCCGCTCTCGCGGATGTGCGTGAGCATCCCGAAATCACGAGCGTGACCGTCGTGACCTTGCCCGCGGTCGGCGAAATGCCGTCGTGGCTGGGGTGAGCCGTCAGCCGGCGGCTCATAGCGTCCCCTCTCCCTCCGCCGTCTGTCGCATGGATGTATGCGTTGAATGATGGGCGGAGGGAGCGTGAGCGTTGACGTCACGCAATATGCAATCGCGTTAAACCGACCGCTCTACGCCAAAGGCGTTGCAGCCAACAGCCCAGGGTTGCGAGCGGAGCGAGCTACCCTGGGTAACGCCGTACCCAATATGCAATGAACTCTGAAGGAGTTGCAGCCGCAGATACGATCCGTTGCTGGAACCCCTTCGGGGTACTTTGGCCGAAATACCGTTGAACCCAGGGTAGCTCGCTACGCTCGCAACCCTGGGCTGCTGGCTGCAACGCCTTTGGCGTAGGGGCCCGCTCGGCTGGCTCCCCTCTCCCGGAGTGAGAGTCCGGGAGAGGGGCTGGGGGTGAGGGCAGAAACACGGCCCAATGGATCCATGTGATCGCTTGCCGATGTTCATGTGCTTTGCCGCAGCCGAAAGACACGAGACTTTTACGCATGACTTACCAGCCGGCTAACGCCGGCCGCTCGCCTTGGAGATCGCACCATGTCCGAACTTCAACGTCGCACGTTTCTGCAAGGTTCGCTCGGCGCCGCGTCGGCGCTTTCCGCGCTCAACTACACGCGTGCGGCCGATGAGCCGAACGAAAAGGTTCGGCTGGCCGTCATGGGCGTTCGCGCACGGGGTCGGCAACTGATTCAGGGCTTCACGCAGCTTCCCGAGGTCGAAATCGTCGCTCTCGTCGATCCGGACGAGACCGTCATTCCGCAGGCACTCAAGACGGTCGCGGAACGGCAGCGGCGCGAGCCAACCGTGGAGAAAGATATCCGCAAGGTGCTCGAGAATCGCGACATCCAGGGGGTCATCATCGCGGCGCCGGATCACTGGCATGCTCTTGCTACGATCTGGGTGTGTCAGGCGGGGAAGGACGTGTACGTCGAAAAGCCGCTGTCGCACAACCTCGTCGAAGGCCGACGCATGGTGGACGCGGCACGGCGCCACAACCGCATCGTCCAGGTTGGGACGCAACGGCGTTCCGGCGGCCATTGCATCAGCGCCGCCGAGTTCGTCCGGTCAGGCAAACTCGGGAAGGTTCCGTTCGCCCGCACCTGGATCGCCGGCAATCGCCGCCCCATCGGCAAACGTGCGGACGCCGCGGTTCCGAACGGCGTCGATTACGATCTCTGGCTTGGCCCCGCGCCGCAGCGACCGTTCAACCCGAATCGCTTCCATTACAACTGGCACTGGTTCTGGGACTACGGCACCGGCGAACTGGGCAACAACGGCATCCACGCCCTCGATCTCGCCCGCTGGTTGCTTGACCTCGATGCCCCTACGCGGATCTCATCCGGCGGCGGAAAGTTCTTCTACGACGACGACCAGGAGACGCCCGACACGCACATGGCCGTCTATGATTTCGCCAACTGCTCGATCCTCTGGGAGCACCGCATCTGGTCGCGAACCGGATTCGAGGGAGAGCCGTGGGGCGTCGTCCTCTACGGCGAAAAGGGGAACCTGATCTTCGACAAGAACGGCTGGCATGTGCAGGACGGCGATGCGGCCGCCGACAAGATGCAACCGACCGACGCGCCGCACTACCGCAACTTCATCGACTGCGTGAAGAACCGCCGTCGGCCGAACGCGGACGTGGAAGAGGGGCACAAGAGCGCCCGCCTCTGCCACCTCGGCAACATCGCGATCCGCACCAGCAAGACGCTGCAATTCGACGCGAAGACCGAAACGACGCAGGACGCCGACGCGAATCGGCTGCTGACGCGGACGTATCGTCGCGGGTTCGAAGTGCCGGAACGACCGTAAAAAGGATTCCCTTAGCACGCTGCGCAAGCAAGTGTTCGCAGGTTCCCGGAATGGAATGAATCCATCGCCGGGGACAGGCGAACACTTGCTTGCGCAGCGTGCTAAAAGAGCGTTGCTTGCGCAGCGTGCTAGTACTTCGCCATCTCGCCGCGTTGGTGGGCCATCTTGCCTAGCTTCTTCACTTCGGCGGCGGCGCCGTTCAGCATGAACTTCAGTTCGCTGGAGATGGCCATGAACTGCCAGCCTTCTTCCGCTCGCGCGAGCACTTCGTCGGCCGAGTAGCAGTGGACGCCGGGGGCGACGCCGTGCTTTTTGCACGTCTTGAGGATGTGGTCCATCGCCTCCTTGGTGGCCTGCCCGCTCGGCGCCTTGCCGTCCTTGCTCCGCATGCTGGCGGCGAGATCGTTGGGACCGACGAAGATCGCGTCGATTCCGGGGACGGAGAAGATGGCGTCCGCATTCTCGACCGACTGGATGTGCTCGCACTGCAGGACGATCAGCAGTTCGTCGTCCACCTTGTTGTAATAGGTATTTGCATCGGTATCGAAATTGAGGGCATGGACGCTGCCGCCCACGCTGCGATTGCCGCGGGGCGGATAGAGGCAGGCGGTCACCGCCTCTTCGGCTTCTTGCCGCGAGTTGACCATGGGGACGACGACG
Organism: Gemmataceae bacterium; assembly: GCA_019748295.1. GTDB lineage: Bacteria > Planctomycetota > Planctomycetia > Gemmatales > Gemmataceae > JAIEPT01. Next base: position 12,524 of record JAIEPT010000377.1, on the reverse strand, counting down.
CCCTGGGCGCCGTTATCGAGCACGCGTTTGATATGGTCATGCCGATTGGCGGGGACGCGGGCGAGGGCGATGCAGTTGGAATCCGCGATGGTCGCGAACATGTGCACCGCCGTCTCGATGCCGACGAGGCTATGCTCGATGTCGATGGTGAGCCAGGAGAACCCGGACTTCGCCATGAACCGGGCGGCGGTGATGCTGCCGAGCGAAAGCCAGGTGCCGACGGAAGGCTTGCCCGCTTTGAGGTCGCGTTTGACGAAGTTCGGTCGCATGAGTGCTTTCGTTTAGCCGCCGCTCTCGGAGCGGCGTGGATAGGGCGCGGTTGGGAATGCAAATCACGGGCGGCGACACGTCCGCGCCGCTCCGAGAGCGGCGGCTAAAAAGTTGTTTCGAAACCACAGTCTTCCGCTTGCGGCTTAGCGTTCGGAGAAAGCCCTGGTCTCGCTAAGCCGCAAGCGGAAAACCTGAACAGACGGTTTCGAAACAACTTCTAAACGTCACTCGTCCACAAATCGCCGGCGCGGCTCCGGGCGCCTCATCGGCTTGCGGCGAACGAGCGGACGGGGAGCGGCGCTGCGGGGCGTCTCGTCGTCCACGACTTCAGGTTCTTCGTCGTACCAAGTGGGCTCGGTGGTTTCGGGTTCCGCAAGCGGAGCGGGGTGCCGTTCGATCGGAGAGTCGGTCATGGTAGGCGTGCCTCGGGAAGACAAGGATACGCTGGGCCATCGACCGTCCGATGGCCCGTTGGGCTTTTAGTATACAATCGCGGGAACCGCAGCAAGCATCGTCGTTTCCGGAGACGTCGTCGATGTCCGATCTCGACCAACGCGTGACCGACATGCGGAAGCGGCTCGACCCGCTCTATGCCGAGATCGGCCGAGTGCTGATCGGCCAGCGCGAACTCGTCGATCGGCTGCTGCTGGGATTGCTGACGGGCGGACATCTGCTGCTTGAAGGCGTTCCCGGCCTTGCGAAGACGCTCGCGGTGCGGACGTTGGCGCAGACGCTGCATCTGTCGTTTCAGCGCATCCAATTCACGCCGGATTTGCTCCCGGCCGACGTCGTGGGCACGCAGATTTACAATCCGCGCAGCGGCGAATTCGCGGTCAAGAAGGGGCCGATCTTCGCGAACCTTGTCCTCGCCGACGAAATCAACCGCGCCCCGGCCAAGGTCCAGAGCGCCCTGCTCGAAGCGATGCAGGAGAAACAGGTCACCATCGGCGATCATTCGTTTTCGCTCGAGTCGCCCTTTCTCGTGCTTGCCACGCAAAATCCGATCGAGCAGGAGGGGACGTATCCGTTGCCGGAGGCCCAGGTCGATCGCTTCATGATGAAGCTGCGGCTCAGCTACCCGTCCCGGCAGGTAGAACTCGCCATCCTCGATCGCATGGCTCTGATCGAACCCGATCTCCAGGTGAAGCAGATTCTCGCTCGAGAGGATTTGGCCGAGCTGCGGCAGACGATCGACGGCATCCATCTCGACGACAAGATCAAGCGCTACATCGTCGAGATGGTCCATGCGACGCGGGCGCCGGGCGATTTCGGGCTCGATCTCAAGCAGTTCGTGCAATATGGGGCCAGCCCGCGGGCCACCATCTTTCTCGCGCGCGGAGCCAAGGGGCAGGCGTTTCTGGAAGGCCGCAGTTATGTGGTTCCGCAGGACGTGAAGACGGTGGGCTACGACGTGCTCCGCCATCGCGTGACGCTGACGTTCGAAGCGGAAGCGGAAGAGATGACGCCTGAGCAGATCCTGCAGCGCATCTTCGACAAGCTCAAGGTTCCTTGAGAACTTGTTTGGGGCCGATATCGAAACCGGCCGAGAATCGGGAGGGCGAGGCGGGCGAGGCTCCTGACCAGCCGCGGGGCATAGGTTCCCTGTTTCGAAAGCCGGTTTTTTCGCGGGTTTTCTGCAACACCAGCTCGGCAGGAGCTTCGCCCGCCTCGCCCCCCAGACTTCGGCCAATTGCAATCTCGGCTTCGAAACAAGTTCTTTCGCGATCCGGAAATCAGGAAGCGGCCGAACGCGCCTGGGAGGATCGCCGAGCTGGGGTCTAAAGATTTTCCTGGCTCGTCTCTCTCCGACGCGGCAGCTAAGTTTCCTGCATGAAGAAAACTACCCGCCTCCAGACTGTTCTTGGCATCGCGTCCGCCGACGCTCAAGCCCTGTTCGATTCCCTTACGCCCGCGGAGCGAGAGGCCGTCGAACTGTTGGCCAAAGGCTCGAAGGTCGAAGAAATCAGCTCCGCATTGGGCAAGTCGCCGAAGACGATTGCGGTGCAACTGGCCGCCGCGAGGTTCAAGCTCAAGGCTCGCAATTACGTCGAGATGGTCCGCGTCGTCTATGCGGCCCAACTCGGGGAGTAGGCGAGCTGCGCGTTGATGCCGTGCCATGAGCCTTTTACATGGATGCTGCCGAAACGCGAAAACCCGTTTGGTGACGAGGGGACGTTCGCGATGTTGCTTCGGAACCTCGTCTTCCGCTTGCGGCTTCGCGTTCGCTTCGACGCTCCGAATCGCGAAGCCGCAAGCGGGAATCGCGAACAGACAGTCTCGAAACGTTTTCCAAGCGGGCGAGCTTGACGTCGCCGCTGACCTCACGCGGAGCGTGAGGACCACTCTGGCGTCACTCCGCCAGCGAGATGCTGACGATTTCCTTGTCGTTCCGCGCGTAAATGTTGCAATGGGCATACGCGGGATGCGACCAGATCACCTTGCGGCCAGGCCCGGCCATGGTGTTCGTCGGTTCCAGGATCTTCTGCCGGCTGATCTCCTCGTAGCCCTTCGGCGTCAGCTTCGCCAGGATCAACTCGCCGCGCTCGTTGAAGAGGAAGAACCGATCTTCGTGCTGGGTAAGGAACGCATTTCCCCAACGAGTTTCCTTCCCGGTGGTCGCTTCCAAGGTGGACCAGACCCGCTTCCCCGTGTCCGCTTCGAGGCAACGCAATTCGCCATACGAGGAGATGCCGTAAACATGGCCGTCCTTGACGTAAGGCGTCGGCATGATCGAGTTCAGCGAGTCCGTGTCTTCCGGTTTCTCGCCTTTGCCGTTCCCCTTCCACACGACGCTCGGCTTGGCTTCCCCGTCGAATTTCAGGACGGTCGCCCCTTCATAGAAGGTCGTCAGGAACAGCTTGTCGTCGAAGCAGCGCGGCATGGCGACCGTGAGTCCGGCCTTCACCTTGCCCGTGCGCGAAGCGGGGTACTTCATCGACCAGTACACGTCGCCCGTCTTCGGATCGAGGCCGTTGATCGCTTCCGGATGCCAAATGACGAGCTGACGCTTGCCCCCCAGCGTGCAGATCGTCGGCGGGGAGTAGCCCGGTTCATTGGCGGAGAGGGCTTTCCACACTTCCTTCCCCGTGTCCTTGTTGAACGCGACCGCGACGCTCCCTTTGCCCCCCACCAGGCAGATGAGGTTGTCGCCGTCGATCAGCGGATGGCCCGCGAAGCCCCAGTAGGGAACATTCTTCGCGTATTCCTCGAGCAGGTTCTTGCTCCAGAGAATCTTGCCGTCTTCGAGGTTGAAGCAGAAGAGATGCCCCATGGCTCCGAGCGTGTAAACCTTGCCCTCATTCACGATGGGCGTGGTGCGCGGGCCGGCGGGGTAGCTGACTTGGTACGCGGCCGGATACTCGTGCTTCCAGATCGCTTTGCCGTCGGCATCGCTCAGGCAAAGGACGCGCTCGATGCCGTCCACCTTGGTCTTGGCGTCGAAGGGATTGCCCGGTTTCTTCGCGTCGTTTTCCGAAACGCGATCGGTGACGATCACTTTGTCTCCCGCCGTCGCGGGCCCCGCATATCCTTCGCCGACCGGCGCCTTCCAGCGAACCTTCAAGCCGTCTTTGGGAAACTGCTTCACGATCCCCGATTCGCGCCAAATGCCGTCGCGTTGCGGGCCCAGCCATTGCGGCCAATCATCGGCCTGAGCCGACCCAAACGCGGAAACCACTGTGACGAGAGCTGCAATCCATACGCGTCGCATCGTTGTAGGCTCCTGGCGAGGAACATGAGGCGCTCGAGCGCACGGAGCATTGTATTCCTAAAGGCGGGGCGGAGTCTGAGGCGACGATCGGACGGGAAAACGCAACTGATGCCGCTACCTTGCGTTCTGTAGGGAACGCCCTCCGTGGCGTTCCGCATGACTGGACGCGCCCGGGGGTTTCTCAACCAATGTGCAATCGCCTCTGCCGCTTGCGGCCTAGCGATCCGACGCTGCGGATCGCTAGGCCGCAAGCGTTGAACGCACTATTGCGTGCGGCCGGTTTCCACATGCGGAAAATCTTTTCCCGCATGATTTGCTTGTGTTGGTTCTGTGTAGCACACGAAGCACTTGCCAGGCAAGGCGAAATAGGCTAGGAAGACGTAAGTCAATGCCAGAGCAGTGCTTATTGTATAGCACAGATGCTGGCGGCAGGGGAACTCTCCACCCCGCGGCCCACACTCAAGGTTTTCGCCATGTCGTCCCATTACGTCCCCCAAACCAAAATCCCCACCCTCGTCTTCGCCACCAGCAATCAGGCCTCGCGCCATGTCGCGCTCATGATCGAAAGCCTGATTCGCCAAAACAACTCCGCGAGTCGGCCCACTGTCCTTGGCCTCGCCACCGGCTCCACGCCAGTCGGCCTTTATCGCGAGCTGATTCGCCTTCACAAGGAAACCGGCCTCGATTTCTCACGAGTCATCTCCTTCAATCTCGACGAATACTTCCCGATGTCCCCCGAGGACACGCACAGCTACCGCCTGTGGATGAACGAAACGTTTTTCAACCACATCAACATGCAGCCGGAAAACATCCACATCCCCGACGGCACGATCGCGGCGACGGATGCGGACGATTACTGCGCCCGCTACGAGCAACTCATTCGCCGGGCCGGCGGCATCGATCTGCAGATCCTGGGGATCGGCCGGAGCGGACATATCGGCTTCAATGAGCCCGGCTCGACCCGGCATAGCCGGACGCGTATGGTCACGCTCGATCCCGTCACTCGGCGCGATGCGGCTTCCGACTTCTTCGGCGTCGAAAACGTGCCGCATCAGGCTCTCACGATGGGCGTAGGTACGATTCTCGAAGCTCGCAAGATCGTCATCATGGCGTTCGGCGAGCACAAAGCGCCGGTGGTGCGCAAGGCGGTGGAGGAGGAAATGACGGACGCCGTCTCCGCGAGCTTCCTGCAGAAGCACGCGGACACGACGTTTATCCTCGATCAATCCGCCGCGGGGCATCTGACGCCGATTCGCCGCCCCTGGGTGCTTGGTTCGGTCAACTGGACGCCGACGCTGATTCGGCGCGCGGTGATTTGGCTGAGCCGAACGGTGAACAAGGGGCTGCTGAAACTCTCTGAGGAGGATTTTCAGGAGCACGAGCTTTACGAGTTGCTCCGCGAGCACGGCCCCGCGCACAAGTTGGGGCGTCGCGTGTTCGACGAAATGATGGGCACGCTTTGCACCAGCCCCGCCGGCACGGCGCCGGAACCGAAGACCGCCCTGGTCTTCAGCCCGCATCCGGACGACGACGTCATCAGCATGGGGGGCACGATCATTCGCCTCGTCGAACAAGGGCACAAGGTCCACATCGCGTACATGACGAGCGGCAACATCGCCGTCTTCGACCATGACGCATGGCGTTTCGTGGATTTCGTGGCCGCGTTCAACAGCCTGCTCGGGCTCGACAAGGAGAAATCGATCGAGATCAAGGAGCGGGTGGAATCCTTCCTTAAGTCGAAAAAGCCCGGGCAGTCCGACTCGGAGGACTTGCTGCACATCAAGAAGCTGATCCGCGAGACCGAAGCTCGCGCCGGCGCCCTCGCGGCAGGCGTGCCCCCCGGGCAACTCCATTTCATGGATCTTCGGTTCTACCGCACCGGCACCATCGCCAAGGCGCCGATTCATCCGCAAGACATCGTCGATATCGTCGAGATGCTGCAGAAGCTCAAGCCCGCACAGATCTATGTGGCCGGGGAAATGTCCGATCCGCACGGCACGCATCGCGTCTGCGCCAATGCGATCTTCGACGCGGTCCGCCAGGTGCGACAGAAGTCGCAGCAATTCGAGGTTTGGCTCTATCGCGGAGCCTGGGAAGAATGGGAGCCGCACGAAATCGAACGGGCCGTGCCGCTGAGCCCGAGCGATTTGGAGCAGAAGAAGAACGCCATCTTCCGCCACCAATCGCAGAAGGACCGGGCCATGTTTCCGGGCGGCCAGGACAAACGCGAATTTTGGCAGCGGGCTGAAGACCGCAACCGCAACACCGCGAAGACCTACGACCAACTGGGGCTGCCGGAGTTCTTCGCCCTCGAAGGCTTCGTGCAGTGGCGCGAGTAGGGGCAACGTGCCTGCTGGGCGGAAACCCTTCACTCGTACGCTACGTGTTATCCCTGGTTGATGTTTTCCCTGTCTCAGGACAAGATCCCTGGCGCTTCATGGAGACCTTCGGTCGGGCCGTGCGGCACGGCCGGAGACCGCTCCACAGTGCGCCTGCAAGCGCGAGGAGCTGGCGGGGTGCAAGTCCCTGCGACGTCTGGTCTGGACATGGTAGCCGAAGGTAACTGCGTCGTCGCGAGACGGGGTGGGGAGCAACCGGAGGCGAACGGCTGGTCCGTAGGAGACGAACTCGATTCGGCCTGTGATCGCGGCGAGCCTGCTGTGGAAAGGCGAAGCCCAAGACGATCCGTCCCACTGGAACGGGGACGCCTCGGCCCATCGCGGCCGGAGCGTGCGGTAAGCCTCGAAGGAAAACCAGACCCGAGCTTCGAGGGCGATCAGGGGAAGGCGTGAAGGGAAGAGTTTGGTTGACGCGATCCTTCGCGTTGGCCAAACGCCCTTTGCCGACCGTGGGTATTCATGCCTGGCTGCTGCCCACGACGCGGCGCGTCAACCCCCTTGGGGGTAAGACCGTCAACGGGAGAGCCGGATGCGGGAAACCCGCCTGTCCGGTTCGGAGGGGAGGCCGAACTCAATCGGCCTTCCCTACCCCTATACGGCAACACATACGTTTACTTGCCAATAACGACAGCCAACTTCGCTTCATGCGCAATCGGCATCCCTTCGAAGGTGCCGATGACGCGGAACGGAATGACGGCGGGGCCGGGCGGTGCATCCTGGGCGGCGGTTACCGTCAGCTTCGCGGTTTCGTCGTCGTTGCCCGTTTTCGTCGCCGAGAAGGTCACGCCTTTCGGAGCCATGTCGGCGATCGGTTCGATCGTGAAGGGTCCGCTGTAGTCGAATTGGCGTGCGATCTTGATCGATGCCTCGGCACTTTTACCCAAGGAAACCTTGAGCGGATTGCCCGGCGGCGTGATCTTTGCCAGCGCCTTCGGCGTCAGAATCACGTCGAGCGGCATCGAATACTGCTGGATATTCTGCGGAGCATTCTTGGGCGGCTGCTGCTTCGGGGGCGGCGCGGTTTGGCCTTTGAGCACGAGCGAAAACTTGCCGGCGGGCGATGTGCCTTTCGCGTCGAGAATCAACGTGCCGCTTTCCTTGCCGGGGGCAAGCGTCAATGGTTGCGCGGTCAAGCCCGGTGGAGCGACCACCGGGGCGACTTGCACGGGCGTCTTGAAATTCGGGTTGAGCACCTTGAGCTTCACTCCGACCTTCACCGGTTCGCCGGCCGCGGCTTTGAAATCGGGCTGCGTCCATTGCAACGCGTAATCCGCCTTACCGCGGACTGCGACCACGAGTTCGCGTTCCAATCGAGCGACAGCAGGAACGTTCGCCTGCGGTACGGGCCAGACCATTCCGCCGGCGCGAACGTCGCGAACGATCTTGCGCCCCTCGACCTCGGCCGTTGCGATCAGCTTGATCGGGCCCGCGTACGATCCGCTGGATGCCGAAGCGACAATCGTGGCGATGGGCATCGTCGGCCCCTTGGGAGCGGCTGCCTTGGCAACGACGCGAATCGTCTGCGGCTTCACGCTCACGCCCGGCGGCAGGTCCACGCCTTCGATGCGGATGTTGCCGTTGAAGCCGTCCTTCGGAAACACGAGTGCGGTCCACGCGTAGGTTCCTTCCACCTGAAGCGACGCGCTTTCAAGCGTCGTCGTGGACGAGGGAACCGCGACGACCGTGAAGTCAGGCTTCGGCGGAGCGAGGCGAACGAGGTACTGGTTCCGCGGGCCATGGCTGGAGTACGAGTCTTTCGCGATGACCGTCAACACGTAGGTCCCATCCTCAGGAGCCGTGAATCGCCCGCTCGGCGGATCGTCGCTGCGGGTGTAAAAGGCCGGGTATGCGACATCGGTGGAATCATCGAGATCGAGCAACGACTTCCCCTTGGCGTCGGCAATGCTGATGCGAAGATCAGCCGGCCGGCTGAAGCGATCGGCATACGCATCGACGGCCAGGACTTGGCCTTTCTTGGCGGCGAACGCGAAGCAGTCGCGATCCCCCGCGGCATCGATTCTTCCGGCAATCATGCAGGGAGCCGTTAGCGTTTGCGGCTTTTCGTTCGTGTTGTTCGGCTCAACCTCGGCGACCACCGGGACATCCGAAGCGATCAGCAACGCAGTGTTGGACCCGCCGAACGGAGTTTTCGTGCTGACGCTGATGCCATCGAACATGGCGAGCGATGGATCCAGATACCCAGCGAAATCGAGCTTGTTCGCGTTTTTGGCGTCGAGGCCTTTCACGGTCACGACGATTTTTTCAAGCAGTTTGCCCTCGATCATTGCTTCGCTCGCCGCGGTTCCGCCAAGATTGCGGCCGTAGACAGTGATTTTCGCTTCCTTCCCAATTTCGATGGCCGAGGGAAACACAGCATCGATCCACGGACCGGAGCTGAGCGTCAGGCGATAGAAGCAATCCGGGCCGCCTTGGGTGTAGGTGAAACTGGAGAGTCGGAGATAATACTCGCCGTCGTCGGGAAGCGTCGCTTCAAGCAGGGCGTCGTTTTCGCGGTAGTTGCGATTGCTTCCCAGGAACTTCGAGGCTGCCGGCATTTGCTGGAAAAGTTCGAGCATGGCCGGAAGCCGGCTGTCGATGCTCGACGTCAAGCACGAGGCGATGAGGCGTTGCCCTTTTTTGCCGGTGAAACGGAAGAAATCGACGTCCGTCGGCTTGTCGATCACGCCCGAGATGACGGTCGTCAGTTCGACGCTTTGGGCGACGGGAACGTCGTCGTTCGATTCCTTCTCGTCGATCTCATTCAGCTCGCCGACGATGAACGTCCGCGGATTGCTGATGCCGTTTTTGGTCACAAGGCGAACGTCATGGATGCCGAGTGGAGCGCTGGGAGGCAGCGTCACCTTGAAGAGCTGAGCCGCGGATGCGCTCACCGGGGCCATCCCCTTAATTGCTGCTTTGCCTTTAGTCGGCATCGGGATCAGCCTGGCCGCGTCGAGCACCTCGACCTTGGCGCCGGGAAAGCTGAAGTGCAGCGTCTCCACCTCGGACAGGTCGGAACCCGCGACCGTGACCTCGAAACTGGTGCCCGCCTTGCCGCCGGTGGGCAGCACGCGGACGATTTTCGGCGTCGGCAGATTTTGAGCGTTCGTGACGCCAAGGATGGCAAGCCACGCAACGACGAACGCACCCAGCGAGATGCAGCAACGCATCGGAAAGCCCCCCGGAGAAAGTGCAGCCGACTCAAGCGTAATCGTCGGCGACTCGGGGAGCAAGCATCGCGGCGGATCAGCAATCGCGGCGAACGGCCTGATCGGCCATGAACTCGAGGATGTTGCGATATTCGGAATGGGGCAGACATCCCAACTCGGCGATCGCGGCTGCCGAATACTCGAGGGCCCGTTCGCGGGCATAGCGGATGGATCCGGTCGCCTCCAGCTCGGGCCGCAGCAACTCGCGGAGCCGGGGGCTTGGCGTGCCCAGCCATTGGCGAACCCGCTGTGCCCTGGCCGCATCGGCGTTGGCGAAGAAATGAATCAGCGGAAGCGTCATCTTCTTCTGATCGAGGTCCGTGCCCAGCGACTTGCCCGCGACGCGTTCTTCTCCAACCAGATCCAGCAGATCATCCGCGATCTGGAAAGCCAGGCCCAAGTACCGCCCGTAGTTCGCCAGATGCTCGACGACATCCTCACGAGAATCCGCATAGAGGGCGCCGAGCCGGCAGGCGCACGCGGTCAGTTCCGCCGTTTTGCCGTCGATGATGTTGAAGTACGCCTCTTCGGAAAGATCGAGGTTGCCGCGTTCGCAGACCTGATGCAGCTCGCCCGCACAGACGCGATTCGTCGTCTCGCCGATGATTCGGCACGCACGCACGTCGTCGAGCGACGCAGAAAGATGAAACGCATGGGTGAACAGGTAGTCGCCCAGCAGGATGCTCGCCTGATTGCCCCAGCGAGCGTTCACCGTCTGCACATGCCGGCGAACGTCGGCCGAATCGAGCACGTCGTCATGCACCAGCGTCGCCGTGTGCACCATCTCGACAACCGCCGCCAGCACCGGATGCGCGGAGTTCAAGTTGCCGCAGGCGCGGGCGGTCAGCAGGAGCAGGGCAGGACGCAGCCTTTTGCCGCGGTAGTGGGACAGATGATCGACCAGCCGATCGACGCCCGGCTCGGGGCTGTCGATGGTGTCGCGGAGGATTTTTTCGGCTGCTTCCAGATCGTCGGCAATGGGGGCGAAGAGGATGGCGGCGGAACGGAGATTCGGGGCCAAGGTCGGGTTCATAGGGGGCCTCCTCCTGCGGTCCCGCGGCCAGCCTCAACGCCAGCCAACTTCGGGACCCGCGACGACGGCGAGCCGGACGATGCATGCGAACCACGGTCGGATCCGCCTCGCCCCCACCTCAACCGCAGTCCAGGCAGGCACATAACCGGAAACTCGCTCCGCAGCAACACACCCCGCTCAGTTTACGGACGAACCGGAACGAAGTCCGCTCCGATCGGCTGGGGAGGCGATTCGCTAGCGCCATGGGTTCCATTTCGAGTGCGGAACCGAGGGCCGATCAGAACACAAACCGAATGGCAGCAATGGTTTGATTCCTTTTCAGGTTCCATTTCGGTTCCATTTTCCGATCAGACAACTCAGGCGCAATCGATTGCTCGATCCACACAATTCCATCAAAGCGAAAAATATCGGTCGGGCCCGACCTGTATTTAGTGCGGGCTACAGACTCATGTAGCAACGAACGTTGCGTTCTGTAGGGGACGCCCTCCGTGGCGTTCCGCCGGGCGGGTTACGTCCGAGTAGCCGCGTCCGCCATCCGTGATCCCCGCTTGCGGCTTAGAACGTATTTCGAAACCCGGCGGAGATGTGGGAGGGCCAAGCGCGGGACGGGCGCAGCGAAACCACCGGTACGCGGATGATGATTTGATTCTCGACCTCGCTACTCCACGAACTCGGCCTGGACCGGGTTGGGAATGATCCCCGCCTTGTGTGCTTCACTCAACAGACGGGAGATGGCTTCGCGGCCGCGCGGGCCGTAATCGAGCGTCCAGTCGTTGACGTACATGCCGACGAATTGGTCCGCGAGGTCGCGGTCCATGTCGCGCGCGTAGTTGAGGGCGTAGGTCAACGCGTCGCGGCGATGGCCGAGGCTGTAGCGAATGCTTTGCTTGATCAGCCTGCTGATTTCCTTCATCGCGTCGGCGCCCAGGTCCTTGCGGACCACATTTCCGCCGAGCGGCAACGGCAGGCCGGTCTGTTGCTGCCACCACACGCCCAGATCGACCACCAGATGCAGCCCCTGGTTTTGGAAGGTGAGCTGCCCTTCATGGATAATCAGCCCCGCGTCGAACTTGCCGGACGCGACCGCATCGATGATCTGATCGAAGGGAACGATGTCGTACGAGACGTGAGAACCGAGCAACAGCTTCAGCGTGAGAAAGGCGGTCGTCAGCGTTCCGGGGACCGCGATCTTCAAGGTGCGGACGTCGTCGATCGTCAGCGCCTTGCGGGCGACGACCATGGGCCCATACTTGTCTCCCATGCTGCATCCCGACGGCAGCAGCGCGTATTTGTCCATGAGAAAGGCGTACGCATGAATGCTGACGGCCGACACTTCGAGCTCGCCGCGCATGGCGCGACGGTTGAGCGTTTCGATGTCTTGCAGTTCGTGGCGGAAGGCGTAATTTCCCGTGTCGATCTTGTCGTGGGCAAGGGCGTAGAACATGAACGCGTCGTCGGGATCCGGGCTATGGCCGACCGTGATGAGCCGTTTCGTCATCGCAACCTCAGGAGAAAGCGCCGCCGATTGAAGCGGCTATTGTACGATCCGAACCGCAGCGGCTATCACGAGACAACTTCCTGTCGGCGGATACGACTCTCTCTTGCAGGACCACGCAATGATGAACCGAGAGCCGAGAACCGAGAACCGAGAACCGAGAACCGAGATCGGAGATCGCAGAATGACGATCCGAAGCAGCCCATACAACGAAGTTCGTTTCCGATCTCCGATCTCCGATCTCCGATCCTCATTCTCGGTTCTCGGTTCCTCATTGTTCCCCCCCCCCGATCTCGCACCCTGGATTCGGCCTTTCCCCTAAACTAGACCTGCCGAGAACCGAGAACCGAGAACCGAGATCGGAGATCGCAGAATGACGATCCGAAGCAGCCCATACAACGAAGTTCGT
>JAIEPT010000279.1 GCA_019748295.1 Gemmataceae bacterium | reverse complement strand
GAGAACGCCCCGTTGAGTTTACGAACAGCTGCAGCGAATTGCTAGGGCTTTTGACAGTTCCGGGAATTGCTGGATTTACACGTGAAACCTCTCGCTCGCAAGGCGTTCGCGTTTCGCATTCGGACCTCATCGATCGTGTGAAGTTTCAGGAAGTCCGCGTAATCATGGAGCTTTGCCGACAACTTTTCGGATCGCTTTCATTTTCACGCCGGGATGCCCGGCGAATCCTGGGATGCCGACGCGTGCCTGGAAAATAGCGGCCGGACCTTCGGTTCCCACGAACAACACGTCCCCTTGTTCGCCGCCGAACGTGAGGGCTGCTGCCTTCTTCGCGGGCAGCGACAGGGTCGTGATCGCTTTTCCGGAGGCGTTGAGGACCATCACTTGTGCCGTCGATTCCTTGTCCGCGCCAGCGATCCAGAGATTTTCGTTCGTATCGAACTTGCAGGCGAACCCTGTGAAATCGCCTAGATCGGCAAAAGGCATGGTTTTGTCGGACGGCTTGCCGGCGACGCTGAGCGCCATCTTCGCAACTCGGGTTCCCTTAGACTCGACGACGAACAGATTCTTGCTTCCCGAATCGACCGCGATGCTCGACGGATCGTTCAGCTTCTGAGCAATGATTGCGATCACTCCGTCGGGCCGCAAGCGATAGATGCGCCCATCGGGTTTGCCGAGATTGGCATCGCCGGGGTCGGACCAGAACACGTTGCCGTCGCGATCGATGGCGACGTCATGAATGGCTCGCAGCTTGGCGACTTTTCCGCTTTCGGCCAACACGTACATCTGATTGTCCGCACGCAATTCAAGGATCGACGTCGCTGCGGAATCAACCAGCATCCATTCGCCCGAACCCTTCCGAACCAGGGAGTTTGGCGACACTTCGTGAAGCTTGACGATCTTGCGGTCGGCATCCATCCTCATGAATCCATTCGCCGAGAAATGGAGCCCGCCTTTGCCCCATGCGATGCTGCGAATCGGATCGGCGACCTTCGCGTACTCCTCGAATTTCACCAAAGCCAATCGCTCGCCGATGCTGTTTCCCTTTGGCGGGTTTTCCTTGTAGTGCTGAAGACGCGCGTCCAGAAAGGCGATTGCTTCCAACAGCCCTTCGTCGATCTTTTTCATCTTCGCTTGGGCTAGGTATTTTCCCGTCAGCGAATCGGAGTCGTCTCCGCCGAAGCCGACTTTCTCCAGTTCGGGCCCGCTGGTGACTTGCAGGTATCCCGGTGATCGACAGATCAGGACATGCAACCCCTCGGACTTCAGATCCGCCATCCGCTCGCGGCCCCAGGCATTGAAAAAGGTCGACTTTTCGGCGTCACTCATCTTCGCGACTGCCGCGATTTGATCCTTGGGGACGGCGACGAAGGTTTCGACATGAACAGCTTGTTTATGCTTCTTGGCGATCGACGCGATCAGGCTGCTCGCCTTCTTCGCCGTGTCCGGACGAAAGATCAAGGCCGAATCCTTCACTTGGCAGAATGCAGTCGCAGCGAACCAAATCGTAGCAACCAACGATATCCAGACTCGCAACATATGCCGATTCCCCTTGAAGAGACGGATGCGTTCCGCAGGGCAATCGGCGTACCGCACATGGGGACTGCCGAATTGCATTGGCCACGATCGATGCGATGGGTGGAAGACCTGGGTTTCGTTCAGTTCCGTTCGTTCCCAGAATCGATCGCCTACTAACGATGAACTCGCGAAACGGCGCCTGATGGCGACGATTTCGCCGCCACTGGTTGGCTTTCGGCCATTTGGACTGAGCCTAGGTGTCTTGGACGCCGAATGGGAGAATCGCAAAATTGGCTGGCGTAGGCTGAGTCAGCTTACCCGCAGTAAGCCTCCTCGCAATCGGGTACTGAAAAGCCATTGACGTGCTATAAACTATTATTTTAGAATGGCTTATGAAAACATACACCAAATTGTGCTTTTTTGATTGACGCTCTGTCTCAGCGATTGTAATTTGGTGATATTGAAACTCAGTTTCAATAACGTTGAGTGTTGCTAGCTACCGTTAAGGCGGCGTCTCCCTTCGGCTCCCACCTCGTTCGCCGATGGTTTCGCTGCGGTCCGTTTGCGACGCACCTCGCTATGAACCCCTTTCTTCACAAGGAGTTGAGCGATGCGCTCGTCTTCCGTGCGGTCCCGTGTTGCGTTTACCTTGATCGAGCTACTGGTCGTCATCGCAATCATTGCGGTTCTCATCGCATTGCTGGTCCCCGCCGTCCAAAAGGTCCGCGAAGCCGCGGCCAGGACGCAATGCACCAACAACATGAAGCAGATCGCGATCGCCACCCACGGCTATCACGACGTCTACCGTAAGTTCCCGTATGCCACGATTGATCGCCTCCCCGGCGAAGCAACCTCGACATGGAGCACCGGCCTGATTCTCATCCTGCCGTTCTTGGAGCAGGATGCGGTTGCCAAGCGATGGAACCCGAAGCTTGCCCGCAACGATTCGAGCACCGAGGCGACTCTCGGCTACTCGAACAGCACGCTGCAGAAACGGCTCATTCCGACGTTCGTCTGCCCGACGATGAATCCGCCCTCGGGTCCGTTGACGGCGGAGGACCGGGCGTACTGCAGTTACCTATTCAACGCGGGCACGCAAGACGCATCATTGCTGCACTACGCCACCTTCTACGGCGTGCCTGAGCCGGCTTACGACGGCGCGATCGTTCCCTGCATCACGGCTACGGCCACCTCGACCAATCTCAACGCCAAGACCAGCATGGCGTCGATCACCGACGGCACGTCCAACACCTTAATGCTCGGCGAAACCGACTTCAAGCCGGCCGGCATTTCCTCCACAAGCATGGGCGGAGTCTGGGCCTTCGGCTACATCGGCTACTCGTGGGGCACCACCTTTCATCCGTTCAACAAGCACGACAACACGACCACCGTCTATGGTGCGTTCCGCAGCGAGCACACGGGCGGCGGCAACTTCGCCTTGATGGACGGCTCCGTCCGATTCGTCCCCGCCAGCATCGCGAACGACGTCTACCAGGCATACGGCAGCCGCGCGGGCGGCGAAGCGAAGCAGTTGGATTGATTCGCGACACGACATCGTCCGCCTCGCGCTGCGGAGAAGGACTTCCGACTCCGCAGATCGAGGCGAGGCCCCTCTACCTCGCAATGCAGTTCCCAGCCACTGTTTTCAGGCGGCCTCATCGGCCGCCCTTGGGAGGCACGTCATGGCCGATCCGCAGAGTCTCTACGAACAAGCGGCGCAGTTCTTCGATGCGGGCGACTTCACTGCCGCCCTGGAGTTGAGCCGCGAAGGGCTCTTCGTCGATGAGGATCATCCGCACTTGCACTTGGTCTTCGCCATGTCCTGCGCGGAACTGGGCGAGCATGCGGATGCGATCGAGAGCTTCGAGGAAGCCAGCACCCGTGTCGTTCTTCCGCCGATCTGCCAACTGACGCTCGCCGAGCTCTATGTTCGGACGAAGTGTCCCGAGACGGCGCGAGCGATCCTGGAGTTTCTCGCCGAGCCAGGTCGTTGCCCGGCGAATCTCTTGAGCCGCGTCGCCCAGGCTTTCGGCCTTTTGGGCGACGACGAAGCGGCGCTTGGCGTTTGCAAACGGCTGATCGAACTGCGGCCCGATTTTCACCCGGCGTACTTCGGGGCGGCGTACTACCTCACGCAACTCGAAAGGCCGGTCGTCGAGATCCTTCCGTTCGTGCAGCGGGCGTTCGACTTGAAGCCGGAGCAACTCAGCTACCGCGTCAGCCTGGCGCTCATGCAGGCCAATCTCGGACGGATCGACGAGGCGTCGGCCACCGTTCGCTCCGTGTGTCCCGGAGCCATCGGCTGCGCGGGATGCATTCGTCGGCTTCTGCCGGCGATCGAGAAGCTCAACGACAACGAACTGACCGCCGCCTGGTGGACGCGTGCCCTTGCTTTGGAGCAAGGTGCGGCGTCGGGGTCGGCCAGCCGCGACGAAAACAAAGAAATCGAAGGCGATGCCTGATCGGCTCGCATGACGCGTCCGAAATCCGATTCATCCGAATACTTCACGAGGCGAACCGATGCGATTCACCAGCGCGAAGGGAAAGATCAACCGCGCTCTCGGCATGATCATCTACGAGAATCGAGGCGCAGTCCGCGCCTTCGAGCGCCATCCGCAACCTCCCGGCATGCACATGCGGCGAGGCAAGCAGTCGAACTACGGGATGGCTATGTCGGAAAAGAAGAAGATCAAGCACTACTACGGCATGCATGAGCGGCAACTCCTGCGGTTCTTCCAACTGGCAGCCAAGTCGCCCGAGAACACCGGCGAAGCACTGTTGGTGCTGTGCGAACGAAGGCTGGACAACGTCGTCCGTCGCGCGACGCTCACTCGCACCCGGCCGCAAGCGAGGCAGGGGATCAACCACGGCCATCTCCGCGTCAACGGCAAGAAGGTCGATATTTGTTCGTATCTCGTGAAGGCGGGGGACGTTATCGAAGTCGCGCCGCGACCGAATGTGCTCCGCGTTTACCGCGAGTTGGTCAGCCGACCGGAAGGCGCCGCGGCGGATTGGCTGCACATCGACACCGAGGCGTTGCGGGTGACGGTGCAGCGTCTCCCGACCGCGGTGGACATCAGCTTGCCGGTCGAAGCGAATCGAGTCGTGGAACTTCTGTCTCGATAAAAACGCTGAGCCCCCCTTGGTCAAGGTCGACCGCATTGGGCAGGGATGCCCGCCTCCACATCCGTCGCGGCGCGACGATTCTTATTCTCCTCAAAAGCCTAATGATGCCGACCTTGGCCAGCGAGCGAACCGCTTCGATTGATTCCGCGGCACTTCCCGGAAGTGCAGTCCCGGTCGTCAAGCCGCAGCACAAGACGTTCGTCAAGCGCGTGCTTCACTGGGTGCGCCGCGGGCACCTTTACTTCGGGTTGTTCCTGTTTCCTTGGGCGGTGCTCTACGGCATCACCGCCTTCCTCTTCAACCACCCTGGCGCGTTCGCCGAGACGGCCACGTATACGTTCGGTCATCGCGAGGTTGCCGGCACCTCGCTCGAATCGCTGCCCACGCCGGGCGAACAGGCTTCGGCGGTGACGGCACGTCTCAACGAAAAGCAGACGCCGAACCCTCCTTACGAAACGAAGCCGAGCGAAGGAAAGTATGGCGCTCGGGAAACCATCTCGGGTTCCATTCGATCGGGCACGCGGACGTTCACCATCTTCTACAACGTCGTCGACGGACATGGCGGCGTTCGCGAGACCACGCCGCCGCAACCGCCCGGCGAAAAAGCGCCCTTCGCCACCGGAACGGCCAACCCCGGCAAGGGCGGCGGCAAAGCGCCCGGATCCAAGACGCCTCGCGCGTCGGGCGGCGGCGAAGGCATCAGGATCGATGAAGGCATCGTCGATCGTTTCAAGGCAGCGGTTCCGACGATTTTGGAGCGATTGGAACTGCCTCCCGGCGACCTGACCGTGACCGCGGCGCCCGACGTGAAATTTCCCATCGTCGCGGATGGCAAAACGTGGGTCGCAACCTACTCGACGCTGGCTCACTCCGTCTCGGGAACGTCGCCGGACTTGGATCGAGGCGAACTTCCCTTCCGCCGATTCCTGCTCCGCATGCATTTGATGCATGGGTATCCCGGCGAAGTGAACGCACGATGGATCTGGGCCGTCATCGTCGACGGGATGGCCGCGACGATGTGCTTTTGGGCACTTTCCGGTTTGGTGATGTGGTGGCAGATCAAATCGACCCGCCGCTGGGGACTGGCGACGCTGCTCGCGAGCGTCGTCTGTGCATCCATCATGGCATTCGCGATGCACGCATTCCTCTCGACATGAACCCATCTTTGGTTGCTCGTTCGACCGAAACAAGGCGGTTAGGATTAGCTTGGTCCCGGTTAGCTCGTTCCGGCTTGACGACGCGAAATGTGGTGGCGTGCAGACATTCACAAGGCCGCCGAATAGCGTCGATTGCCGAAAAACTGCGAATACGTCGGCGCGAACGAACGGCGTGGGGCACAAAAGAACTCGCGGTTGCGCTGATTTTCAGTTGCATTCATCGAGGAGGAGGCAAGCGCTACCGCCGATTCGCTCAAAGGGGGCTGGAACGCCGAGCAGAGCCGGCGCCCCGCTCAGCCAACGCGTCGCAGGAAGGAGCGCCGCTAAACCCCGAGGCTGCTCGTTTTCTAGCGAACTGCTAAGTGGCAGAGCCGCGTTAAGCCGGAGTTAGGGGACCTATTGAGGACGACCAATTTGTTGTCAGTTCTTGGGAAGATACTTCCCTACCAGAACTCCCTGCTCGTCGCGAATCGTTAGTTTGGCGAGCACGGCGGTCAGCACCTCAGGAACGTTCTGTTCGTCGAACGGCATGATTGCCGTTTCGAAATAGTCGGGTTCGTCGACTTGCGGAAATAACCGTGTCGCTTCGGCGATGGATTCCGTGTCCCAATCCTGCCATTCAAGCGACGCTTTCTTGAAAAGGCCCCACGAGGAAGGTTTCCGAAAGCCGAGGCTGCGACATTCGATCGACGCGGTCAACTTGACGCTGCTCAGTTTTCGGAGCGTTTTGAATTCGCCCCGGAACACCAGTACGAGATTCGAATGATGAGACTCGGAGTAGTAGATGACCCCGTTGTTTCGTTCCACAAGCTTCGCTTCCAGATCGGTGGCCCGTCTCACCTGTCCGTCCTTGGTCAAGTACCACGGATGATTCAGCATCGCTTCGGAAGCGGCGATCTTGGAGAGCTTTCCTGAGCATGCCGACCAGTTCGGCGCCAAGGTTTGGGAAGGAAAAGGGGACGCAACTCTTTTCTCTTTCTTCCTCCGGGAGAAGGTTTCTGCTTAGAACCTAATTTCTCATTTCTCTTAGCTTCCGAATCGTCGGCGCCGTATGATGTGCGCGGGATGCGGCCTGGGCTGCGATTCGGGGAAACATCATGATGAGCCGACTGCTCTTGACTGCCGGTTGCGCGATCTTGTTGGCAGCGGGCGCCGCCCCTTGCGCGTGGCCGCAAACTCCTCCCTCGGCGATCGAGAAGAAGCCGCAGCCGATCAGCGTCGACTTGCAATTCAAGCGGGGAGCGAAGCCGCACTTCGGGTCGATTGAATTGGCGGACGGCTTTCCGACGCCTTTTCGCAAGAACCTTGTTGCCGGCGGAGACCAGATCACGACGATCGAGAAAGTGAAAGGCTGGGTGACGGATTCGCCCGATTTCGTGCTTGATTACAAGGCAGGCAAGGCGCCCCTCCACATCTATGTGCTTTCGCCCGCCGATACGGTTCTGTTCGTGTTCGGTCCGGACGGCATGCGGGCCGCGGACGACGATTCGGCCGGGGACCTCAACCCGCTGGTCACGATCAAGGAGCCTCGCTCGGGCCAATACCAGATTTGGGTCGGCACCTACGAAAAGGCGTTTTCTCCCGCCACGCTGTTCATTTCGCCGACGCTGCCCGCTCCCACCCAAAAAGCAACGACCGAAAAGAGCATCGTCACCAGTGTGCCCGACGAGATGCTCAAGCAACTCTTGCAGGAATGGAGTCTGCCGGCGACTCAAAATAAGTTCGGGGTCTTCGCCTGGAAGGAACAAGACGGGAAGGACGAATACCGACTGAAGTCATTAGGGCGAGGCCGAGTGCTTCTCATCAGCGCTTTTTTCGAAGGGCCTGCGACCCTGGAACGCATCAACCGATGGAACGACCGTCAGGCACTGTGCAGAGCGGTGTTGGTGGACACTGACGGGAAAAAGACCGCAAGGCTTGAGGCGGACCTCAATTGCCAGCTTGGCGTTTCCTCATCCGGCGTGTTGGGTTTCATCGAGCAGTTCAAACTATCGGCCAGCTTATTTCGCGAATTTCTTCAGAAGGAGTAGCAAGGCGATCACGGAGCAGGACGCGGCAGCAGCTTGATCTTGCCTTTCATATCAGGGTGCTGATGGCAGAAGTAGTCCAGTTCGACAGGTCCACCCTTGCCGCCTGCTCGCTTGTAATGTTCATCTGTGAAAAGGACCGAGTGCCGATTCCCGGTCGTAAGCGATTTGACCCCAAAGAGAAGTTTGCTGAAATCGACGGGATCCGCTTTCGGATCGAATCCATGCTTGCTCAAAACGGAGTGCGGCATACCGTCCATGTTCGCCCACTCGACCGTCTGGCCGACGTCAACTTTGAGATCGTCGGGGACGAACTTGAAGTTCGTCGAAATCACCCCCAGCGGCAGTCCTTTACGGCAGAGGTCGAGGACGCCTTCGAAATACATCAACGGCTTGTTTTCGACATGCTGCCAGCGAACCGAACCTCCCCGATCGATCAAATAAGCGCCATGCAAGGGGGTTTTGTTCTCCATGCATAGGTGCTGGTCGAACAATTCAAGTTCGGGATCCGCAAGGACCGGAAACGACAACTTCTTGCACGCCTTGGCCGCAGTTTTCTGATCGTCCGGACAGACTGCGACGACGTTCAACTTGTGCCGACGAAACGTATCCAATTTGCTTTCGATGGCTTTGAGTTGTTCGAAGCAGTGTTCGCAACTCACGCTGCGGACGAACACTAACAGCAAGTCGCCGTGATCGCCGTCCTTTTCGAAAGCGAATTCCCGTAATTTGCGATCCTCGCCGTGCTGATCCGCGAATTCCCCCTTTAGGTTAGGGGCCCACTCCGGCAGCGACTTGAAGCCGTAGGCTTTCTTGACGACTTTCTTGTCCGGATCCTCGATGCGGACTCGCATCATCATGCCTTTGTCTTCATGGTCGAGGTTATGGCAATGAAAGACCGTTTCCCCGGTCAGGCTTCGTTCGAAGCGGATGTAGATATCGACGGACTGTCCTTCGCCGACGAGGACCGTGTCGTGCCATTGGTCGATCGGATCCGGAACTACGGACTCGTTTTCGCCGTCTGACGATCGGATCGTTGTGCGGCGCTCGCGGACGAAGAACGGGTTGACATGAATGTGAAAGGGATGATTTCCGCTCTCGGACTTCAGAGTCCAATGCTCGACCGTGCCGGCTTGCACAACCAGGTCAAGCTCGGAACTCGTTTCCGAAAACGGCCTCCATTTCCAATTCGGCGCGTTGGCGGGTCCGAAGTTGTTCTTCCAGCGAATTTCGAATCGCCCGCCTCCCTGGCGAAATTCGATGGTCTTGAAGTTCTTGGCGCCATTGGGCGGCTTCTGCTTACGTGCTTCCAGAAGAAGCGTCTTGCCCAACTCCTTGATCAATTCCGGGAGGCCTGGCGAGCCGCTTCTGGCGACCTCCCGATTCTCGAGGCGTTCCACGAAGAGAATGGCAAGCGGAATCACTTCGTGCCCTTGCCCCCGGCTGTTGAACTCCTTGTCCTGATGAGCTGCCTGCAAGACATAGACGCCGGTGGGCAGTTGAACGAGGAAGTCCGAGCGGTTTCCGGGCAGAAGCGAAAACAGTTCTTGCTGCTTCGCTTGCGGGTCGTCGCCTAACGCACCTCCAAACGTTTGGATGGCGCACTCAGGCAAAGTCATGCCGTCTGTCGCCGTGCAGCAAAGCGGGTACTGTTTCTTTCTGTCTTCTTCGCTCCCATGCTTGACGATGACCAGGCCGAGCCTGCGGTCGATTCCTGCATGAATGCACCGCCAACGCTGCACTTGATCCGGCTTCATGCGCACGATCGGCAGATGCTTGCCGTTGATCAGAAAGCGTTCGGCGACCTCATGCTTCTTCTTGTCGCGAACAGTGCTCTTGGCGCCGTAGACGTCCTCCCGGGTGGGCCTCATGATGGGCAATTCGCGGGCTGCCGGGTCGCGCGCTTCACGGCTGCAGCGGATTTCCTGAAAGACGAAGATTTTTTCTTCGCGAACCCCGTATTTTTCAAGGGCCGCATCGAGAGAGTCCGCTCCGGGTTTCGGATCGACGATCAAGGCGCCGGCCATGCCGTTGCAGAGCTGAATCGCGGTCGATCCATGGCGATGCGGATGATACCAGCACGTGCCCGGATGATGGTCCTTCAAGGCGTATTCATAGATCCGTTCGCCGCCCGCTTGGATGGGAGCAAACACGTCGTCCGCGGGTTCGACGGGCGAAACCTGGAGTCCATGCGTGTGAAGATTGGTTGTGCTGAAATCGTTTGGATGATTGTGATCATCCTTCGGCGCTTCGGGGTCTTCCAACCTGCCTTCCCCTTTGGTTAGAGGGGAATGATTGACGACTTTGATTTTCAGCAAGTCGTTCGGCTTGACTCGGATCGTCGGTCCGACCGGATTGCCGTTATAGGTCCGGAGGCGGACGAGACGGTTCGGAACGATTCCCTCGCAATTGCGGATCTTGACTTCAAGCGGGATCGGGGCGCCGTCGAAGATGATTGCCGGCGGATTGGCGAATTCATGAGATGTCAAAAGCGAGTGCCCTGCTTTGACCTCTGCTTGGTTCGCTTGCTCTTTCAGCGAATTGAAGAGCGTGCTGCACCTAGCATTGGCATCGCCCCACAGGTCAAAGATGGGAAGTGCCATTTCGCTTTTCGGAGGCGCCTCGTCCAACCCGGCGCCGACTGCCTGGACGGCTTGCTCTGCCGAGAATGCTGGGGGAATGCGAAACGCAGCGACGCCTTGGCTGGTGCAGTCGCTAGTGATCTGGCTCCGCAACGGAACGGCGACAACCCCAGCAACAAGAAGTGCCGCGACGGTAAGTCGTGAGGTCATTGCAATTCGTCCCTTCGGACGTTCATGAACTGCGGGAGCAAGAGAATCGAAGTTCGGCGTATAGCCATCTGTTCGCAATCCCCACGCAAACTGGGCAGGGCGGAGCTTGCCTTCCCCTTCTTGTCATGCTTGAGCAGATCCTGCATGTAAATCACGAAATCCTCGAATTCCAGATCGAGCTTCTCGTAATAATCCTTCAACTTGCTTGCGCCCATTTTCTTGAGGTCGAAAACGCCTTGGAAGCGAATGTCGTGAAGCGTTCCCACTTCCGAACCCTTAGAATCCTTTAGCTGCGTGAAGCCCACTTCCTTCGCCGCGGAATGCGAAGCTTTCGTGTTCCAGGCAGCCAACTTTGCGGCCATTTCGACTTTTCCGTTCTTGGGCGGTTCGCGAGGAGGCAGTTCGTAGGTGTACTTTTCGAAGAATTCAAGTTTCTGACTGTCTGCATCGAACAATACGCGGAAGCCGCCGGAGATCGAGTAAGTGACGTCCCCCTTGATTGATTTTTTCGTGAACTCCTTCTTGAGTTCATTGGAAATGAACTTCTCGAAGTCTTTGCCTTTGTACTTGACTTGCGCCGCTGCGGGAGCGACGGAAACGCAAAAGATCACGAATACTCCAAAATATCTTGTCATCGTTCACTCCGCGTTAGACCATTCGAATGTTTTTCGAACGAGTGGTTCAATCAGTCAGGGCGTTGTTCAGCCAATTCCGCATCGCCGCGAATTCGTCCGTTTTCAATCGGAATCGGTCGGCAACTCCAGTGGGCTCCAAAAAGCCGCCCTCGACCTTCGAGAACCCTTCCCGCCCTCTTCGCTTTTGACCCAGCGAAAACACCGTGCTGGCCCCATAGAAGGCCTCCGAGTGACAACTCACGCAGTTCGTTCGCATAGTCGTTACGTTCGCCGAATAGGACCGACGAAGATCCGGCGCCTCGGAAAAGAACCCGAAAAACTGCGGGGCGTCGTCCAGCACTCGTTGAAGGCCCAGGGACGCCGGTTCCGCAAGCAGACGCCGGCGGCGAGTGAGATACTGAAAGTTCGACGTGCCGCGGTAGTCGCTCGTTTCCAGGTCGAACTGCGTGTCCGAATGCTTGAAGACCCGCACCAGCACTTCTTCGGGGAAGCCGGAGTCCAGGCAGCTTCCGTCGGCCGCAAACACCGCGAATGTCCGCACCAGCAATGTTTCAGTCCCCGCAGGCAGCACCGGAACACGGCCATCTCGGGTTACCTTGGCTCCGAATTTGTCGGCGACTCCATCCCAGTAGCGGTTGAATCGCTTTCGGCTCCAACCTGGCGCTCGCAGGTAGATCGAAACGAAGCTTCGGCCGGCAAAAGTGCGGAAGTGGAGCGACTCCCGTTCGCCGAACGGCATGGGATGCCAGTCGCCCAACTCTCCGTATACGGGTCCCGGAACATAATCCTTGGAGAGATCGAACTGGGCAAACGATGCCGAACTCCCCGAAGGCAAATTGCGGGGACGCATCGCGCGGAGCGATCGGACCTCCTCGTCGGTCAACCAATGCCGACGCCATAGTTCGCAAAGCAGACGCAGAGCGGCTTCGGCGGATTTGGCTGCGGGTTGGCTTTTTTCCGCGTCTACAGCGTCTTTCAGAATCATGCACATCTGGAGCAGATCCCGTTGGAACAGTGCCTTCTCCAAGACGCTCGAAAAGCCTCGCGCCGGCTTGCTCAGCCCGTGCGCCAATGCCGCAATTTGGTCGCTCCTCGCAATAAGCGGTCGCTGCCAGTCTTTGCCTCGCGTCGAACCAAGCCAGGCGCTGTCCATGACATCGTCATGAATCAGCCAAATCGCATCCTTGCCCTGCGGTTCTTTGCCGACATCGATCGACCGGGAGTGGTGCTCAAAGACCGCATCGAGGTCGGCGAAACGCGGTTGCTTCGCCCGTTCCAGATACGCGTTCGTGTAACCATCGACTCGAATCTCGCGAGGAAAAAACTCTCGTATCAACGAGACCGCTCGCGGATCGAATCGGTAGATCGGAGGCGTCGGGTCCGATGCCGAAGCGAAACTCGGGACAAGAAACGCCAAGCCGACGACGAACCGCCCGGCGATTGCCGCCGAGCGCCGTTGCGGACGAAGCTCTTCGGGATGCGTCGGCATGGTCCTGGATCACCTGAAGCTATTCCTGAGGTTCGCAGCGAACCTCGTCCGGATGACAACCTCTCGTGCAGGAGCGGGCATCATCAAACTCCGTCACTGCGACGTTCACATCGGTGCAAATGTAATCGCTTTTGCCGTTCACCGAGACGCCTCTGCACCATGTGGGCCCCGAAATCGTTTTGCCTTCGCAGCCTTGCGGCCATCCCCGCCGTCGCACTCCGCAATAGTCGGCATAGCGGACGCATTTCCATTTATTGGTGGTGGGGTTCTTGCAGCAAGCGACCCAGCGGGTCATTGGGTCGCCTTCCTTGCCGAGTTGCCCGTCGTTGCCGTTACGTCGCGGATCGCAGTTGCCCTCGCAGATCGGACCATGCAGCCCGCACCAATCCCAAGAGTGACGGCGAAGTCCGGCGGCGGGCGCTTGCGCTTCCACCGAATACGGCCTGACGATCGCAGGCAACGCTACGCCTACCGCGGCGAAAAGGCCCCGTGTGACGCGGCTCAAAAAGGATCGCCGCGACTGATGCTGGAACGCGTCCGCAAACAGGCGGCCCACCTTGTCATCGAAATTCGCGGTCATGCTTGCACCTTTTCGCGCGATGGTTCGCCGAGCCTGGATTGCGCGTCGTTCGCGGGCTCGGTTGATATTTCAGGCAGTTCAGGGTTTCCCACCAATTCAAGAAGACTCTCGATGTGGCTGGCGCTGTTCACCAATCCGTGTCCCACGACGAATCCGCGGGCGTCCGTCATCACCCCATAGGGAACGGCCCGCACGTCGATCGCTTCCCGAACTCCGGGCTGCGAGGTTACGACGAAATTCGAGGGCACGCTCTCGCGGCGATCCAATTCCGGAGGGTCGTCGTACACCATGACGACGAGCGCCGCCGATCGCCAGCTGCGAGCGATGACCGGCACCGCTTCGCGAACCATCCGGCAAGCCGGACAGAAAGTCGTCGCGAACAGATAAAGGGTTGGTTTCCGTTCCCCGCTCGCTTCATGGATCGCGCCGACGTGCGGCAGAAGGTTCTCGCCGATGCGCGGACCCATGTCTCCCGTCCTGGCGCCGACTGGCCCCATGCGGGCCAACAGCAGCCCCACCTGGCGGATCGTCAGAAACAGCGCGAACATCACGAGCAAGATCGCGGCCGAATTGATCGCAGTCCAGGCAATCATGCGACTCCCTGCTTCCGCATGTCGGTTACCAACACGTGTTGCTGCCGCAGATGCTGAGCAGCAAGGTAAAAGAGAACCACGAACCCCGCCGTGGGAATGCTCGCCCACAGCTGATCGTGCGATGAGAGAGGCCCGGTCACGCCAATTGCCGCGGCGAGCAGCACATTGTCGCGGAGGGTTTGTCCGGACATGGAGCGATTGCCGAAGCCCTGAAAACAGCCGCACGGCACTTGGAGGCGCTTTCGCAGCACAATGACGGTTACGCCGCAAAATGCCGCAAGCATGACAAGTGCAGCCGCCTTGGCCCATAAAGCGTTCAGAAATAATCCCGCGGCCACGACGACTTCAAGGGGAGGCAGGACCCAGGCGACGGCATGCGTCAACCATACCGGCATGTAAGGGATATAAAGCAGGCCCTCCCGGAATGCCTCGCGTCCGAGCAACTTGGTCGCGCCGGAAACGAGAAAAACCAACGCCGCCATGTCGAGGCAGATCTCCTGCAACGTGCTGAAGGATACGGCTTCTTCCATGCGAGGATCTCCGAGTCCGCCGGACTATAAAGCAAGCTGCAGTTCGCTGCAAACGAATTCCTAAATCAGCGTGCCCAAATCGGCAGCGGGTTGAGCGGCCTGTTGAATAAGAGTGGGCATCGCGATTCCGATCAAAACATGCCAGTCGCCCGCACTAGTAGCCCGAAGCGTCAGTCAGCGAGGGGCGACGCGAAATTCCTCGCTGACGAAATTCCTCGCTGACGCTTCGGGTTGGTGCGAAAGGTGCTGCTGCGAAATCGCGCACGCTGATTTAGCAAGGATTCCGGGAGCACTGCTTCAAGCAGCATTGGGGGTCACGATTACGGAGTTCCCTCAACTCTCGGAGTTCGCGGTCCAACCGTCTTTGAAATCGCTCCTCCGCTTCCCCTTTGCGGGTGCACCTCGAATACGCGAAACTTCGAAGATTGTGACAAACGAAAAAGACCTTCGCAATTTTCCAACACGGTCTGTCACAAAAGCCGCTCACCTCCGTAAAGACGGCGAATCGAACGAGGCGATGGTCGTCTCTTCGGTTCGAGAAACCGCCGCAAGACTGCAACCAGGAGACATTCAGATGGCTGCTTCCGACATTCGCAATCTCGCTCTCGCTTTGGTGTTGGCGTTCGGCGGCACGTCCGCATTCGCCCAAGATGCAGTGCCGGTTCCTGGGACTAAGCAAGTGCTGACGCAGGATCAAATGTTCGCGTACTTGAAAGGGCTGGATCCCAACGCGAAGCGTTTGCCGGACTCGAACCCACCCGCCTTCGCCTTCACCTTTCGCCGTAGCGAGGTCGCGATCCCGATGACGGCTTCCCTGTACGAGAGCAATATTTGGCTGAATTGCGAGGTGGCGGTCGTCGAAGATGCCGAGAAGCTGCCCGCGGATCTGCTGCTGAAGATCCTCCGCGCCCATACCCCGATCGGACCGACGTTCTTCCGGCTCGATCGCGTTGGAAACAAGGATATCTTTAGACTCAGCCATCGCATCGATCGGCCCCTAGGCGCCGATCGTTTGGCGGCGGCCATTCAAGAGATGTCGGGGGATGTGGCGACGACCGCGCCGATCTGGTCGAAATTAGCCTCGAAGGACGGAAAAAAGTAATGAAACCGAAGCACAACGCTTAAGGGAGGCGACTTGTCGCCTTTCTTTCCTTCGGTTCGCGGTCCCCCGAAACCTCCCTCGCTTCGGTGGGCGTACCAAGCCCCAGGGTCAGCGCCGCGCACCCGGGGGATCCGTCCGCGGTTGCATCCCCTGGGTGCGCTGCGCTGACCCGGGGGCTTGGCGGAGAACGTCATCGATTTGCCTCGCCCTCTTGACGGCCCGCCGTACCGGAGGCGAAAATTGGTTTCGACCCATGCGACCAGCCTGGGAAACGCCGTAGGCGAAAGGCGAGACTACATCATGGATTCTTTAGGGACGGCGAACTCGCGGTATCAGTTCGGGCAAACCAACTGGTCCCGAGTGCTGCAAGCGGGACAAGCGGAAGGGGACCTCGCCCAACAAGCGAGGAACGAGTTGCTCATTCGCTATCACGACGCCGTGTACCGCTTTCTCTTGGCCAAGCTCGGCGACACGGACGTCGCGGGCGAGTTGTTTGGCCGATTCGCGGAGCGCGTCGTCGAGATTCATCCCTTTCTGCAGCGAGCCAATCCCGAGAAGGGACGCTTTCGCGACTACCTCAAGACCGTGTTGAGCCGAATGATCGCCGATTATTATCGAGAAATACAGAGCGATCAGAAGAAGCTTCAAAAGTACCTTAAGAAGTTGTCGCCAGCTGCCATCGAGGACGTTTTTGGCGGCGCGTGGGTCGAGGAACTGATGAAGCATGCCTGGGAAGGTCTGGAACGCCGTGAGCGGACGAATGGCCAACCTTTTCACACCTTGCTGCTTTACAAAGCGCGAAATCCGAAGACGCGGTCGGAGGCGATGGCAACCCACTTTTCTCAGGAGTTGGGTAAGCCGATGACGGCGGACAATATCCGCCAGCTCTTGCATCGCGGCCAGGAGATGCTCAACGACCTGTTGGTCGAAGAGGTGGCTCGATCGCTGCAAGAGACATCCGCCGCCACCGCGAGCGCCGAAGAAATCGAGGCGGAATTGATCGAGCTCAAGTTGTTCGACAAAGCTCGCCGCGATGCCCTCGACCGCTACCGCGAGCGAACCGCGACTTCCTGATCTGTGCAAGTAGAGTCGAGAGGTAGCGCGGTGGTTTAGGGGCGGCCTATCCGTCCGGCCCTTTCGGGTGCCGGGGCCTCAATA
>JAIEPT010000091.1 GCA_019748295.1 Gemmataceae bacterium | reverse complement strand
ACCGACCAGCTGCCCGCCAGCTGCTCTCGGACCGAGTTTAACCGCTCTCCCCTCGCGCAGGAACGGGAATGCACCCCGGCCAGAGCGCCTCGTTGCGACTTACGCGGAGCAGTGTTATCATCGCAGCCAGTTTCCTCCTCACCGAGTCCGCAGAATCTGGAGCACCTCATGAAGAAGATGATCGGCATGCTGTTCCTGGGCGGCGCCTTCGCCCTCGCGGCGATCAGCACCGAAGTTTCCGCGCAAGACAAGAAGAAGGTCGCGCCCAAGACCACCGCGAGCGGCGCGGTCATCGAACTCGTCGAAAGCAAGGACGGCAAATACCGCTTCACGATCCGCGATGCCGACGGCAAATACATCGCCGGTTCCGCCGTGGGCCATGCGACCGAAGCCGAAGCCAAGGCGGTCGTGGAAGAACTCAAGACGCTGATCGGCGGCGCCAAGTACGTCAGCAAGAAGAGCGACGCCAACAAGGAAAAGGCGAAGGAAAAAGCCAACGAAAAGGACTCGAAGTAACTCGCCAGGCGAGCGGCCGATTTGGCTCTGTTTGGGCGAGCGGCAGAAACGATTTCTGCTCCCTCTCCCTCCGACAGTCCGGCAGAGGATTGGGGTGAGGGCTTCGCTTGAAACCATCGGGCGCATTGCTCTCACCCTCGGCCCCTTTCCCGAAGGGGACGGCTGGTCGCTGACCGCCGGCATTTCGCATGACGACGAACGCAACCATTTGCTCCGCCACATCGTGCCGATTCGCCGAGTCAGCAACGAATATCGCCGGCGCGAAGAGACGCATCGAGTGCAACTCTTCGCCGAACGCGAACTGCTCGCCATGCTGTGGGACGCTGGATTCGAAGCGCAATGCGTGAATCGCTCCGGCGATTTCCCCATGCTCCCAGGCCGCGCCGGCTTCATCGCGCGCGCGCCATTGGCATAACGCAGCGCAAGCAACTCATTTAGTAGGCGAGCGCCTGCATTTCTCCCCTCTCCCTCCGGGAGAGTCCGGGAGAGGGGCCGGGGGCGAGGGCGTGCGACGTGGCGTTGCGCGGGAAAAGGCACCCTCACCCCACCCCGCTCCCGGACTCCCGAAGAGAGGGGAGAAATGCAGGCGCCGCTCGCCTAACGGCGGAATGACGTTGCATCGCCGCTGACCTCACGCGGTGTGTGAGGACTACTCCCGTGCTACTCCTCGAACAGCGAACCCTTCTTAGTCGGGTCCTTGCGCAAGTGGGGCCGCCGATTGCTAGCCTTAACCTGGATCGTGCACTACCGAATCGCAACAACATCATCGCCATTCGTCAATCACGTGGGCAAAGGGAAGCACATGCGACGCCTATCTCCGGTCATCATCGACGGAAAACCTGCTTACATCGATGAATCGGGGGCGATCGTCCTGCCACTTGCGTTTTCCGTAAGCCAGGAATTTTCTGAGGGATTCGCTGCGGTCGGCCTGTTGGATCCGAAGAAGAAGAAAGACCGTTTCACAGGGCGGATTCGCTATCTCTGGGGCTACATTGACGATGGGGGAAGCCAAATCACCGATGCCTGCTTCGAAGGGGCGCGTCCCTTTAGCGAAGGGTTCGCTGCCGTGCAAATCGATGGAAAATGGGGCTACATCGACACGCGCGGCCAGGTCGCAATTTCGCCCCAATTCGAAGTGGCATTCGAGTTCTCGGAAGGACTTGCCAGTGTCGCTCGCGGCACGAAATGGGCCGCAATCACTACTCAAGGCGAAGTGGTCTTCGAAGTATCGGCCTCAGCTCTGGGCGAATGCAAAGAAGGCCTGATGAACTGCGAATTTCGCAAGAAATGGTCCTATCTCGATCGGGAGGGGCAGCCCGTAATCACTCTCCCTTGTTCGGCCGCGAGTCCCTTTTCCGAAGGGTTCGCAACCGTCCTCGCGAAGGGAAAGATGGGTTACATTGACAAGCAAGGAACCTTCGTCATCCCGCCTCAGTTCGCCCTAGCAATGGACTTCCACGAAGGATGGGCGCTTGTGGAATTCCTGCCGGGCGGCAAACGTGATTACTCCAAACCCCAGGTTTTCGGTTTTATCGACAAGACGGGGGCCAACACGTTTGGCAAAGAGTATTGCAACGCATCCGGCTTCTCGGAAGGGTTAGCTTCAGTCTGTGTCTCCTCGAGGAAACGCGCCTCTTACATCGACCTGCAAGGAGAAACGGTCGTCCCTGAATTGTCTTGCAATAAGGCCGGGCCATTTCGGAATGGTCTTGCGTGGATCGAGTTCGACACATGCATTCGCGGCTATATCAATCGCAACGGCGAAACTGTGTGGAAGAACGAACGATAAAGGTGACCGCAACTGCAATCTAATTTGAGCGACCCGCACGCTGGGAACAATCTGGCCACCTACCGCGCCGAGATGTTGTGCCAAGCCGCAAGCAGAGGACAGAAGGTTTGCAATAACTTCCAACCGCCTCTGAGGAGTAGACGACCACGGCCCGCCGACATTGTTTTTGCCGTATCTCCTGTTGGTTGATGCGTTGGTTTATTCCTCGAACAGCGAACCTTGCTTGGCGGGATCCTTGATGCGGGCGACTCCAAGCAGTCCATACGCTTTGGGCGTTGCGACTCGGCCGCGGGGCGAGCGGATGATGAATTGCTCTCGCAGCAGGTAGGGTTCGATCTCGTCGCTGAGGGTGTCCGTCGGCAGATTCATCGTGGCCGCGAGGGCCTCGACGCCGGTGGGGCCGCCGTCGAAAACTTGAATGAGAGTCGATAGATAACGGCGGTCCTGCTTGTCGAGCCCCTGCTCGTCCACCTCCGCCATCAGCAACGCGGCGCGCGCGACCTCCAGCGTAATGTCTCCGTTCGCTTCGCTATAAGCAAAATTGCGGGCCCACCACAATCGACTGTTGGCAATACGCGGCGTGCCTCGACTGCGGGCGGCGATTTCGCGGGCGGCCTCGGCGGCGAGCGGCGTGTTCAACTTCTTTGCATTGATCGTGACGATCTGCGAAAGCTCCTCCGTCGTGTAGAAATCGAGATGCTCCTGCATCTTGAAGCGGTCGCGCATCGGGCTGGAAAGCATGCCGCTCCGCGTCGTCGCTCCGATCAGCGTGAATCGCTTGAGCGGCATCGAAATCGTGCGGGCATTGATGCCCTCGCCGAGCACGATGTCCACCCGAAAGTCTTCCATGGCCGGATAAATGAATTCTTCTACCACGCGCGGAAGCCGATGGATTTCGTCGATGAAGAGGATCGACCCTTCGGCGGCGTTCGTGAGAAACGGAAGCAGGTCTGCGGGTTTCGAAAGGGCGGGGCCGCTCGTCATTTGCAGCGTCGTCCCGAGTTCCTGCGGCAGCACGGTTGCAAACGTCGTTTTGCCGAGCCCGGGCGGGCCGTCGAAGAGGATGTGCGAGAGGGGTTCCTTGAGCTTGCGCGACGCATTGAGGGCGATCGTGAGCCGTCGAACAACGGCTTTCTGCCCGATCACTTCCTTCAGTTTGCGCGGACGGAGAGCGGCGTCGCGCTGCGACTCATCCTCGGGGAGACTATCCCCCTGCACGATCGCCTCACGCACCATGCTGCTCCCTCAATTGCGAGTTGGTTTTAGGCTTTTGGTTTTAGGTTTTCGCACACCAGAAAATAAAACGAGTCCTTGGCGTCCTGCGTGCGAAAACCAAAAACCAAAAGCCTAAAACCCCCGCATCCACCACTCTCGAGTGTTCTTATGTTCACCAAATTATATCACTTACCCGCCGGCGCAGCGTAAATCGCGAGCAGGATCTCCTCGACATTCGCGAACGTCTTGCCCCCCGCGATCGCACGGTCCAATTTGTCGCGTGCTTCGCTGGGATTGTGGCCCACGCTGAGCAACGCTTGATAAGCGATCTCGATCAGATCGCCGTCCACATTGCTGGCGGCCGAGGGGGCTAAACCATCCGCCGAAGGGGCGGGCATCAAGGCGAACTTCGTTACCTTCTTCCGCAACGTGGCAACGATCTTTTCCGCAGTCGAAGGGCCGACGCCGGGCAATGTGCTTAGCCAGCGGTTGTCCTGCCGCTGGATCGCGTCGGCGATTTCCTTGATGGGCCGCATCAGGGCTTTCATCGCCTTGCGAATGCCCACTTTGTCCACGGTGCAGAACAACTCGAAGAACTCGAGTTCCGCTTCCGTTGCGAAGCCGATCATCCGCGGCACCATACGGCCCTGCACCGGGTTCCCTTCCAAATATTCGTTGATGTTCAAGGTCAGTTCCTGGCCGACCCTCCCCTGCACGGTGCGGCGGACGAACTCGGGGACGAGCACCTGATACTCGAAGGCGCCGACTTGCAGGCGCAGTTCCTCATCGAGGACGCGGTTCAACGTGCCGGTGATGCGTGTAATCATGGTCGCCTTCGGCTCCCCGCTAAACGATGCTCGGCAATTTCATCAGGTGCACGTGACACAACGCCACCGCCAAAGCGTCGGCCACGTCCGGCGGCTCGGGCGGCTTCTTCAATCCCAATTCGCGTTCGATGGTCCGCTGGACCTGTTCCTTGCTCGCCCGGCCATGCCCCGTCACCGTCTTCTTGATCCGGGTGGCCGAGTAGCTGAAGACGGCGACCCCACGCTGAGCCGCCGCCAGGAAGATGGCTCCGCGAGCATGCCCCATGAGGATCGCCGTCCGCGGATGAGCATAGTGTGCGTAGAGTTGTTCGACCGCCATCGCCTCCGGCTTGAATTGCTCGAGCAGTTCGAGCACGCCGTCGTAAATGGCCTTGAGCCGCATGGTCAAATCGTTCTTGGCGTCGCCCGGCCGAAGCACGCCCGCTTCGCGAACGATCGGCCTTGTCGGATGGCGTTGCAAGACGCCGTAGCCGGTGATGTTGAGCCCCGGATCGATGCCGAGAACGCAGTGCGGTTCATCCATGAAGTGCGGCGACCTTATGTAGGAATGGAAACGTCAGCAAGCAGCGGGTCGGTTTGCGGCAAGCTGGATAACAACAGCCGATCGAGAAATCCTGAGTCGATCGCTTGACGGCGGCTCGGGTCGAAGACGATGTCGCGAATCGCGACCGTGCCCAAATCCCGCATCGCCCGCTTGGAGAAGTCGGCCCACGATCCTTGTAAGGCCGACTCGGTCAACTCGGGAAGAAGCATCACGCGGTACGAATCCCCGTAATCCTCTTCGGTTTCGTTGAACGCACAATCGAAGAGAAACGACAGGCCGCGGTATCGCACGATGAACATGCGCGGCACGTCCCAAAAATCACGGTATTCGATGGGATTCATCGTCATGGCGCCGTCGCTCCCACGCGTTGATTTCTAGGGACAGGATTCGGCATCAAATCGGAAAACGGATTGCCGCCGCCAAGCTTTACGTTGGCATGTTGTTTGTTCATTGTACCGTCCCTTGCTTGCTCTGGCGCCCACTCAATGGACCCGCCCAAGGCTCGCAATTCGGCGACGGAAGCCACACGGATCTTTCCATGCGGAACGGCACACGCCGCCGCTTCAAGGGTCGGCCCAACCGCGACGGAAAACACCTCCGTGGGTTCCATGTCGGATGCGCCGCCACGCACTGCGATGAACCCGTCTTGAATAACGGTGTGCGGATCGGCTCCCGCAGCAACGAGCCGTTCGAGTTCCTCGCCGCAAGGATGGGGAAACGGCATGGTTTACCCCACGCGCCAGCCGGTGCCGCCGGGGCGGTCCTCCAGGGTGACGTTCAACTCCGTCAGCCGTTTGCGGATCTGGTCGGCGACGGCGAAGTTCTTTTCCTTGCGGGCCTGATTGCGCAGGTCGATGAGCAATTGCATCAGGCCTGCGGTCAGTTTGTCGTCGCCGCCGGCGGAGGCTTCGATCGGCTTCTCGAAGACGCCGAGGATCTGGCTGAATTCCTTCAGCGTCAGGACGCCGCGCTCGAAGCCGCGCAGGTCGTCCGGCGTCCCCTTCCCGGCTTCCAGCCCGCGCGTATCCACGAAACGGTTGAGAGCGGTCAGCAATTCGTACAAGACGCCAACGGCGCCGCCGGTGTTGAAGTCGTCGTCCATTCGGCTCAAGAAACTTTCCCACAACTTCACCACTTCGACGACGAACTCCGAGCCCGGCGTTCCCGGCTCGAACTCCTTCCGCTTCATCGGAGCTTCCAGCTCGTAGAAGCTCTTGTTCGTGATCCGCTGATAGCGCTCGAAGAAGCGGTGGAAGCCCTCCAGCGATTTCTGCAACTCCGCGAGACGGTCGTCGCTGTATTCGATGGGGCTGCGATAATGCGTGCTCAGCAGCAGAAATCGAACCGTCT
The DNA here is from genome assembly GCA_019748295.1 of Gemmataceae bacterium. Classification (GTDB taxonomy): domain Bacteria; phylum Planctomycetota; class Planctomycetia; order Gemmatales; family Gemmataceae; genus JAIEPT01. The sequence continues at coordinate 10,459 of JAIEPT010000091.1, read as the reverse complement.
CCGCTCGGAACTTGGCGAGCAGATCGACGACATTGACGACGTTCCCTACCGACCCTGCCATCTTCGAGACATTCCCATCCTTGTCGCGAAATCTCAGCAGGCCGTTGTGCATCCAATACTTGGAAAACGGCCGCCCCGTGAACGATTCGGATTGGGCCAACTCGTTCTCATGATGCGGAAACTGCAGATCGAGCCCGCCGCCATGAATATCCAGCGTCTTGCCGAGGAGCTTCATGGCCATGGCGGAGCATTCGATGTGCCAGCCGGGTCGGCCGGGGCCCCAGGGACTTTCCCATGCGGGTTCGCCCGGCTTGGTTCCCTTCCACAGTGCGAAGTCGCCGGGATTGCGTTTCTTCTCGCTGACTTCGATGCGGGCGCCCGCCTCGAGTTGCTCCGGATCGCGGTTGCACAGCTTGCCGTAATCCTCGTCGCGCGACACGTCGAAATAGACATCGCCGCCGGCTGCGTATGCGTAACCCTTTTCGATGAGCCCCTTCATGATGTCGATCATGCCGTCGATGTGCTCGGTGGCGCGCGGCATCTTTGTGATGCCGACCACATTCAGCTTTTTGAGGCAATCGACGTAATCGGCGGTCATCTTCTCCGCCAACTCCTTCACTGTCGTGTTAAGCTCCGCGGCACGCCGGATAAGCTTATCGTCCACATCGGTGATGTTGACGACCCACGTGACGTCGAAGCCCGCGTATTGCAGATAACGCTTCACCGTGTCGAAAATGACCGGCCCCACCATGTGCCCGATATGGCTCGGCTTGTAGACCGTCGGCCCGCACACGTACATCGTCACCTTGCCGGGGACGAGCGGTTGAAAGTCTTCCTTTTGGCGAGTCAGCGTGTTGTAGACGCGCAACGGCATGGCGGATCCTTCTCCTGCGTTTAGCGAGGAGCCGTAGGCGACGCGGGTTCGCGGTCGCCTACGGCTCCCCGCTAAACGGTGCGTTCAATCAGCGCGGTCGCCTGGCATCCGATCGCCTCGGCTCGGCCAATAGCTCCCACCTTCTCGCCGGTCTTCGCCTTCACATTGACGCGATCGGCTTCGACCTCGAGCATCTGGGCGAGCGATTGGCGGATCGTCCCCTTGATCGACCCCAGCTTCGGCTCCTGGGCGAACAGCGTCACATCGATGTTGACCACCGCCCACCCTGCTTTGCGGAGGCGAGCGAGCGTATCGGTCACGAAGTAGCGCGAATCGCGATCCTTGTGGGCCGGATCGTTGTCGGGATAGGCGTCGCCGATGTCCCCCAAGCCCGCCGCCCCCAGCAGGGCATCGGTGAGGGCATGAAGCACGACGTCGGCATCGCTATGGCCGTAAAGACCACGCGAATGGTCGATGCGGACCCCGCCGAGGATCAAGGGCCGGCCCTCGACCAAGCGGTGCGTATCGTGCCCGGAACCGACGCGAAGGGGGGTCATGGCGATCCTTGCCCGGTGAAGTCAAGGAAGAGATTGTAGCGACGCAACCAAAACGGGGACAACGGCAAGTGGTGAACCAACGGCGCCCTTCGCGTTAGCGTGCGAGGGTTATCCGCGACGCGCAGCGGAGCGCGGACACTACGCCGCGCCGTCGCATTAGCGCACTGTCCGCGCTCCGCTGCGCGTCGCGGCTAACCATGTTTCACTTCTTCAACTGGCCCGCACGCCAGAGCTTCAGCTTCCCGTCATGATCGACGCTTGCCAGCAATGGCAGTCGGCGGCCAAAGGCAGCCGCGACCACCGGGCTGTCATGCCCCGTCAGCGTCAATCGCTCTGCTCCGAACAGGCCGTCTTCCGCGTTCCAAATCTTGATCGTGCGATCGTAGCTCGTCGTCGCGAACGTCGCCCCATCGGAATGGACAGCGATGCTCGTCATGGGCTGATGGTGGTTGCGTTCAAGCCGCTCCAGCACGATCTGGCCTTCCTTATTAACTCGGCGGATGGTGAGGATGTGGTCGTCCCCCACCGTTGCAATGCGGTTCTCGATCAGGCTGGCGACGCCGCGGACGGCGCCGTTGTGCACCTGGATCGGCTTCATCGCGAACTGGCCTTTCTCGACGTCCATCATCACCAGATGCCCCAGCGCGTCGCCGATGATCGCCTGATGGCCGAACCCGAACGACAGGGCCCGCACCGGCGGAAGCTGCATCGCGGGCTTCGCCTTCACGGCTCCCGTGGCCGCGTTGTAGAAGCCGAGCGCCCGATCGCCGCCGACGCCGAGCACGTCGCCTGCTTGGTCGAAGGCCACGACGTTCGCCTGGGCCTTGATCTGGTAGGCCTCTTTCCACGCCCATGCTTTCTTGTCGTCCTGGGTGAGCCGCCATGCTTTCACTTCGGGAGTCTTCCCTTCCACCGCGACCGCGAGAATGATGTCGTCGTCGCGCTGGCGGAAGGAGAGCGAGGTGATCGGGCCGTCATGCTTCATCTCGCCGACGCTGGAACCATCGAGCGGATTCCACAGCTTGACCAGCCCATCGCGGCCGCCGGTAGCGAGAACGCGATCCCCCGGGGCGAAATCGAGGGCGACAGCCGACGACTTGTGAGCCTGGATCGGTTCGTCATATTTGCCGGCATTCAGGTCCCACACCTTGATCGAGCTGTCGTGCCCCGCGGACGCCAGGTGCTGGCCATCGGACGAAGCGGCCAGCGAACGGATGCGCGAAACATGGCCGGCAAATGCGTGCGTCTGCTTGCCCGACTTCGCATCCCAGGCACGCACCACCCAATCCTCGCCCGCCGAGTAAATCGCATCCCCCTTGGGCGACCATGCGATCTGCCGAACGCTGGAACCATGCTCCAGCGGAGCGGCCGTCTCCTTGCCCGTCTTCGGATCGAAGCGGCGAATACGGCCGAAGGTCATCGTGCCTTCAATCTCGACGATGCCCGCGAGCAGCGTCGCACCATCGGGGGAAAACGCCAGGCTGCTGATGCCGCCGTCGGCTTTCCACGATTGCAGCTTCTTGGGCCCTTTCGCGTCCCACACTTCGACGGCGTTTTCGACGGCGAACGCGAACACATCGCCGTCTTTGGCCGTCGCCAACGCCGTGGCCGATTCGTCGAGCTTCTGCACGTTCTTCGATTTGCCGCTGCCTGCGTCCCAGATCGTGAGTTGCTTGTCGTGGGCGCCGACGGAGACGACCGCGTCTTTGCCGAGCGGAGCGACGAGGTACGTGCCTTCTTCATGCCCCTCGAAGGCGTTTCGCGATTTCAGATTCTCGATCGCCTCGCCGGTCTTCGCGTCCCACGCATGGATCGCCTTCTCCGTCGTGCCCGCATACAGCGTCTTACCGTCGTTCGAGAATGCCAGGGAATAGATCGGACCTTGAGGCCCGCGCAGGATCGCGCCGACCTGGGGTCGATCGCCCATGTCCCAGAGGCGGACAATGCCCATTTCGTCGGCGGCGGCGAGCATCTTGCCGTCGGGCGAATACGCCAGGACTGCGACGGCTGCGGGTTGGCCGGTAAGCGTATGGCGTTGCGATTCGAGCTGCCGCCATACCCATTGCCACTCGAAGGTTTTCGATTCCTGCCCCGCGAGGAGTTGGCGGGCCCGCAACGCATTGCCTGCGCGGATGGCGCCGAGCCCTTCCGCGAGCAAGGCCGAGTACGCCTTCTTGGCGACGAAGGCTCGCTCGACTTCTGCTTCCTCGACCTGCTTTTTGAACACCGCCGCCGACTCCGCGATCTTTTTCGTGCGAGCCTGCTCTTCCGAAAGCCGACGCCCTGCAAGCCGGCTGTAGCCGAAGAAGCCGAGGGCGAACAGGAAGATCGCCAGCGGAATGCCGATCCATAGGTAGTTGCTCGTTCGCTCCTTGAGCTGACGAACTTCCGCATGCTTGGGCCGTTCGGCCCCGTAGCGGACCACGGCATCCTGCGAAGCGGTCACGAAGATATCTTCGCGTCCCTCGTGCAGCACCGGTTGCAATTCGACGATCGGCGTCCGATCGTCGGAAAGAGCGTTGATCGCATCTTCCAACGGCGTGGCTCCGCGCCACCTGCTTCGCAGCGAATTGGGCGACACCAACGCTCGGGAGATCACGCCATCGGAATGCCTTTCGCCAAGCCGTTCGGCGATGGACTGGAACGACGCGGCATCCCGTCCGCGCAGCGCCCGCTGGATCGAAGCATCGATAAGCTTCGCCGTGGCCGAATCCGGAAGACGCGGGACGCCAGCAGCCGCGATGACGCGTGCGGCTCCCGCATTGCCGGCAAGAATCTGGGCCGAGGCAAGCACTTCGGAGATTGCGGGAAAACCATTACGCCGAGCCGATTGCATGGCACGGCGGACAAGGGCATCGTCTGCCCCGGCATCCACTCGGATTCCATATTTGGCCGCAGGCGATTCGGACGAAAAAGGCAGCGGCTCGGCGACGCTTGGCGCCACTACCAACGTGCGAAGCTGATCCTCGTTCAGCTCTTCCAGCAAATGCCGAGGCCATGCGTAGGACGCAAGGTCGGGAAACGCGTTGAGCGCCCTGCCCAGCAGTTCGATGCGCATCGTGAAGATCAGCTTCAGCCGTGCGGCCGAAGTCTCGAGGCTGGCCAGCAGTCGCGAGGCGGATTGAAGCCGACCGTCTTGGCGGGAGCCGACGAAGAGATCCTCCATCTCCTCGAAGACCAGCACCCCCTCGAAGGGGAGCGCTTCGGTCAGCGATTCGATCAGTTCCGCGAACGATTCCGGCCGATTAGCAAGCGTCGTCCACAAGGCGGCCGCGTCGGTTTCGCCGGCCGTTCCGGCAGCAGCTCCCGCCGCCAAGGGAGTCGAAGCGATCGAAGTGCTCGCGCTGCCGCTGAGGAAATTGCGAACAACGCCCGGCAGGTCCACGACGACATGTCGGCCCGCCGGCGTCTCGAAGGAATAGGGCTTGGCGGCAAACCGAGCGATCGACAACGCGAGTTGCGCGATCAGATCGCGCGAGGCACGTAACGCAAGAGTCGGCTGCGTCAACTCCGATTCGGGCGTCGCCCCGGTGCGGTCGCGCCAGACGCGATAGCCGACCGCTTCTTCCTCGAGGAACGGCAGAACTCCCGCATGGACGAACGACGTCTTGCCCACGCCCGCGCCGCCGGCGACCCAGATGCCGCGCGTGCCGTCGTTGTCCAATTCGTTCGCGAAGCGAAGCAGGTCTTTTTCCCGGCCAATCAGCAACGAGCGATCCGCCTGGCCCAACGGCGTCAATGGGTGATACGGATCTTGCGGCAATGGCCGCAGCGAGGGCGAAAGCGGCGGCGTTTGACCGTCCGGCAAGACCTGAGCGAGGGCAGGCGCATAACCCGCAAGCGCCAGCGCGAAGGGGCCCGAATCGGCACGCAACTCGCGCAACGCTTCGCCCAGCGGCAGCTTCCGTTCGACGAATCGTTTGAGGAACCCGAGGGCCAAATCGAGCGCCCGCTCGCCTGGCAACGGCGTCTCGCAGGCCACAATGCTCGACATCGCGGTCGTCGCTTCGGCAAGAAAAAGCTCCCACTCGGTCGCGGTCTGAGCGCTCCCTTCGCCCAACAGCACAAGCGTCGGGATCGGCGAACCCGCCTCGGCGTCGGCGATGGCTTCGGCCAGTTGGGCCGGCGCGAACGACTCGCCGCCCAGCGACGCTTCCCCTTCCTTCACGTTGCCGACCCAAACAAGCACATCCGGCGAATGGCGGCGAATCGCCCGGTCAAGATCGAGCCAATTGCGCACGATCTGCACCGACAGCATCGCCTGAAGTTGTTCCTTGATGGCCGTCGGCAGTTTCTCTTCGATGTCCGGCTCGATCGCCAGCATCACCTTCGGCTCGACCGTATGCGGATCGCCGCGCTGCGCATCGATGCGCCGGCCCACCGCGAGCGGATAGCGCACACCCCAGCACTGCGACCATTCCGCTGGGCCCGCGTCGTCGCAAAGAGTCTGCCAGGGGACCATGCCGGGAGCATCGCATAGGATTTCCAACGGCTGCGGCTGCGTCCCATTCAGCCAGCCCAGCACCTCCTGCCCGACGGTCCCTTGGAACATGAGGCGATGCAGCGTCTGCCCCAGCTTGGCGACGTCGCCGGCGACATGGGCGCCCTGAGCGGCCTGGGCGAGCAGCGAGCGGATCTGCCGGGATGTGCCGAGAAACGATTCGAGGTCCGCCCCTTCCAACGCATAGGGCTCGAAAGACCGCCCCCCCTCCGACCAGACGAACGTCATGCGGCCGATGCGAAAAAGGGCTTGGCAGATGACATGGGGCACGAGGCAATCTCCCGGTGACGTAACGACAACGCGGCCCGCCGATCCTCTCAGATCGTGGATAACTTATAAAGAGCCGACTCGATTTTTAGCGGAGAAAGAACAAGAGGCTGCGGGCGTCGTGCGTGAGCGAATCCGAGTTGATCACGAAGAGCCGCGCACGCAGTAAGCGGTTTCGCTTCGCCATCTCGCGGGATGAAAGTTCCGCATGGCGCCGAGCGAGGACCGCTAAGGCGAGCGGCAGGAACTCGTCTACCTCCCTCTCCCTCCGGGAGAGGGTTGGGGTTAGGGCGCCTTTTCTCGGGTGTGGCGTGTGCCATGCTTCGCCGGATCCCTGGCCGGGCTGTTCAATGCTTCCGCTTCCACCGGCGAAGCATGCGAAGCTTCCGAGCGTTCAGCTTCCGAGCGTTCGGTCTGGGGGCATGCTTGGACGGTGAAAGCGGGAAGTTCGCTGGCCCCGGCCAGGGATCCGCCCAAGCATGGCACATGGCACGTCTTCGCCGGGTTTAAGCTGAAAACTCAGACGGGGCCAGATGAAGGACGAAAAGCTATGAAAGCTTTGCCTGTCCGCTCCCTGCTGCGTGTTCTGAGGAAATCGCCGTGCCTCTCTCCGCGTTGAAACCGCCTTCCCTCGATCCGACGCCGATCTTCGAAATTTTTCGCGGCAGCTATGCGACGGAACTTTTGACCGCGGCCGTCGCGCATTTCAATGTCTTCGGTGCGCTCGCAAAACAACCGCGGACGCGGGAGGAATTGGGCCGCGACCTCGGTTTGGCGGACCGGGCCGCGGTCGTGCTGACGACGGCATTGCGAGCGATGAAACTGCTCGAAGCGGACGGAAACGGCCGTCTGCTGCCAACGCCGTTGGCACGCGAGCATCTGCTGCCTGGCGCACGGTTTGATGTGGGCAATTACGTCGGCCTCGCCGCCAATGCTCCAGGCGTGCTTGAGATGGTGGAGCGGCTCAAAACCAATCGCCCGGCCGGCGCCAAGAGCGAGGCGGGGACGGCGTTCATCTATCGCGAAGGCGTCGCTTCCGCGATGGAATCGGAAGCCTCCGCGCGCCATTTCACGCTGGCTCTCGCCGGACGCGCCAAGAACGTGGCGCCTCACCTGGCCGCGGTGCTGGAACTGCACGACGCGCAGACGCTCGTCGATCTTGGCGGCGGCACCGGAATCTACAGCATCGCCCTCTTGCAAAAGCATCCGAAGCTGCGCGCCATCGTTCTCGATCGCCCCGAGGTGCTGAAAGTCGCCCAGGAAATGGCCGACGAACACGGCGTGGCCGACCGCCTGGAGTGTCGGCCCAGCGACATGTTCAAGGGGGAAATTCCGCAGGCGGATGTGGTGTTGCTGTCGAACATCCTGCACGACTGGGACGTGGCCGACTGCCAATCGCTGGTGCGTCGTGCGGCGGAGGCGTTGCGAGCCGGCGGCCGGCTTTTGATTCACGATGTGCTGCTGAACGACGCTCTCGATGGCCCGTTGCCGATCGCCCTCTATTCCGCGGCGCTGTTCACGCTGACCGAAGGGCGGGCGTACTCCGCGGCGGAATATGGGGCGTGGATGCAGGAAGCGGGGCTGACGTATCACGAAACGCTGCCCACGCTGATTCATTGCTCGGTGCTGGTCGCGGCGAAGTGATGAACACGCACGATTTAGGCATGATTCTTTACGGCCGTGCCGCCCGACCGGAACGGGCGGCCGCTTTACGCCGACCAGCGGGTTTCCCATTCGCGCGTTTCCGCTTCGCGCGATCGAAAGGCGGCTTCCGCTTCTTGGATCGAGCAGGAGACGAAACGCACTTCGTCGCCGGGGCGGATTTGAGCAAGTGCGTCGAGGTCCGCTTGAATCACCTGGGCCAGCTTCGGATAGCCGCCAATCGTTTGGCCGTCGATGCCGAGCACGATGCATTGGCCATCGCGCGTCGTTTGAATCGTGCCCGGACATACGGGCTCCGACGAGATTTCATCGGGCGGAATGGCGATCGGCGGCCCCTCGAGGCGAACGCCCATGCGGTTGCTCGCGTTGGTCGCTCGAAACACCGAAGCGGCAAACAGCGGGGGAAAATCCCGTGCGGCGCCGGGAAACTGACGTCGCTGCAAGCCAGGCAGCACGCGAAGCGTCCACGAATCGAGCAGCCGCAACGACGGATGATCGAGCGGGGCCGAGCGAATGCGGCCGCGGCTTTCGGCACAGGCCAGCGTTTCGCCCACGTGAATCGGCTGCAGTGCCGAGCGGCTGCCAAGTATCTCGCGACCTTCGAATCCGCCATGGACGCACAGATATGCACGAACTCCCGCGGGCGTGCCGCCGATGCGAAGCGTTTCTCCGGGTTCGAGATCGAAGGTCTTGCCGACGACGAGCGATCCGCGATCGGTCGAAACGACGAACGGAGCGCCGAACACGACGGCGTGCATCGCATGCTCCGCCCGAAGCGTCGGCCCCGCAAGCGCGACTTCCAACGCAAGCGCATCGGACGCGTTGCCCACGAGCGCATTGCCCAATCGCCACGAACGCCGATCCGCCGCTCCGCCGATGGGGACGCCGAACCCGCGCGTCGAAGTTCGGCCCGCATCGACGAGGCGCGATTCGACGCCGGCGGCGAGAACGGCGAAACTCATGCGAAGGCACGCAAGCGGAAGCCGCGCCGCGTCAGCGTTTCTCGAAGCGTTTGCACGAACGCGATCGCCTGCGGATTGTCGCCATGCACGCACAACGTGCGAATGCCGCGCTCGCGGATCAGCCGTTCCGCTTGTTCCGTCGCTTCGGCCGGATCGTGAATCATCGCATCGGGCCGCGATCGGGGAACCAGCGAGCCATCGGATGCATATCGGCGATCCGCGAATCCTTCGGCCACGAACTCGCATCGCCCTTTGCATGCCGCTTCGAGCTTCGAACCGGGCAATCCCATGACCGGCAGCCCGAGTCTTCCGGCGACGTCGACGATCGGGCGAGCGAAATGCTCGTCGCGGCATGCCTGGTTGTACAGCCCGCCATGCGGTTTGATGTAACGGACGGACGCGTTGAGATGCGTTGCCAGTCCTCGCAAGGCGCCGATCTGGTATGCACAGAATGCGGCGATCTGTTGTTCCGACAGTTCGAGTTCGGATCGGCCGAAGTTTTCGCGGTCCGCGTAACCGGGATGGGCGCCGATCGTCACGCCGCGATCCATGGCGAGCCGCAGGGCTGTTGCGGCAATGTCGGGCCCGCCGGCGTGGAAGCCGCAACTGATGTTGGCGGACGTGACGAGCGCGAGCAACTCCGCGTCGTTCCCCGTCCCTTCGCCCAGATCGCAGTTCAAATCGATGTCCATGTCCGACATCTTACATCCCAACCGCGACCTCCGACTCCCCTCTCCCCTCGGGGAAGAGGGGCTGGGGGTGAGGGGAGCAAGCGATGCACAATCGTGTTGTCGTCCGCCAAGCCCCAGGGTAAGCGCAGCGCACCCTGGGGATCCATGCCGCGGAGTGATCCCCAGGGTGCGCTGCGCTTACCCTGGGGCTTGGTGCACATGATTCCGTTTATGTACCGCTTTTGCCCCTCAGACGCGGGGCGCTCCGCGTTCGCCGCGGAGGTGTTCGGGGAGGATGCGGACTTTGCCGTCGGCGCCGATGCAGCCTAGGGTCGTTTCGCCCTCGGCAAGCAATTCGCCGTCGCGGAGCACTTCGTAGCGATGTTCGATCTTCACCGTCGTCGTGCGTGCAACGATGGTCCGCACCGTAAGCAGATCGTCGAATCGAGCGGGGCGGCGATAGCGTACCGCGACTTTCGTCAGCACCAGAAGGAATCCCTGGTCCTCGATGTCGCGATACGAGTAGCCCATTTGCCGCAAGAGTTCGGTGCGGCCTTGCTCGAAATAGACGAGATAATTGGAGTGGTGCAGAAATCCCATCCGGTCGACTTCGGCATAGCGGACGCGGATGGTCGTTTCGCCGAACAGCGGCTTGTCCTGGGCGCGGTCCATGCCGAGGCCCTCTTAGCCTTAGGGACGCTCAAATAATTGGGTCGCCCGGTGTACGTTTGATCGCATTGCGTAGCATTGACGAGCAGAGCGTAACCGGTGTCAGTTCCAGACCCGCTAAAGCGGGTTACTACAAGCTCGGCGTTGCCCCGCTTCAGCGGGGCATGACTCCAAACTCTTCGTAACAGGTGTTGACGGGGACGGTTCAATGATTTGAGCGCCCCTTAGAGCCTATCCGGAAAACCCCATTTTTCCGTATATGATGAACGCAAAGCTCATGTGCAGCATAGCGATGT
>JAIEPT010000115.1 GCA_019748295.1 Gemmataceae bacterium | reverse complement strand
CGCGAACGCTGAAAGCGTTCCCCAGCAAAGCCCAGGGTTGGCGACCAACGGGAGCCAACCCTGGGTAAACGGAACCCCACGCGAACGCTGAAAGCGTTCCCCAGCAAAGCCCAGGGTTGGCGACCAACGGGAGCCAACCCTGGGTAAACGGAACCCGCCCGAACGCTGAAAGCGTTCCCCAGCGAAGCCCAGGGTTGGCGACCAATAGGAGCCAACCCTGGGTAAACGGAGACCCGCCCGAACGCTGAAAGCGTTTCCCAGCGAAGCCCAGGGTTGGCGACCAACGGGAGCCAACCCTGGGTAAACCGAGACCCCACGGACGAGAGCTCTGAAAGAGTTCGCCAGGACGCCTCATGCGTTCGGACTGCGCCCCTGGGCCGAGCGTCGTGGCGAACTCTTTCAGAGTTCCTTGGCAGTGGAGGGCGTATACCCAGGGTTGGCTCCCGTTGGTCGCCAACCCTGGGCTTTGCTGGGAAACGCTTTCAGCGTTCGCGGTCTGTCCGCCCGAAAAAATTGCCGCACCCGGCGCCCTGAAAGGGCACGGCGGCCACATGCGATCTGCAGGGTTTCGGTTGGCGCTTGGATGTAGCCCCTGCCGTGCCCTTTCAGGGCGCCATCTTTTCTTCCGCGTCCAATCCCAGGGCGACGCCGCCAAGGCGACGCCGCCAAGGCGACTTGCCCTGGGCTGACCTGCATTGCCCTTTCAGGGCATTTCCGCTTGGAGCAATCTCCTGTCGCACGCTAATGGCGGATTGGGTTTCTCCATCTTCGCGCGGCTGCCGGCATCCCATTTTTTCCCTCCCTCCCCGCACCTCGTCACACTGGGGGAAACTTGCGGGATTTGACGTTTTTAATGATGTTAACGCCCACGACGACAGATAATGAATACTGGCCCGCATTCCTTTCTCGCCGCACGGGGACCATGGGCGGCATGATCGGAAACGCCGGAAATTTGGGGGATGTACATGCACCTCGGACGTTATTTACTGGGCGTTGGCGCCCTGCTGCTGTTCGGCTTCGCGCAGGAAGCCGCCGCGCAGATGCCGCCTGCCGTGCCCGCGAAAGAAGCGGGCAAAGTCGAAAAGAAAATCGCGTTCGAAATGCGGGCCAAACCGTGGGCTCAGGTCTTCGAATGGCTGAGCGACCAAACCGGCTTGCCGTTCATCTCCACCTTCGCGCCGCCTACCGGCTCATTCAACTTCATTAATCCGCGCGTCGACGGCAAGGAACCTCGCAAGTATTCCATCGGCGAAGTCATCGACGTCGTGAACGAGGGCTTGCAGCAGTACAAATATGTGCTGATTCGCCGCGAGGCTTCGCTGACGTTGTTCCCCGCCGACGAGAAGTTGCCTCCGGAGCACGTTCAGACCGTCCGCATCGAAGACCTGGCGGGCCGCGGCAACACCGAAGTGGTGAAGGTCGTCGTCAAGCTCGAAGGGCTTGTCGCCGAGGACTTCGCTCCGGAAGTGAAGCGGATCATGGGCAATTTCGGCGATGTGATCATCCTCTCGCGTCCCAACCAGCTTGTGCTTCAGGACAAGGTTTCCAACCTGCGTGAAATTCTCAAGGTCATCAAGGATGCCGAGGACATCGATAAAGGGCAGGCCGAAACGTATTCGCACAAGTGCGTGTACATCCCCGCCTCGCAAGCGGAGACGGTGCTGAAGAATCTGCTCGGCGATTCCAAGCAGATCGTCGAAATGTCCCGGCCTTCCGGCGGACCTGGCGGCAACGGACCCGGCGGCAAGGACAGCGGCCCGCCCCAACGCGTCTCCAAGATTCGACTTCACTTCGTGACTTCGGACGAACGGACCAACACGGTCCACGTCACCGGGCCGGCGGACAAGATCGCGCAAGCGAAAGCGATCCTCTCCAAGTTGGATGTTGCCGGTCCCGGTCAGCAACCGTTCATCACCGGCGAGCCGACGTTGCAGACGTACAACGTGACGCCCGGCAGCGCGGACGCATTGGCCAAGGCGCTCACCGATATCCATAAGGGTTCCAGTTCGCTCCGCATCTCCGCGGTGAGCCCGAGCCAGCTCATGGTCTATGCTGGGCCGGAAGATCAGATCAAGATCGCCCGCCACATTCAGGGCACCAAGGCCGCGGGCAGCAAGACCGACCTGATTTCGCTCAACAATCTCGACGCCGCTCGCGTCGCGGAAACGGTCAAGGCGATGTACGGCAGCGATCCGAAGGGGGGCGCTCCTTTCATCGAAGCCGACCCGCTTCGCAATGCTCTGATCGTCCGCGGCACTCCGGACCAGGTGAAGGAAGTCCGCAGCGTCGTGGAAGCCATCGGAGAGAACCCGACGGCCCAAGGCGGCAATGTCGCGACCATCATGCTCGACAAGGGAAGTGCGGCCACGCTTGCGGAAGCCTTGCAACGGCTCATTCCGCAGATGCGGGCTAATCCCGTGAAGGTCGTGCTGCCCGGCAGCGACAATCCCTTCCAGCAACCTGAGCAACCGAAGCTGCCGCCGAAGGGACTCAAGCCCGAACTGGAATCGAATCGCGGGGAACCCAATCGGCTTCAGCCGGTGATGTTCCAGGACGGCAAGCAGCCGAAGGAAGGCAAAGACAAGAAGGAATCCGCACCGATTTCGATCATCGCCTTCGGCAACAAGCTGGTGGTGGTGAGCGAGGATCAGGAAGCGATCGCGCTGGTTCGCGAACTGGTTCGCCTGCTCACGCAGACGCAGCCGGGCGAAGGGGACTTCGAGGTGCTGCGGCTGAAGAACGCCAGCGCCGTCGACGCTGCCAAGATTCTTGATGAGGCATTCAACGGCCCGAAAGCCGGCGGTCCTGGCGGCGGCGGTCGCGGCGGCCCTGGTGGTGGAGGCGGCATGCCAGGCATCGGCGGCGGCGGACTCATCGGCGGCATCGTCAGCGGCGCTCTCGGCATCGGCGGCGCACCGGGACAACCCGTTCGCGTCGAACGCATCCGCGTCGTCGCGGATCCGGCCACCAACTCGCTGCTCGTCAAGGCGAGCCCGCTCGATCTGCTCACCATCCGCAATTTGCTCGGCAAAGCCCTTGACGTGGGCGCCACCGATTCCAACGCGGTGACCAAGACATGGATGGTCGGGCCGCTTCAGAACGCGAACGCCACCGAAGTGGCGACCGTCGTCCGCGATGTGTACCGCGACAATCTGAACGCCACGTCGGTGCGAACCAACGTCGGCGGCAACCCAGGTTTCGCGATGTTCCCCTTCCAAGGGGGAGGCCAACAGAATAATCAGAACCCGCTGATGCAGCAGAAGGCCCCGCTCAGCGTGGGCGTGGATGAACGGACCAACAGCATCGCCCTTTCGTGCAACGCGATGCTTTACGAGGACGTCCGCAAGCTGATCGATCAGCTCGACAAGTCCGCGGGGGATTCCAAGCAATCGGTCAAGATCGTGTCGATCGAAGGCCTCGATCCGCAACTCGTCCGCCAGGCGCTCGACGCCATCCAAGGCAAGAGCTTCGGCACGTCCCGGACCGGAACCACGCACCCGTCCGGCGGCTTCAACGGCGGCTTCAACGGCGGCTTCAACGGCGGCTTCAACCAAGGCGGCGGTAGCGGCAACTTCGGCGGGTTCACTCCCGGCGGAACCGGCAGCTTCCGCGGAGGCATGGCTCCAGGCGGCTTCACTCCGGGAGAAGGGGGAGGCATCGGCGTCCCCGGAGGAGGCGGAGGACGAGGTGGCCGCTTCGGAGGCGGCGGAAGGATCAGCGCAGGGCCCGATTTTTTCGCCCCGGCGGTCACGGATGACCACCGCAACTCGATCTTCTTCGATCCCGCGGCCGGCGCTCGCGCTCCGGAGGCCGATCCCCTCTTGGTTCAGGACAAAGGGCTGCAGCCTGTCAGTTTCCAGGACATTCCTGCTCCGGAGAAGGAGAAGGATCAGCCCGGCGTTCAGGCCCCGCGCCTCGGCGTGACGGTCGAACCGCTCGATCAACTCGGCCTGCTCGTCCTTCGCGGCAGCCCCGCGGACCTGGAAGCGGCCCTTCGCATCATCGAATTCATCCGCAAGCAGGCGGCTCCCGCCGACATCGAAATCGTCGTGGTGCCGTTACGAAACGCCGATGCGACCAGCGTCGTGAACACGCTGAACCAGCTCTTCTCGCGAGTACAGGTCGGCCCCAAATCGATCACGCAGATCCCCGGCGGAGCCAACCGCGGAGGCTTCGGCGTTCAACAGCAGCCGCAACCGCAATTCGGCCAGGGGGGCGGCTTCGGCCAGGGCGGCTTCGGCCAGGGCGGCTTCGGCCAGGGTGGGTTTGGTCAGGGCGGGTTTGGTCAGGGCGGGTTTGGTCAGGGCGGCCAATTTGGCGGAGCCCAACCCGTGGCTACGCAGCAGACCCAGCAGTTCAACTCGTCCGTGATCATGATTCCGCTCACTCGGCAGAACGCGATCCTCATCGCCACGCCGAAGTCGCGCGTCGAATTCATCACGAAGGAAATCCAGAAGCTGGACGTCGGAACCGCGGGCGACGCGCGGGCCACGCCGATCCGCTTGGAGCGTGCGGCCGCGAGCCGAGTGGCCCAGCAGATCAACACGTTTTACGCGAATCGGTTCGCCGGCGAAACCCAGGTCCAGAACCAGATCCGCGTGACGTGGGACGACAACACCAACACCGTCTTCGTGCAGGCCGCGCCGGCGGACATGGCGGAGATCCGCAGCCTCGTCAGTCACATCGATCAGACCTGGTCGAACGCGAAGAACGATCTGCGCATCTTCAACCTGAAGAACGCGCTGGCGGACGATCTGGCCGCCATCATCACCCGTGCGGTCACCGACGGCTTCACGCAGGGCCAAACCGGCGGCACGCTGCCCGCGTTCGGCGCCGGCGTGGGCCAAGGCGGCGGGTTCGGTCAGGGAGGCGGAGCGGGCGGTCAAGGCGGCGGGTTCGGCCAGGGCGGAGCCTTCGGCCAAGGGGGCGCGCTCGGCCAGCAAGGCGGAGCCGCCACCGGCACCGTGCAAGGCACTCGCGTGACCAAGGTGTCGTCGCTCCGCTTCATCAGCAACCGCAAGGACGCCAAGCTCGTCGAAACAGGCATCCTCGAAGACATCCATATCAGCACCGACCCGCGGACGAACAACATCATCGTCGCGGCTCCCCCTGCGACCATGTTGCTCATCGAGGCCCTCATTCGGGAACTCGACGTGGCTCCGAACGCTCGGTCCGAGGTCACCATCTTCAGCCTCAAGAAGGCGGATGCGACCCAACTCGCGCTCACGCTGCAACAGCTCTTCGCGGGCACCGGCGGTACGCCTCGCACCGGCGCGGGCGGTGGGGCCTTCGGCGGCGGCAACTTCGGCGGGGGCGCCGTCGGCGGCGGCGTCGGCGGAGCGGCAGGCACGGGGCGTCCGCTCCAGCTCACTCTCTCCGGCGCGACCGCCCAGGGCGCTCCGCTTATCGACCTTCGCGTGACGGTGGATGAGCGGACCAACAGCCTCATCGTCGCGGGCAGCCGGCAGGATTTGACCGTCCTGGAGGCGATCATCAGCCGGCTCGAAGACGCCGACATCCAACAGCGCCGCAATGAGGCGGTTCGCCTTCGCAACGCTCAGGCCGCCGACGTCGCCAACGCGCTCAACGACTTCATCACCAAGTCGCTGAACGTGCTGAAGACCGGCAACCAGCTCACCAGCTTCCAGGAGATTCAACGCAACGTGGTCATCGCCGCCGAGCCGATCACCAACACGCTCTTGATCTCGGCCACGCCTCAATACTTCGAGGACATCATCCGCCTGATCGCTCAGCTCGACATGATGCCGCCTCAGGTCATGGTGCAGGTGCTGGTCGCCGAAGTCGATCTCACCGACACCAACGAGTTCGGCGTCGAGTTCGGCCTGCAGAGCCCCGTGCTCTTCCAGCGCGGCATCTACGGCGCGGCCGGAACCGCCTCGACGATCACCGCTCCGGCAACGGGCACGAGCTTGGTGCCTCAGGGCGTGACCGTCAACACGACGGGCAACGCGATCGCCCAACCCGGTTTCAACTTCAACAATCCGCTGCTGCCCCTCGGCAACAATGCCAGGATCCAACCGCAAACCGTCGGCTTCCAGGGGCTCAACAGCCTCGGCGTGGGCCGCGTCTCGCCGTCGAGCAACATCGGCGGGTTCGTGTTCTCCGCCGCGGGCGACTCGGTCAATCTCCTTGTGCGTGCACTTCGCATCCAGGGGCGCATTGAAGTGCTGAGCCGGCCCCACATCATGACGCTCGACAACCAAACCGCGCTCATCAACGTCGGTCAGGAAATCCCCATCGTCACCAGCAGCAACGTGACCGCCACCGGCATCGTGACCTCGAACATCGAGCGCCGCACGGTGGGCGTCATCCTGCAAGTGACGCCGAAGATCACGCCGGACGGGCGAGTGCTGATGCGAGTGATCCCGGAAATCTCGTCGGTGGTTCCGACCCCGGTGGATTTGGGCAACGGCCAACTCGGCACCGCCCTGAATATCCAGCACCTGGAGACGACCATCACCGCCTACGACGGCGAAACGGTCGCTTTGGGCGGCCTCATCAGCAAGCGGGACAACCGCAACGAAAACAAGATCCCCTGGTTCGGCGATCTCCCGTACGTCGGATCGGCCTTCCGATTCCGCACGCATGCGAAGTCGAAGACCGAACTCCTGGTGATTCTCACCCCGCATATCGTTCGCTCGCGGGGCGACGCGGAAAAGCTCCTTTCCGACGAAGCTCGCAAGATGGATTGGACGCTGTCCGACGTGCTGAAGATGCACGGCCACAACTCGCTGGATCGTCCATTCATGAACTTCAACGCTCCTGCGGGGGGCGGTCCGATCGAGTTGGCTCCGCCGGAAGCGGCCCCCTCGCCGCGGCTGATGCCGGAAGGCGGACCTTCGTCGCGGATCGAACCGTTCAAGAGCGAAGCTCCCGCGGGCGTAAAGGTGAATCGGATCACGCCGGAGAAGGCGGTTCCGCCCACGAACATCTCGATGGCTCCGCGGCAGAATCCCTTCGAGGGAGTCGTCGTGAAGCAGGCGCCGAACGAACCGCAGCTGGTTCCGCAGCCCGCGAGCCGGGGGACGATGCTGATCGAATCCGCCGAAGGCGGCCCGCCGATTCAGCCGATTCCGAACTACACGCCGCCGGCGCCCATAACGCTTCCGACGTACGAGGCGCCGCGGCAGCCGAGTCGATAGATCGAGGCGAGCCAGAAGTATCGAGAAACCGTTCCTGGCTCGACGTATTGCGGGTCCAAGGCCAGATTCTTCATGCGGCCTTTCTACGCCAAAGGCGTTAGAGCCCACAGCCCAGGGTTGGCGACCGTAGGGAGCTTGCCCTGGGTTACGCAAGAAGAGAAGCGGACTACCCCGAAGGGGTTGAAGCAACAGGTATCAACGCGTTGCTCGAATCCCTTCGGGGTACTTGGGGACGATTGGAACGGTAGCCCAGGGGGCTCTAGCCGTTGACGTAATGACGACACGGCTTTGGTTTTTCGAAAGTATGCGAACGCTCCCGGCTCGCGTTGACGATCGAACATAAGACGGCTTCGCGTTTCTCAAGGATGAGGAAACGACCATGAACGCTCGAGTTATCGCATCGTGGATCGCGGCCGCGCTCATGGCGACCCAGACGGGTTGCTCCCTCTTCGGCAATAAGGAGACGGCGAGCAGCGCTCCTGAAGCTAGGGCGGCGGCCGAGGCGAAACCGAAGGAGGAATCCTTCATCCAGCAGGTTTCGCACAAGATCATGCCTGCCCAAAATGAGGACGAGAAAGGCCCGACTTCCAATAGTCCGGTCAAGCAAATCCATGCCCTCTGGAACGGCCAACTCTCCACGACCCGCGATACGGTCAACAACGGCGCCGAGCTGCGAGGCCTGATCGGCCGGCTCTATCTCTTCGGCGAAGAAGTGGGCTTCCCGCTCAACGCCGAGGGGACGGTCACTGTGGATCTCTACGACATCACCCCCGCCAACACGCAGGGGAAGCCGAAGATGCTCGAACGCTGGGAGATCGACAAGAACACCCTCAAACGGCTGGGCCGCAAGGACACGATCGGCTGGGGCTACACGCTGTTTCTGCCCTGGTCCACGTATCGGCCCGACATCACCCGCGTGCAGATGCAGGCCCGCTTCGTGCCTGAAAAAGGCATTCCTCTCTTCGCGCCGGCGGCCCAGGTGTCGGTGCAATCGGATGAAATCATCCCCGTGTCGGCATCGCGTTCGGTCCCCGCGACGCAACGCGGAGCCAAGACCGTCGATACCTTCATCCCGCCGATCGAATAGCCATGCCGCGTCAGTCGCTGCCATCGCGGGTTTGGGTCATGCAGATCGTCACGATCGCCGTCGTCCTCGGCGGCGTGGCGATCGCCCTGCGTTTCCCGGCGGCGGCGGAGATCGAGTCGCGGATCGAACTGCACGAACGCCTCCTCGCCGCCTGTGGAGTAAGCCTGCCTTTCGTGGCGACAAGTTTATCTAACTTGTCGGCATGGGATCTTCTGAAGCCATCTAAACAAGTTAGATAAACTTGTTTCCACGAAAGGCAGGCTTGACTCCTCCCCTTTCTCGAAGCTCGCCGAGGCCCTCGCATTTCTTGAATCCCCTTTCCCTCGCCGTTAGAATGCGAGGTGAGGCCCTCGATATGGGCCTGTGCGGAGCCGTTCGATGCAAAAGTGTCAGCAATGTGCCAGCCCCGCGACGCTTCACATCACGGAGGTGCTCGGGCAGAGCAAGTTCGAAGAGCATCACCTCTGCGAAGGGTGCGCCGCCAAATACCTCAACGAGGCCCAGGGCAAAACGTCCAAAACCACGACGGCTGCAACCGCCGTCGGCAGCTCGGCCGAGGATTATGAGAGCGGCGGGTTCAGCAAAGGGGAATGCTCCGCCTGCGGCATCAAGTTCGTCGATTTCCGCAACAGCGGCCGGCTCGGCTGCCCGCATGATTACGAATTCTTTCGCGACGACCTGATCCCGCTTCTGGAAAACATTCACGGCGACGCGCGCCATACCGGCAAAACCCCGCGCCGCCGGCCGCAACGAAAAGAAGCGGAGACGGAACTCGCGAACCTGCGGCAGAAGCTGAAGACCGCGGTCTCCAAAGAAGACTACGAGGAAGCCGCCAAGATCCGCGACCGGATCAAGAAGCTTGAGGAAGCGTGAAGGTTAGCCGCGACGCGCAGCGGAGCGCGGGCAGCAAATCATGCGGTTGCATGGCATTCATTCCGCGCTCCGCTGCGCGTCGCGGCTAACTTGTCGCGGCTCACCTTGGGAAGGATTCTCCGATGAAATGCCAGTCTTGCGGCGAGCCGGCCACGGTGCATTTCACGAACATCGTCGGCGGCAAGAAGCAGGAGTGGCATCTGTGCCGCGAGTGCTCCGAGAAGCAGCAGCTTCTCAAGAATCAGGAACTCAATCTTTCCGCCATTCTGCAGACCGTCATCGGCCAGCAATTAGGCAATCCCACGGATGAGCTGGCTCGCTTGACCTGCCCTGCCTGCGGCATAAAGTACATGGAATTCAAGGCAGGGGGACGGCTCGGTTGCCCGCAGGACTACAAGGTTTTCCAGTCCGCGCTCGAACCCCTGCTCATGCGGATCCACCGGGCCCAACGCCATGTCGGCAAGATTCCGCCCCATGCGGTCGCCGATGCCGCCCGCCAGTTGGAATTGATGACGCTTCGCCAGCAGCTTCGGCATGCCGTGGACGAAGAACACTATGAGGAAGCCGCCCAGCTGCGGGACCTCATTCGAGCGAAGGAAGCGAACGGATGAACCTCGACAGCATGACCAAGATTCCCGGCGAATGGCTCCGCGGCGTCGGTCCCGAGGCGGATATCGTCACCTCGAGCCGCATCCGACTGGCCCGGAATCTGTCGTCGTATCCGTTCTCCAACCGCGCCAGCACGCACCAAAAGGCCGAGATCGAGCAATCGCTGCGCGACAAGCTGCAGAAACTGGATGCCGGCCCCAAGCTCGAACACCTCCATGTCTCTTCGCTGTCCTCGCTCGATCGCCAGTTTCTCGTCGAACGCCAACTGATCAGCCGCGAACTCGCCAACAGCGACGGGCCGCGCAGCGCGTTCGTCAGCGAGACGGAAACGATCTCGATCATGATCAACGAGGAAGACCATCTCCGCATGCAAGTCATGCGCAGCGGCTTCTCGCTCGACGACGCCTGGACCGACATCGACACGCTCGACGATGCCATCGAACAGAAGGTCAACTACGCCTTTTCCGACGAGTTCGGCTACCTGACCGCGTGCCCGACGAACGTCGGCACCGGCATGCGGGCGAGCGTGATGATGCATCTGCCCGCGTTGGTCCTCACCAAGCAGATCGAGAAAGTGTTTCGCGCTTTGCAGAAGATCAATCTCGCCGTGCGCGGGCTTTACGGCGAAGGGAGCCGGGCTTCGGGCGACTTCTACCAGATCTCGAATCAGGTGACTTTGGGAAAAAGCGAGACGCAAATACTAGGTGAGATTCGCGAAGACATTCCTCAGATCATCACCTACGAACGCCAGGCACGGGACACGCTGTCCCGCGATAGCCGGCAGGCCCTGCAAGACCGCGTCTCGCGCGCTTACGGCACTTTGTCTTCCGCCACGATGATGACGTCGGAAGAAACGATGGACCTGCTTTCCAGCGTCCGCCTCGGCGTCAATCTCGGCCTGTTGGACGATCTCAACATCCACGCGGTCAACGACCTTTTCATTTCCACTCAGCCCGCCCATCTTCAGAAGATCATGGGTTCCCCTCTCGACGGCGAGGAGCGCAACAGCGCCCGCGCCAAATTCCTCCGCTCCCGCCTGCGCGAACTTGGTTCGAACTTGAACTAAGTAGCGAATGCGTTATAAATGAGAGGAATCTAAGAAGAATCCGTCCGTTCTGCGCCGCGTCTCACAACGAGCTTTGCTTCGTCATGGCGAAGGCGTCGTTTTTATCCACTCCCAAACCCCGTTGGAGGAACCGGTCATGTCTGCGCAACGAAGGTCGAAACCGCCAGGTTTCACGCTTATCGAATTGCTTGTCGTCATCGCGATCATCGCCGTACTGATTGCTCTGCTCGTGCCCGCAGTGCAGAAGGTTCGCGAAGCGGCGGCCCGCAGCCAGTGCCAGAACAATCTGAAGCAGATGGGCCTGGCGATGCACAGCTATCACGACACGTACAAGTTCTTCCCGAAGAACTACCAAAAACAAGTCGGCGGCAACGTTTGGGAAGCCATTTCGGCGAACTACGCCATTTTACCGTATATCGAACAGAACCCCCTCTACCAACAAGGTCAGGCGAACATCACCAACTGGGGTTGGATGTACGGCACTCTGATGAACACGCCGCTTTCGGTCTTCAAGTGCCCTTCGTCCCCCGGCGCTCCCGCACGCGGCACCAACCCGAGCGGGTGGGACGGCCCAGGAACGAACTATGCCTGGTGCACCGGCAGCAGCATCGAAACGGTTTGGGCGGGCGACAATTTCAACGGCATGATCTCGTATCAGACCGACCGAAAAATGGCTCAAGTCACTGACGGCCTGTCCAACACCCTTCTGGCCTCCGAAATTCTCTCCGGATCGAACGCCGGCGGCTCGACCGGAAGGTATCCGTACGACATCTTTTACACGAATAACGGCCTCTTCACGTCCGTCGCGAACCGCAATTTCCCGACGACGACTGATTTGGACAACATCGGATCGGCGGCCAAAAACAGCGCCTCGGGTATGCGGAGCAACAACGGTTCGATGTGGGCCTGGTACGCTGCCGGACAATCGACCTTCAATGCCGCGGCGCCTCCGAACTGGAAATGGCCCAGCGCGGGCGGCAACTGCTGTCCGGGCGGCGCTCATGACTGGAGCTTCGGCATCATTCCTCCGCGCTCCATGCACACTGGCGGCGTCAACGCCCTGCTCGGCGACGGCTCCGTTCGATTCATCACCGACAGCGTCGATCCGCTTACCTTCCAGCGCCTTGGCCATCGTTCCGACGGCGGCGTCGTCGGCAACTTCTAAGTGAGGCACTCGATTACGATGCAACGTCTCTCCCTGTTTTTCGTCGTCTCGATCCTCGCTTTGGCTTCGCTCGGATGCCCTAGCGGACCCAAGGAAGAGCAGATCGCCATCAAGAGCAACAATGCCGTGCAGCAAGCGAAGGACCTGCTGCAGAACTATGCCAAAGGCCAGCCGCTCGGCAGCGAAGCGTCTAATTTCAATCGAATCGCCGCCGATGCCGTCAAGGAAGACCCCGCAAAGGGGGCCATCGTCGAGAAGGCGCTCAAGGACATCGAGGCGAACCAGAGCAATCGCGCCGCCATCGCCAAGGGCGCGCTCGAGAAGCTGTAAGCGTTCGCCAATGCGAAAAGGAAGGCGGCCGCTGCTGCGGCCGCCTTTTTCATTGGGTAGAACGAAGTTGCATTCCTTTGCGGAGACGATCTCATGTCCGCGTCGCCGATAGGGCTGATGTTCTCCGACGACTTGCTGTTCACAAGCCGAGTCGGCGGCGCCGCGGAATCGTTAGGGCTGACCCTGCGGACCGCACGAACCGCGGCCGCATTGGAACGCGACCTCGAACCGTTGTCATGCGTGCTGGTCGATCTGCAATTGCCTGGATTGGACCTGCCGTCGCTGGTCAGGACGATCCGCGAAAACTATCCGCAGTGTCGTATCGTGGGATACGGCTCGCATGTCGCGGTGGAGGTACTGAAAGCGGCTCGCGAGGCGGGATGCGATTTGGTGTTGCCGCGAAGCAAGTTCGTGGAGGACTTGAACCGGGATCTGCCGAAGTGGTTTGGGCGTGTATCGCTCTAAATCAGCGTGCGCAAATCGGCGGCGGGTCAGCGGCCTTTCGAATAAGAGCGGGCGTCGCGCTTCCGATCAAAACATGCCAGTCGCCCGCACTAGCCCGAAGCGTCAGCGAGGGACGACGCGAATCCCTCGCTGACGCTTCGGGTTCGTGCGAAAGATGCTGCGGCGAAATCGCGCACGCTGATTTAGACGCTGGAACCAGGCAATTCGTTCCAAAGTCGCTTGCAGTTGCTGATCGTTCGCAATCATGATGCCTACAGCACAATCTCGACGACGCCGCGCAGACCGCCATCGGACGGAATGAACGGGGCCGTTCATCTTTTACGTGACGCCATTTGTCGTCCGCCAGCTCTTTTGGCTTCGGCGGTTAATAAGCTGCTTTGGCTTCGGTGGGCGAGCGACGTGGAAAAATCGCTAACTAAAAAAGACGAACGTCCCCCGAATGTCCAAAACATCAATCGCCCCATTCGTGCGGCATTTTATCGATATACTCGAGCAGAGAACTTTTGGCTTGTTCGAACGACATCGGCGCTCCAACTGCATCGGCATCATCATGTGCCCAATAATTGCGGGAACGACGAACGCGATGGACTCTGTCGCGAATCTGCGTGCCAATTACACGCTTATGCAATCGTGGGACATTTTCAGCGAATCGCGCCCCAATTTCGTCGATCATCTGCGACGCGTCCACTCGGTACCCTCGGTCTGGGTGCCACCATCTCTCGTAGGACCGCAAGGCAGCCTCGAACGCTGCAAAGATGCGGACTAGGTACGTTCCTTCAAGGTTTTTAGACGCGCGCAAGTCCGTCTCTGGCTCTGGGTTCATCGACCAGCACATTTGCGTTCAGATGGACTTGGTCGGTAAGTCGAGCGACGGCCACTTTCGACGCTTCGTATTCAATACTGACATCGTTGATGTAACGCCACCAATCAGATCTTTGATGCGACATTCTTGGCAATCGCCTCCAATACAATCCGTATCGATTTATCGTCAGCGTTTGCCCGACCCCACTCTTTTGGCTTCGCCATGGTCATTATTTCTGACGGGAACGGCGAATGGATCCTCCATCCCTCCGCATCACGGTAAAGTGAGGCCATGGGCTCGCCGCTCGGCATGAGGTATAGGTCTGCCACGCCCTCTGCGCCGGGAATGTCGTAACCCGTTGGATCAAGATATAGTCGTGTCGGTCCCTTCTGGAGTGTGAGCGTTGGAACCTTGACGTTGTGTTCGTCTTCGTCCCGCATCACTTTTGCTTCGACGAGAATGGCCCATTCAGTGCCATCGGTCGCCGACTGAAACACTTCCACCAGATCGTTAATTTGCTTGGTGTAGTCATCACTTCGTTTAGACATGATGTTTCCCTAGTGTAATTCAATCCGGGCTGTTTGCCTCTTCGCTCGTCCGAAGCAGCCGTTTTCGGATTCGTGTTCTTCCGAAAGAGCAGAATTTCATCTTTTCCTTCTCCCGGATTGCCTGAAGGCTGCCCTTTCCGCATTGTAGGGCAAGAGACGAGGGCCTCCGATTTTTGCTGCCGAACTTTTCTTCCCGCAACCGGTGCGCAGCGGAACACGGGTCTTGCGCAGAGGAACAACTACCAACGCGGAAACACGCGGATCGCGTCCATGGCCTGAAAAAGGCGCCAGAACCAGTCTGGACGTCTGGGTACTTTTACTTCTGCCTTCTGACTTCGCCTTGCCCGTCTGGCTACTGCGGCGTGACCTGGACTTTCATTTTCTCGCCGTCGCGGAGGATGCCCAGTTCGACGGGTTGCCCGGCTTTCTGGTCCCCCATGATGGCCATGTAGGTGGAGATGTTGGTCACCGGCCGGCCGCCGATTTCGACGATGAGGTCCCCTTCTTTCACGCCTGACTTGGATGCGGGGCCCATCGGGGTGACGCCGCCGACGAGGAGGCCTTGCTTGCCTTCCTCGTAGTCCGGCATGATGCCAAGCCGGGGGCCCTTGGCTCCGCTGGTGGGCGTCGATTTCCCTTCCGCCTTCACGAACACGGGCCGGGCCGGTTCATCCGCCCATGCCGTCGTGATCGACTGCGCGTAGTCGGCGATCTTCTTCATCCCGCTCAGATTGATCTTGTCGGCGGTGTCGGTCGGCTTGTGATAGTCGTCGTGGAAGCCGGAAAAGAAGAACACGACCGGGATGCTCTTGCGGAAAAACGAGTCATGGTCGCTCGGCCCCGTCCCCTCGGGCTTCAGCGATAGCTGGAAGCCGGGATTGATCTTTTCGAGCAGCTTGTCGAGCCCCTTCGCGGTGCCGGAGCCGTGGATCGTGAGCTTCTCTTTTTTCGTCTTCGGGTCTTCGCTGACCCGGCCCACCATGTCGAGATTCACCATGCCCACGGTGCTTTCGAGCGAATAGAGCGGCTCCTTGCAGTAGTGGCGGGAACCGAGCAGGCCGAGTTCTTCGCCGCTGAAGGCGATGAAAACGAGCCGACGGCCCTGGCGATCCTTCATGGCTCCGAAGCGGCGTGCGACTTCCAGGATGGAGGTGGTGCCTGAGGCGTTGTCGTCGGCGCCGTGGTGAATCTGTCCCTTGCCGCCCCCCTTCTCGCGGCTGCCGCGTCCGCCGAGGCCGAGGTGATCGTAATGGGCGCCGATGACGACGGTTTCCTTGGCATTCGGCCCGTTTCCTTCGAGGACGCCGACGACATTGCGGGCCGGAATGGCGATCCGTTTCGCACTGGTTTCGATGGCGATGGACCAACCCGGCAGCGCCTGGCTCTGCGGCTTGAGATCGAGGTCGATCTTCTTTTCGATCTCTTCCAGCGACATGTTGAGGGCCGAGCGGAACACGCCATCAATGACGTTTCGCTTTACCTGGGCAACCGGAATCGCGACCGGGGAAGCGGAGGCGAGGTAATCGAAGTTGAGCAAGTCGTCCTTGCGGGGGATTTCCGTGGCGTCGTTGACGATGATGACGCCGGCGGCCTTGCGGGTCGAGGCGAGGGCGACCTTCTTGTCGAGCCCGGCGTGTTCGTCCTTATTGGGAAACGCGGCATCTTTCTCCGTCGCGTTCCAGCGCGGCGTGTGCCGGAGCATGACCACGATTTTCCCGGCCACGTCCGTGTCTTTGTAGTCGTCGTAGGTGAATTTCTTGTCGTCCTTCACGGTGATGCCGAAGCCGACGAAGAACAACTCGGCAGTGACTTTCGCCGAACCGCTGACCCCCATGACCTGGAAGTCTTTGCCGATCTTGAGCGTCGTTTCCTGGGCTTGCGGGCCCTTGAGGGCGAGCGTGTTGGTCCCTTCGAGCTTGGCGGAGCCGGCAATTTCGAACGGCTGGAACCATTCGCCTTTCGCCCCGCCCGGCTTGAGGCCCGCGTCGGCGAATTGCTTGGCGATGTAGTCGCCGGCCAGGAAGTTTCCCTTGGTTTCGACGCCGCGTCCCTGACATTCGTCGGAGGCGAGGAAGAAGATGTCCTTCTTCATTCGTTCGAGGATGGCGTTGTCGGGCGTGTCCGCCGCCGCCAACGCACAGGTCGTCCCGGCTCCAAGAAGCGCCAGCCAAATCGCAAGCCGCATCGGTCGATCCTCAAGTTGGATTTCGCAAAGGCGAAAAGAGTATCTTAACGGTTGCTTGACCGGAAGAAAACGATTTGGCGCCGCGAATACGACGCGGGGCCTTTGTCTTCGGCTTGCGGCTTAGCGATTGAAAAAACCCCGTCTGACCTCGCATCGCCGCTGACCTCACGCGGAGCGTGAGGAAGAGTGGTCCTCACGCTCCGCGTGAGGTCAGCCGCGATGTGTCGTCAGACGGCCGCTCGCCTTTCGTGGCGACAAGTTTATTAACTTGTCGGATTGGTCTTTCGGCGGTTTTCAAACAAGTTCATAAACTTGTTTCCACGGCGGACTGACCTCGCATCGCCGCGGACCGCCTTTCGTGGCGACAAGTTTATTAACTTGTCGGTTTGGTCTTTCGAAGCGATT
>JAIEPT010000085.1 GCA_019748295.1 Gemmataceae bacterium | reverse complement strand
CTACATCGCTATGCTGCACATGAGCTTTGCGTTCATCATATACGGAAAAATGGGGTTTTCCGGATAGGCTCTTAGCGTTCGGAGAAGGCCCTGTTCTCGCTAAGCCGCAAGCGGGAAACGGGAGATCGTAAGTGGGACGCATCCATCGGACGCGTCCAGTCCGGCGGAACGCCACGGAGGGAGTTCCCTACAGAACGGGACGTTGGTCGATACACCTATCTGCAAACGGCTCTAATAGTCGAGAACGCTGCGGCGGCCACGTTGTTTCGCGACGGGCGGGAAGAGTTGGCCCCCGAAGAAGCCGCCGAGGGTGGCGACCGCGAAGATGACCGATGCGAGGAAGAAAATCGTTTCCGAAGGCATTTCCATGCGAGTCAGCTGCATGCCCACGTAGAGGCCCGCTCCGAGGATTCCGACGAATATTCCCTGCTTGAGTCCATTGAACGTATTGCTCCCGGCAAACGCGCCTGCGAAGAGGGCGATGAGGCCGACGAGTTGGTAGGTCAGCATTCGTTCCTGGTAGCCGGACTGCTGTTGGAACAAGCCGTTGCTATGGTCGACGATCCAGCGCAGGAGAAAGCGGGCGAAGAGAGCGCCCCAGAGTACGGCGAACGATGCGATCACCACACGGAACGGATGCAGCGGGCCTTGCAATGCATCCGGCGCCTTGAATCCGCTAGCGGGATGCGACTTTCGCTTGTTCGGCGTCGGCAGGAATTGCGGCGGCGGCTTCCAGATCAGACGGCCCGCGAACGCCCCCGCGGCGCCTACGAATAGATGCAGCGCGGGAATGGCCATCATCAGCCATTCGTTCGTCTCCCCTTCGCTGACGCTCGGAAAGACGAGGGCGATCAGCCCATTCACCAGGCCCAACAAACTGCCGTACATGACCGCCCGAACAAGCCCCGCTCCCAGCAGCACGGCCGCGAAGAGCAGGCTCATCACCTGAACGAGGCGCAATGCAATGACGCCTTCCGGCGTCTGCGGCGTCAGATCCCAACCGGTCGCAGCGAGTCCGCCGGCTTTCAGCAGATGATTGAAACCGAAGGTGAGTCCCTGGGCCAAGAACAGGCCCACGGCAATACGGCCCCAGGGCGTGTGCTGCCACGACGGTTCGTCCGGAAGCGAATCCGAATCGCCTCTGATCGACTCCAGCAACGCAACACGGCAACCCGGGCACTCCGATTTCCCCGGAGCGTATACGCGATTGCACTGCGGACACGCCATGGACGCCATGCGGTACACCCTCCGGGCGCCCCACACGGAGCGCCAGACGTTCGAAGCATAGGTCAGGTTTTCGACGGATGCGGCACGGTGTTCGAGTTTTCAGTCCCCACGGCATTTCGTCCTGCCACCATGCCGCGCGATCGAGTACCATCGAGCTTCCCTTGCATTGGAGAGAGAAACTCATGCGAAAAACGTTGGTGATGGCGGCTTTTGCCGTCTGCTGGCTCGCCTCGACGGCAACGGCGCAAGATGTGAAATTCACGCCGCATCATGTATCGCGGATCAAGTCGGTCACGCAGGTCGCGATCTCGCCCGACGGCGAGCAGATCGCGTATGTGCTGAGCGTGCCGCGCAATTTGCCGAAGGAGAAGGACGGGGCCAACTGGGCGGAGCTGCATGTTGTCGATCGCAAGGGGGGCAAACGCCCGTTCATCACTGGGCAAACGAACGTGGATTCGCTCAGCTGGTCGCCCGACAGCAAGACGATTTGCTTTCTCTCCAAACGGGACAAGGACGAACACCGCTCGCTGTATGCGATTTCGATTCGGGGCGGCGAGGCCCGCAAGGTCTTTTCTCATGGGGCCGATCTGCACAGCTACTCCTGGAGCAGCGACGGCAAGAAGCTCGCGTTCCTCGCCGAGGAGCCCCCACCGAAGGACCGGAAGACGCGGCAAGACCAAGGATTCACGCAAGAGGTGTATGAGGAGGATGTCCATCCGATTCGGGCCTGGACGGTCGAACCCGAATCAGGCGAGTCGGCCAAGAAACTCGATTTGAAAGGATCCGCCTCGGAGTTGCATTATCGCCCCAAGCATGACGACTTCGCGGTCGCCCTGGCGCCGACGCCGTTGATCGACGATCACCTGATGTTCCGCAAGGTGCACATCGTGACGAAAGGCGGCGGGACGCCGATCAACCTGAAGAACCCGGGCAAGATGGACCAACTCGCGTGGTCGCCTGACGGCAAACGCCTCGCTCTCATTACGGGACAGGACAAACATGATCCTTCGGCCGGCCGCCTGTGGGTGGTCGAAGATCCTGAGCAGGGCTGGCTGGATGTGGCTCCTCAATTCAAGGGGCACGTCGATTCGATCGCCTGGAAGGATGCGGACCATCTGCTGTATCAGACTTCGGAAGGGGTGTTCACGAACCTCTACACCGCGAAACTCCACAAGAATGATGGAAAGCTGAGCGTGGGCGACGTTCGCAATATCTCGGGGAACGTCATTCTCGGCAAAATCTCGTGCGACGCGGCGGGGAAATATGTAGCCGCCATCGGCCATCTGCCTCAGCATCCTCCGGAGGTCTATCTTATCGATTTGGCCGAAGGGTCGATCCTGCGGCACACCGACCATAACCCCTGGCTTCTGAAAATGGCTTTGGGGAAACAAGAGGTCATCCGGCACAAGGCGAAAGACGGACTCGAACTCGAAGGCATCCTCATTCGGCCGCTGAATGAGAAGAAGGGGGAACGCTATCCCCTCGTGCTCAATGTCCATGGCGGGCCGGAGTCGCATGTCTCCAACGGCTGGAACACCGCCTACCACACGCTGGGTCAGGTGGCGGCGGCGAAGAACATCGCCTTCTTCCTGCCGAACTACCGCGGAAGCACCGGGCGCGGCGTCGAGTTTTCGATGCTCGGCCAAAAAGCGGCCGCGGGGAAGGAGTTTGAAGACCTGATCGATGCCGTCGATCACCTCGTCGGCATGGGCCTCGTGGACAGCAAGAAAGTCGGCATCACCGGCGGCTCCTACGGCGGATACGCGACGGCGTGGGGTTCCACCTATTACTCGGACCGTTTTGCCGCGGGGGTGATGTTCGTCGGCATTTCCAACAGCCTCTCGAAAGTCGGCACCACCGACATCCCGCAGGAAATGTTCCTCGTTCACCATCGGCAATGGCTGTGGGACGACTGGGATTACTTCATCAAGTCGAGCCCCATCAAATACGTCGAGAAGGCGAAGACGCCGCTCCTGATCATGCACGGCAAGAACGATCCGCGTGTTCACCCCTCGCAGTCGCTGGAGCTGTATCGCCACCTCAAGGTGCGCAATCAGGCGCCAGTTCGCCTCGTCCTCTACCCCGGCGAAGGCCATGGCAATCGCCGGGCGGCGTCGAAGATCGATTACAACCTGCGGCTCTTGCAATGGATGGAACACTACCTGCAAGGCCCCGGCGGCGAACCACCGCCGTACACGATCGATCCGACGCCCGCGCTGTCCGGAACGGCCAGCCTCAGCTGGAACCGCGATGTGCCGCAGACGGCAAGCGGGAGCAGCGACCGCTGGTTGGGCCGCGGCTGCCCGTGCTGCCTCGAACCGTAGAGTGGTCCTCACGCTCCGCGTGAGGTCAACGGCGACGTCATGTCAGACGGCTGTGGAAACAAGTTTATTAACTTGTTTGAAATGTCTCTTCATGACCCATTCCGGCAAGTTAATAAGCTTGTCGCCACGAAAAACACGTCTGACTTTGCATCGCCGCTGACCTCACGCGGAGCGTGAGGACCACTCTGGCTCCCGGCGGCTTGGCCGCGGTTGCCCGTGTAATCGGCATGGCGATTGCCTTTCGCTTCCATGTTTAGCCCAGAGTGGTCCTCACGCTCCGCGTGAGGTCAGCCGCGTCGTCATGTCAGACGGCTGTGGAAACAAGTTTATTAACTTGTTTGAAATGTCTCTTCATCATCCAATTCCGACAAGTTAATAAACTTGTCGCCACGAAAAACACGTCTGACTTTGCATCGCCGCTGACCTCACGCGGAGCGTGAGGACCACTCTGGCTCCCGGCTGAACATCGGAGAGTTTGCCATGGGCCTGAAGGAATACCGCGCGAAGCGCCAGTTCGAGGAAACCCCCGAGCCGCAAGCGGGCAAGCCGACCGCTCGCGGTTCGTTGCGGTTTTGCGTTCAGAAACATGCCGCATCGCATCTGCATTACGACTTCCGTCTCGAAGTCGATGGCGTGCTCAAAAGCTGGGCGGTACCGAAGGGGCCGTCGCTGAACCCGGGGGACAAACGCCTTGCGATGATGGTCGAGGATCATCCGTTCGACTATCGCGATTTCGAAGGGAACATCCCCGCGGGCAACTATGGGGCGGGGTCCGTGATCGTCTGGGATCAAGGCGAGTATCATGCGGCCGACACCGAGTCGCGCGAGGAGAGCGAGCAGAAGATGCGCGAAGGGCTCGAAGCGGGCCGGCTTAGTTTCGTGCTTGAAGGGGAGAAGCTGCAGGGCGAGTTCGCTTTAGTGAAGACGCACGGCAGCAAGCAGAAAAACGCCTGGCTGTTGATGAAGAAACACGACGACTTCGCGGATGAAGCGGACGTCACCACGCTGGACCGCTCCGTGATTTCGGACCGCAACCTGGAGGAAGTTGCCGCGGATCTGCCCGCCAAGAAATCAGCGACTCGCAAGAAGAAGCCCGCTGCCAAGCCGAAGAAGCCCGCCGCCCAAAAAGCGGCCAAGACGAAGGGCATGCCGCAAGCGGTGAAGCCGATGCTGGCCACGTTGGCCGATGCGGCATTCGACCGCGAAGGGTGGATCTTCGAGATCAAATGGGACGGCTACCGCGCGATTGCGTTCGTCGAAGAGGGTTCATGCCGACTTGTTTCGCGCAATCAGCTTGCCTTCGGCCCGCACTTCAATCTGGTAGGCGATGAACTCGCGAAGCTGAAACATGATGTGGTGCTCGATGGCGAACTGGTCGTCGTTGGCCCGGACGGGAAACCGAGCTTTCAGCTTTTGCAGCAGTTTCAGAAGGGCGGCAAAGGCACGCTCCTCTACGAAGTCTTCGACATTCTTCACCTGGATGGCGAAGACTTGCGATCCCGGCCGTTGCTTGAACGGAAGCAAGTCCTCATAGACGTGCTGAAGAACGGCAAGCGCGTGCGAGTGAGCGATCATGTCGAAGAGCATGGCATCGACTTCTACGAAGAGATTGCACGCCAAGGCTTGGAGGGCATGATCGCGAAGAACGGCAGCAGCACCTATCAGGAAGACGCCCGCTCGCTTGCCTGGCTCAAGATCAAGACGAAACGCCGGCAGGAGGCGGTGATCGGCGGATTTACCGAACCGCGCCGCAGCCGTTCGGATCTAGGCGCTCTCATCCTGGGCGTCTACGAAGGCGATCGACTCGTCTACATCGGCCATGCCGGCGGCGGGCTCGCCACGCCGACGCGCCGTGATCTGCGGAAAGAACTCGATCCGCTCGTTCAGGAAACATGCCCCTTCGCCGACCGTCCCAAGCCCAACGCTCCCGTGCACTGGGTGAAGCCGAAGCTGGCGTGCGAAGTCGAGTTCGGCGAATGGACCGAGGAGGGGCAGATGCGGCATCCCGTCTATATCGGCATGCGTCGCGACAAGCCGGCCACTTCGATCCGCCGCGAACTGCCGATCGCTGCGGAGGAAGCGAAGAAGGCGACGCCGCGCAACGGCAAAGCGAAATCCAAACCCGCTGAAACTGGTTCGGGGGAAGGTCCGAATCTCACCCATCTCGACAAGGTCTATTGGCCGAACGAAGGCTTCACGAAGGGGGATCTGATCGAGTACTACCGCGATATCGCGCCGGTGATGTTGCCCTATCTCGTCGATCGAGCCGAGTCGCTCCATCGCCATCCCAACGGCATTCATGGGCCGAACTTTTTCCAGAAGAACGCCGGCGAAGTTGCGCCGGAATGGGTCGAGACGACGGTGATCCGCACTCAGGACAGCAAACGCGACATCGAGTATGTGCTCTGCCAAAACGCGAACACGCTGCTTTATCTCGCCAACCTCGGCTGCATCGAAATGAACCCCTGGAGTTCGCGCGTCGGCAATCTCGACAACCCGGACTTCCTGGTCATCGATCTCGATCCGGAGGAGATCGAGTACGTCCATGTGGTCGAAGCAGCCCTGGCGGTCCGCAAGGCGCTTGATCGCTTCGACTGCCCATCGTATTGCAAGACCTCGGGCAAAACCGGCCTGCACCTCTTCGTCCCACTCGGCGGCAAATACGCCTACGACGGATGCCGGCGGTTCGCGGAGATCGTGGCCGCCATCGTGCAAAAGCAATTGCCGAAAACGACCAGCATCGAACGGATGCCGAGAAATCGCCAGGAGCGCGTCTACCTCGACTATCTGCAGAACGGCATCGGCAAAACGCTCGCGGCTCCCTATTCGGTGCGGCCCTATCCCGGGGCTACGGTGTCGGCTCCGCTGAAATGGTCGGAGGTTCGCCGCACGCTGGATCCAAGCCGATTCACGATCCGCACGATGCGACGCCGAGTCGATAAGGTCGGCGATCTGTGGGAACCGGTGCTCGGCAAAGGCATTGATTTGGAAGCCAGCTTGGCGAAAGCAATGCGGGCGAAATGAGCGGCATCGAGGAGACGGCGCCGGTTAGGTGCGAAGGTTGCATTTCTCCCCTCTCCCTGCGGGAGAGTGCGGGAGAGGGGCCGGGGGTGAGGGCCAATGCGCCCGAAGGTTCAAAGCCAGACCTTCACCCCAACCCTCTCCCGGAGGGAGAGGGAGCGTGGATTCTCTTCTGCGGCCCGCATTACAATGTCGCTTCCACCTGCCTTCGCTCCCTCCTTGCCGAGTCTCGTGATGCGCCTCCGCCTTGTTGCCTTGCTCCTCGCTTTGCCTTTTTGCGTCTCCTTCGCCGCCGCCCAGGAAAAAGTCGCATCCGGCGATTGGCCCTGGTGGCGCGGCCCTTCGCGCGACGGCAGCGCCGATCCCAAAACTCCGCCTCCCACGCAATGAAGCGAGAAAGAGAACCTCGTCTGGAAGTCCCCCGTCGCCGGCAAAGGCCACGGCTCCCCGATCGTCGTCGGCGACCGCGTTTTCCTGGCGACGGCCGACGAGAAGAAAATGGCGCAGTGATTATCTCGCTTGCGGCTTAGCGTTCGCTCAGGCAATCCGGATCGCCGTTGTGGAACGGTCTCTGACCGTGCCACACGGCCCGACCGAAGGTCTCCATGACGCTTGCAACGATTGCGTCCTCAGACGGCGGTCTGGGCGTGACGCCTTCGGGCCGATGATGGAGACCTACGGTCGGGCCGTGTGACACGGTGGGAGACCGTGTCACAACGGCGAGATCGCAAACGGCTATCGGCGCTGGTTCGGGTTGTTGTTGTTGTTCAAGAATGCCGTTCCCGGCTCGGGGCGGGCGAGGTTCGGAATGATGCTGAAGTTCACGCCGAAGTTGTTGATCGTCGAGTTGTACGAGAGACCGAGCGTGACCTGCAGGTCGGTGCCGATGCGCGTGATGCCGAAGGAGTAGAAATCCTGCTTGAGGCCGATGTCCCACACGCCTGATCCCGTTATGTAGTATTTCGGGCTGAACTGGTAGGCCACCTGTGCGATGACCGCCCGGCTGTCGATGGGATCGATTGTGCGGTATCCCAACGTGAATTGCATGCCGTCCGGCCGGTTGTACTGTCCCGCCACATTGAAGACGCGCGGACCTTCGGGGAACGGATCGACGAGCCCGCGAGTAAGCAAGGCCGTGCGGTCGCCGACGTTCCAAACGTAGTCGTATTCGAAGATGCCCCAGCGTTCGCCGAAGTTCTGCGTCTGTCCTTGCGGGAACACGGAGACGCGAAGGTCGAGCATCATCCAGTCGACGACGTGCTCGTCGCCGGGGAAACCGCGTTTCGTCTGCAACCGTTGGCGGATGCCGAACTGGGCGACGTTGATGTCGTCGAGCGTATCGATGCGGGTATCGACGAGCCTGCGAACGGCATAGTTTTGCGGATCGAACAGCGGCTTCTTCAGAAGCAGGTTGGCGGTGGCGGGGTCGATGAACTTGAGTTGCCAAGGCCGGATGTTTCGCAGCGACTGATCGGAGGCATCGTCGTTGAGGCGGTCCATCTGCGGCAGTTCGTCGTAGCCGACGTTCGTGCCCGCCACGTAGTAGTTCGCGCTGAGCAGGATCTTGTGATACAGCGTGTCCACATTGAACAGCTCGCTGTACGGCGTCGAGTAGAACTTCGACAGCGGCACGCTGGCCCGCACGCCCGCGGCTCCGTAAAATCGGCCCACGTCATTGCCGGCGTTGTTGTCCGTGTAGTAAGCCGCATCGCCTCGAATGTAGGGGACGACGCGGAAATCGCCCACGCTCAACGGCAGCGACAGCTCGTTCCACGTGTCGAATCGGCCGATGGTCGGCGACCCGCCTGAAGCGGCACGCATGTCGGTCGGGAAGTACGAGAACGGCGGATCGTTGACGGTGCGGGTGCGGCCGGCGCCTGCCGAGTTTCGGCTCGTGAACGTGAAGCGGTCGAAGAGATCCTGACCGATCAAGTAGGCGTCCGCCTTCGGATACCATTCCGTTTCGTTGATCCAACTGCGGGTGCGCGGCTGAGCGAGCAAGGTCCAGGCGCGGTTCTCATTCTGTTGCTTGACCTGGACGAACGTCTCCTGATTGATGTCGTTGATCCACTCGTTGAAGAAGTACTGCTCCAGAAAATTGCGATCGCTGATGAACGCGACTTGCGACAGCACGCTGAAGCCGTTCGGCAGTTCGTCCACGCGATTGCGCCAATTGATTCGCCCGCGGAAATCCGGATGGCTGACGCCCTGCGTCGTCGTCGGCGTCACGTAAACGACCCGGCCTCGATCGCCGCCGAGGATGTCGTAGGCCTGATCGTAGATGCCGTAGGCCCTGAGCGAACCGCTGTACTTGTTGGGAATGTCGAACGCGTCGTTGCCGAAATAGTCGGTTCGATTGCCGAGCGCGGGACCGCGGCGGTCCATGTAGTCGACGAACAGTTTCGAGGAAACGCCTTCGGGCGGCGTCGTGCCGAACAGTTCGAAGAGATCGAACTTCGTGTAAACCTGGAAGCCGTAGACCCGGTTGAAGCCGAAGTCCAATCCCTCGAGCGGGCCGAAGGGGCGCTTCGAGTTGGTCCGCAACCAGGGAAAATAGAGGACCGGCACCTGACCGATGTAGACGTAGTTTTGCTGTCCCTCGAAGAGGATCAGCTTTTCTTGCTTGGGGGCGCCGGTGTTCCGATCGACGATGGTTCGGCCGAAGATCGAGCGGCGCGGCAGGTCGCTGTCGGTGAGCCGCATCTGCCGCACTTCGACGCGAAGCTGCGGGTCGGAAGGCAGGATGCTGGAATAGATGACCGCGTTGTCGGCGGTCCACACCTTCGAATTCAGTTGCAGCAGTTCGTCAGCCCGCATGTGAACGGGGTAGGGGGACTTCGGATCCTGAATTTCGATGTCGCCCTGGATGGCGATCGCGACGCTGCGGCCCACATCGTAATAGACATGGTCCGCCCGCAGCGTGACCTGTTCTACGCCGGACTTCGAGCGAATCTCGACGTGGCCGGAGAGGAAAAACTCCATCTGCTTCGACTGATCGCCACTCGGGCTCGTCATGTTGCCGAAGAGCTTCTGCGGGTTTTCCTTGGTCCAGAAGACGAGGCGATCCGCTTCGATGTCGAGGTTGCCCTGCGGATTCGCGGGGTCCTGCACCGAGAGGATGACGCCCGTCGTCACGACGACCGCGGTTTCGCCGCTGGGAAGCGGGAAGTTGCGAGCTTGGATATCTTGCGACGAACGAGGCCGAATGATCAGTTTGCGCAGGTCGGCGTTGCCGGGCGACGGCACGGGGCCGGGCGCCGGAGCCACACCAGGACCGGGTTGCGGAAACTGAATCGGCGGAGGCGGAACATCGGTGGGACCAGGAACGCCAGGCACGGGCGTCACCGCCTGCACGGGTTGAATCGGTTCCGTGGCGCTGGAGATCGGACGCAACGGCTCGGCCGAGTTCCGCAGTTCGGGCGGCAACATCGGCGGCGGCGTGTTGATCGCGGAAGGTCCGCTCGGCGGCATCGGCGGAGCGGCAAAAGGACTCGGCGCCGTCGCGCCCGTCTGCATGATCGGCGGAGGAGCAGCGGCAGAAGGGGCGGCAGGAGGGGCGAAAGGAGCCGGCTTGGCATCGACCTTCGCCGTGCTCGGCTGAGCGCTGCGTGCTTGCTTGGCTTTGCGATAGAGCGGATCGCTGCTGAGATCTTTCGTTTGAGCCGCGGTCGCATACGACTTCATGCGGATTTCGCCGCGTGTGCTCATCTTGAGCAATGCGCCCAAACCGCTTTCGTGTTGCGGTCCGCGGTCCAGGGTGGTTTCCCCTTCGCTATAGACGTCGACCATGAAGACGCCCGATTCCTGGCGCGTCTTCTCATCGACCCAGATCACCATGTCGCCGGAGCGGACGGCATTCGTTCCCTGCTCGACGAGGACTTTGCCTCGCAGCATGAGGACGCGTGTCGTGCCTTCCTGCCAGGTGGTCAGGTTGTCGGTGATGATGCTGATCGGTTTGGCGTCGCCCGGAACGACGAGGGAGGTGTTCAGCGGCCGTTGGGCGAAAGCGAACGAGGAGAAAAACAGACACGCCATGACCAGGGCGGCCTTTCCCCATCGTCTGCGTGCTTCCGCGCTTGGATGACCCACTGCCGTTCCCCGTCCGCCCCGTTGCCGCATGGCTTCGCCCCGGCGTTCCCCGATCCGCGGCAAAGCTGCTTCCTCGCGAGATGCAAGTCCATCTCCGCGAGCGGCGGCTTATAGAACGCGCGAAATGGAGTGTCAAGGCCAACGCCTCTTCGCGACACGGGGACGGAGAAACTGGGGAATTCGAGGGAAATGACGAAAAGAACTTGGACAAACTCCAAGCCCAGGGGCGACCATCGGGTACTCCTGGGATCCAGACCGTAACCATATCGCCCTTCCGACGCTCCCATCCCAGGAGCTCGCTACGCTCGCCCCTGGGCGTGGATCGATTGTCGAACGTCGTCATTGCCTCCTCCGAACCTGTCTTGGCACGCTTCCCCTCTCCGGGGTAGAATCCGCGCATTGGCTCCGGCCGAAAGGATTTCGCCATGCTCCGATGCAGGATCGTCGCCGCGTGTTGTTTCATGGTCCTCACGGCCCATGCCGCGTGGGCTCAGAACTTTCCGCGCGAGGATTCGCCCAAGCCGTTTCAGCCCGAACGGCCCACCACCCGCGAAGAGGTGGACGTGAGACAGGCTTTGCACTTCTACACCCTCGGCTTGCTCTGCGAGAAGGACGACCGGCTTCTCGAAGCGATCAAATCGTTCGAGGAATCGGCACGCCTCAATCCCAAGGCGGCCTCGCCGCTGATGGCCCAGGTGCCGATCCTGCTCGCGCTGGAACGCCCCACTGATGCGCTTGCTTTGGCCAAGAAGGCGCTCGACATCGACCCCAACCACCACGACGCATGGTTCGCCGTCGCCCGCCTGCACAAGACCCTCGGCAACTTCAAGGAAGCACGCGAGTCGCTTGAAAAAGGCTTGGCCGTCCGCGATCTCAAGGAATCGCACCCCGAAGTCGCCCAGCAAATGTACCTGGACCTCGGCCATCTGCTCGAAACGGATTCCGATTGGAAGGGCGCCATCAAGGCCCTGACCAAGGCGGTGCAGATCCTTGATCGCCCCGACATGCTGCTCGATCACGGCAACTTCTCGCGCGAAGCGATCATCGCCCGCTCGGCCGACACCTATGAACGGCTCGGCACGCTGCATCGCAAAACCAAGAAGCTCGATGAAGCGATGGCCGCCTACCGCGAAGCGATCAAGCGTTCGCCCGAAAGCGCGGGCCGGCTTCACTTCCGACTCGCTCAAATCGCACTGGAGCGAAATCGGCAGGAAGAAGCGTTGGTCTACCTCGACCAGTATCTTTTGCAGCGCCCCGTCGGCAATGAGCCCTACGATTTGAAAATCGACCTGCTCAAGCACCTCAAGCGGACCAACGAAATCGTTCCCTGGCTCGAGCAATCCGTCCAGATCGACCCCCATAATCTCACGCTGAAGCTGACGCTCGCCAAGCAATACGGCGAGGCCGGCAAGGGGGAGGCGGCGGAAAAGCTGTATCGTACGCTCGCGGATCAATCGCCGAGCGAGGATCTCTACCGCGACCTGTTTCGGCTCTTCAAGGACCAAGGCAAGGGATCGTTTCGCACGCTCGCCTTGCTGAACGACACGCTCGCCAAGGCGAACGACAAGGCCGAGCCGCCCGGAACCCGCCTCGCCGGCCAACAGGCGAAGGCGATGATCGATGCCTTACGTGACGACGGCGACCTGTCGAAGGATCTGGTCCGCATCGCCTTTTGGCAAGTCGAACGAGACAAGGACATCCGCTACGAGACGCTCCACCTGCTCGCCGTACTCGCCGATAAGCACAAGAAAAACGAAGAGGCCGAGAAGTTCTACCGCGAAGCCCTCGTGCGGCCCAACGTCAACAACGAGGCCATCCTTTACGGCGGACTTCTGCGAACGCTGTGGAAGGTGAAGAAGTACGACGAGATCCTGCGCGTCTGCAAGGAAGGGCGCGGCAAGAGCCAGGCGACGAATCGCATTCTCTTCTATATCGATTCCGCCAAGGCTTACTCCCAACTCAACCGCCACCCCGAGGCGTTCGCCCAGGTTGACCTCGCGCTGAAAAACGCCGGCGACCGCGACCGCTTCACGGTTCGCCATCTCAAGGTGCGTCTGCATCTTCGTGCCGAGCAGTACGACAAGGCTGAAGCCGAGTGCAAGGACATGTTCAAGGAATTCACCGGCCCGGGGGACGACCTGGAAGTGCGCTATCTGCTGTCGAACGTCTACTCGGCGATGAAGAAGTCCGCGCAGAGCGAGGAACAGCTCCAGGAAATATTGAAGGTCGATCCCGGCAACGTGACGGCCAACAACGACCTTGGCTACCTATGGGCCGACCAGGGGAAAAACCTGAAGGACGCCGAGGAGATGATCCGCCGCGCGCTCGACCTCGACAAGAAGCAGCGGACGATGGCCAGCCCCGACGACAACCTCGATCATGCCGCGTACGTGGACAGCCTTGGCTGGGTGCTGTTCCGCCAGGGGAAGGTCGAGGAAGCCCGCCGCGAGCTGGAGCGAGCCGTGAAGTTGCCCGAGGGGGACGACGCGGTGCTGTGGGATCATCTTGGCGACGTCTACTTCCGCCTCAATCTCATGGAATCCGCCCAAACCGCGTGGGAGCGTTCGATCCGTCTCTACGACGAGGAAGGCCGCCGCAAGAAGGACGACCGCTACGAGGAAGTCCGCCGCAAGCTGCAACGCACCAAGCAGCGCGTG
Source organism: Gemmataceae bacterium (assembly GCA_019748295.1). GTDB lineage: Bacteria > Planctomycetota > Planctomycetia > Gemmatales > Gemmataceae > JAIEPT01. Next base: position 3,334 of record JAIEPT010000085.1, on the reverse strand, counting down.
CAGGGAAGATAAACTCATTGCAAATTGCAGATTTCGAATTGCAAATTGAAGACCCACGCATCCTGATTGTTAGGAAGCGTTCGCAGGGATATTCCGGATCGCTGAAGCGGCTTGCAGTTTCATGTGGCGACGAACGTTGCGTTCTGTAGGGAACGCCCTCCGTGGCGTTCCGCCAAACTGGACGATGTCGGCCCCCACCATCCTACAATCCGCCAAATCCTCGACTTGTCTTTGACGCCACGCATTACCGCTCAGCCAGTTGTTGCAGATGGATTGCTGGAGCCGACATCGTCCAGTTCGGCGGAACGCCACGGAGGGCGTTCCCTACAGAACGCGACGTTCGTCGCTACGTCGATCTGCAATTGCTCTAAGCCGCAAGCGGAATTGCTCATGCCGCTCGGCGCATCTCTTCGCCCAGGATGCGCCGCAGCGCTTTCTTCCCCGCTTTCGCGGACGGCTTCGCGGGCTCTGCTTTCGGGTCCGCCTTCTCGTGCCAGAACAGCATCGCGAATGCCGGCGCCAGGAATGGCCGCACGAGGAAGGTGTCGATCAGGACGCCGAAGGCGAGGGCGAAGCCGATTTGCACCAGCGTATTGAGCCCGGCGAACATCAGCGTCGCGAAGGTGCCCGCCATGATGAGGCCGCATGACGTGATGGCGCCGCCCGTCTTCGCGAGGGCGCGTCGCATCCCCTCCACGCTGCCGTAGCGCTTCGTTTCCTCGATCGCCCGGCTGATCAGCAAAATGTTGTAGTCTTCGCCGACCGCGATCAGGATCGTGAACAGGAAGAACGGCACACGCCAATCGAGCGTGTTCATCGGCTGTCCGGTGATCATGCCGCCGAACAGCATCGTGGCGCCGAGCGATGCGAAGTAGCTTGCCAGCACGGTCACTAGCAGGTAGCACGTCATCCAGAAGCGGCGGACGAGTACGAACAGGATCACGAAGATCGCCGCCAGCACGAGGCCATTGACGCGATGGCGATCGCTTTCGGTGACGACCGCAAGGTCGCGTGCCGTCGCGGTCACGCCATAGCATTCGCTGTGGACGTCCGGGCCGAGCAGCGTGTAGCGCGGCATCTCTTCGCGGAGCCAGGTTTCGATCAGCGTCAGCGTCTCGGTGCTGGCCGCGTCGAACGGATCGCTCTTGAGAACGACGTCGAGGCGAGCCACATGCTGCACGGCGCCTTCTTCGTCCTCCACCTTTGCAAGGAAGCGTTCCTTCGCCCGCTGGTGCACCTCTTCGCGCAGGTGAGCCATGTGCGGTTGGATCAGCGTGAGCAGTCGCACCAACCAGCCGCCTTCGGCATGTCCCTGCATTTCAGGAACCTGCACTCCGAGCGGTTGCGGCAGACTGCGAACCTCGGCCACGTTCGGAAGCCGAGCGAAACCGCGGCTCAGATGCTTGAGATGCACCATGCCTTCGCGTGTTTCCCAATCGGTCTTCGAGGTCAAGAGCACGGTGATCGGGCCCACTTCGCCCGGTTCGAAGTGACGTTGGATGGCGGCCAGCCCTTGCAAGCTCTCGGCGTTGGGCGACAATTCGCCGGTGGCGCGATAGTTGGGCTGCACCTTGAGACCCAGCAACACGAGCGGCAACAGCACGAGGACCGACACGCCCCACACCAGCGCCGGGCGAGCAGCCACCTTCCTGCTGACCCAATCCCAGAACCCAAGGCTTTGCATCTTGAGCTTGCGAAGCATCTTCTCATGCAGCGTGGGCATCGGCGCCCGGCCCGGCCAAAACGCGGCTCGGCCGAAGATGCGAAGCAATGCAGGCGTCAACGTCAAGGATGCGACTAACGCGACGCCCAAACTGCAGGCGATGGCCGGCCCCGCATAGCGGACCTTGGCAAACTCGGCGAACGCCATCATGCCGAGGCCGACCATCACCGTCCCCGCGCTGGCGGCGAGTGCTTCGCCGACACCCCCCACCGCCCGCGCGATGGCCGCTTGCGGTTCGCGGCCACGATTCAACTCCTCGCGATATCGGCTGATCAGAAACAGACAGTAGTCCGTCCCGGCCCCATAGAGGATCACGATCGCGAAGATCTTGGAAATGTTGACCAAGTGCACGCCCGGAATCTGCGTCATGCACGCGAGCAGATTCAACGACACCCAGACCGATAGCGCGATCGTCGCCAGCGGAATCAACGCCAACAGCGGCGCCCGATAGACTGCGAGCAACACGACCACGACGAGAATGATCGTCGCCCACGTCGTCCCATCCAGCCCATGCAGCGACGCCTTGCCGAGGTCGCGGCCAATCCCCGCGGCGCCCGTCGCGAAGACTTGCGGCCCTTGCGGGAACTCGGCGAGACGAGCCTTGACGATCGCCTCCGCCTTCTCGACCGCCTTCGAGGTGGCCGCGGCGAGGTAGGGCGTTTCCAGCGACACCATGATGAGCGTGCATTGCTGATCGGGGCTTACGAGGCGAAAGCCGAGCAATCCATCGCGGCACGATTCGATCTTCGCGATCTTGAGTTCGGCAGCCGACGACTTCAGCCCCTCGAGATCCGTCACGAGTTGATCGATCAGGCGATAGTCGTCCGCATCGAGTTGCCGATCGTTGCGTTCGACCGCGAAGACGATCTTGCTGGCGAACACATCCTGAGGAAACGCCTTCTCAAGCAGCTTGTAGGCGCGCACGCTCGTGAAGCGATCCGGGACGAACCGCACGTCGTCGTCCTGCGTGCTCGATTCCCAGGGGGGAGCGACCAGGGCGATCCCCGTTCCGAGGAGGAGCCAAAGCGCGCAGATGAGCCAGGGATGGCGGACGGTGAAGGAACCGAGGTTGCGAAACATGCCGTCGTTCCTTGGAGAAAGCGTTGCCGGCCTGGAAGAACGGGGGAAGTGGCCGAACGCCGTCGACCATGCCCGTTTATCATCGACGCGGGGACGGGATGGACTGCAACGAATCTGCGATCGGCAACAGACAGGGGGAATAAAGCGATTTTGAGGATAGGAAGGCTGGGAAGCTAAAACCAAGCGGTTACATATCGCCCTGTAGGGAACGCCCTCCGTGGCGTTCCGCATGACTGGACGCGTCCCAGAGCACTTCATCAACAGACGGGATTCCCCGCTTGCGGCTTAGGCGAGCGGAAGGTGCTAGCCTACCTCCCTCTCCCTCCGGGTGAGGGTTGGGGTGAGCGTGCCTTTTCTCGCGAAAGGCCACGTCGCACGCCCTCCCCCCGGACTCTCCCGGAGGGAGAGGGGAGAAATACAGGCGCCGCTCGCCTTAGCGATCCGCGTGGTCGGATCGCTAAGTGGTCCGTTTCACAAATAACGTCCGGGTTGGGCTGGACCTTCGGTTGAGGCTGCGGGCATGATCGCATA
>JAIEPT010000314.1 GCA_019748295.1 Gemmataceae bacterium | reverse complement strand
CCCGCAAAACGGCTTACTGCGTGCGCGGCTCCTTGAGGCGAGCGGCGCCTGCATTTCTCCCCTCTCCCTCCGGGAGAGGGGGCCGGGGGTGAGGGCGTGCGACGTGGTGCTGCGCGAGAAAAGTCACCCCAACCCTCACCCGGAGGGAGAGGGAGGTAGACTAGCTTTTGCAGCTCGCCTAAGGAAAGCCCCTCTCCACGAGGGCTTTCTTCGTTCGCCGAGGCGGCTTCAGCTGCGGTTTCGGGCGGAAAAAATCAGGAAAATCGAAGTTTCCTAGAACTCCATCGCCCCCGGCCAACAGACATCCATCACGAAAACTTTGCCGTCGCCGATGCGCCCGGTTCGAGCGGCTCGCACGATTTTGTCGATCACATCGTTGGATCGCTGATCGTTGATCCAGACGGTGATCTCCACCTTCGGGATAAACGCCATGCTGTATTCGCTCCCCTGGTAGCGATCGAGATATGCCTTTTGCCGGCTGAAGCCTTTCGCTTCGCGGACGAGGCACGCATTGATTTCGAGATCTTGAATGGTCTTCAGCACTGCTTCCGCGCGGAAGGGGCGGACCATGATGGTGAGTTGCTTCATCGTGCCATCTCCAGTCGAAGAGCCGGGAGCGTCAGCGACCGGAGGTCTACCATTCACCACCGGTCGCTAACGCTCCCGGCTCGCCTAGCTTCATCCTATGCGGTCACTCTTCGTCAGGCAGCTTCTCGTCGGCGGTCCCTTCGGACATGCCCAGGTAGCTGAAATAGCGACGCTCGCTGATCCGTCGATCCGCCACGGCCTTCTTCACGCCGCAGCGCAGTTCGTGCGTGTGCGTGCAATCCGGGAAACCACACAAGGCGACGAAGGGGCGGAACTCGCTGAAAAAGCCTTCCACGTCTTCCGAAGCCATGTCCCATAGCTTGAACTGCCGAATGCCCGGCGTATCGACGACCCAGCCGCCGAACGGCAGTTGAAGCAGCTGAGTCGTCGTCGTCGTGTGCCGGCCCTTTTGATTGACGGTGCTGACCGTTCGCACATGGAGCCCCAGCCCCGGTTGCACCGCATTGAGCAGCGACGACTTGCCCACGCCGCTTTGCCCCGAGAAAACCGTCTGGCGATCCTTCAGCAATCGCCGCAAACGCTCGACGCCGAACCCGGTCTCGGCACTCGCCAAAATCGTTGGCACACCGAGCTGGCTGTAGAAGCCGACCACGGGCTGATACTCCGCCGGATCGACGAGATCAACTTTGTTCAGACACAGGATCGGCCGAATCCCCCCCTGCTCCGCGCTAGCCAAGTAACGGTCGATGAGGTGCGGCTTCAGGTCCGGCTCGACCAACGCCATGACGATGACGACTTGATCCACATTGGCGACGAGCACATGCTCGCGCCCTTTCGATTCCCGAGTGAGAACTCCATGTCGTGGTTCGACCTGTTCGATAAACCCTTCGTCATTCAGCGAAGGGCGGAAAAAGACCTGATCGCCTGGCGCAACGATGTTCCGTCCGTCCGTGAGAAGCGACTTGAGCAAACGGCGCGTGCGACACTTGTACTCCTTACCGTCCTGCCCGGCGACAACGCAGATGAGGCCATGGACCCGCATCACTCGGCCGCGGAGAAAGTCTTTGTTCTCGCCGGAAGGCATCGAGGTCGGTTCCGCATCCGACTTTCCGGGTTCGCCTCCGTCTTGCATGACGGTTCGCTTCCGCGAAAGATCCCCTTTGGCGCGCACGCGTTCGCCGCCGTGAGTCGCCTCCTCGGCGAATCCGTGATCCTGAAACGACTGGGTCCAGTCGTTGATCCGCGCGGGCTTGTTGCGGTTTTTCCGCAGTTCCACCCGGTTCTTTTTCTTTTTCGCCATGCATCCCGCTTCAGCGTTTCGCGACAGGCCCCTCTGGGCGTGAAATCCATATGCTCGGGCTATCGCGTTCTTTCAGTTTACCCAATCGCAAGAAGCGAGGCGCGGACGGCTCCGATGGTTCGGTCGATCTCGGCTTCCGTCATCGCCGTGGAGAGGAACGCCGCCTCGAATTGGCTGCACGGCAAATAGAAGCCGCGATCCATCATCGCCCAGAAGAATCGGCCGAACTTGGCCACATCGCTCGTCTTCGCCGTGTCGTAGTCGGCGACGGGGCGATGATTGAAAAACAGCGTCCACATGGAGCCTACGCGAGCGAAATGATGCGGCGTCTTCGTCTCCACGCATGCCTTGCGGATGCCCGATTCGAGCCGTGCCCCGAGAGCCTCAAGCTTCGGATACGGATTGCGTTCGCGAAGTTCGTTGAGCGTCGCGAGTCCCGCCGCCATGGCGAGGGGATTGCCGGACAGCGTGCCGGCCTGGAAGACGGGGCCCGCGGGCATGATCTTCCGCATGATGTCGGCCCGACCGCCGTAGGCGCCGACCGGCAAGCCGCCGCCAACCACCTTCCCGAGCACGGTGAGATCCGGCTTTTCGCCGAACAGTTGTTGGGCTCCGCCTGGCGACAAACGGAACCCAGTCATCACCTCATCGTATATGAGCAAGGCGCCATGCTTCTGCGTGAGCGACCGCAACTCACGGCGAAACGCTTCGCTCGGGACGACTAGTCCCATGTTGCCGACGACCGGCTCCAGAATAATGCCCGCGATTTGGTCGCCGCGAAGGCGGAATGCTTCCTGGAGGGCTGCGACGTCGTTGTACCGCAGAACAAGCGTGTCCTGCGTGCAGCCCTTGGGAATGCCAGGAGAATTGGGCACGCCCAACGTCAGCGCGCTGGAACCGGCCGAGACCAGCAGGCTATCCACATGCCCGTGATAGCATCCCGCGAACTTGATGATGACGTCGCGTCCCGTGAAGCCGCGCGCCAGGCGAATGGCGCTCATCGAGGCTTCCGTGCCCGAGCTGACCATGCGAACCATTTCGATCGACGGCATCATCGAACGAATGACTTCGGCCAACTGCGTTTCGATTTCGGTCGGGGCGCCGAAGGTGGCTCCTTGGCTCATAGCATCGTTGACCGCCTGCACGACGCGCGGATGGCAATGCCCAAGGATGAGCGGTCCCCACGATTGCACGTAATCGAGGTAGCGGTTGCCGTCGAGATCGATGAGGTAAGCGCCTTCGCCGCGCGCGACGAAGATCGGCTTGCCGCCGACGCCGCCGAAGGCCCGGGCCGGGCTGTTGACGCCGCCAGGAATGACCTCGCAAGCCTTCGCAAACGCCGCTTCGCTTCGTGCTCGATTCATGAGTGCTCCGTGATTACGTGTTGCCTTCGCCGCATCGAGGCGAGCAGCCGCTGTTAGGCGAGCGGCGCCTGCGTTTCTCCCCTCACCCTCCGGGAGAGGGGCCGGGGGTGAGGGCGTGCGACGTGGCGTCACGCGAGAAAAGGCGCCTTCACCCTAACCCTCTCCCGGAGGGAGAAGGAGTTAGACTAGCTCCTGCCGCTCGCCTTAGGCGGCTGGTACAGCGTCCCGCAAGAGTCTCTTCATGCTCAGACGATCCTGAAGAGCAACGGTCTGAGATCGCGAGACTCTTGCGGGACGCTGTACCAGCCGCCTAACAGCGGCTGCTCGCCAGCGTATCCCTCGCATTTATTTCGTCGTCAGATCCCGCACCCGCTTGGATGCCAGCAGCCACCAGCGACGCAAGTCGGCTTGGCCGTCGGAATGCTTCTTCAGGTCGTCCCAGTGGACTTTCGCTTTCTCGTACTTCTCTTCCATCTCGCCGCGGGTCGCATCCAGGGCGATCTGCTCCGCCTCGGTATCCCCCTTCGCCTTCTTGCCGAGCGCTTGCTCCTCGGCCAGCTTGCGTCGAAGGTCCTTGGAGAGATCGTCGACCGATTTGTATTCCTTCAGGTACTTCTCCGCGAGCAGGCCGAAGCCGCGTTGGTCGCGATCGTCGCTCTTCTTGGCGGCAAGCAAGTCCTGCCAGCGCCGATTGGCTTCGTCGAGCTTGCCGACTTCCTCGTCGTCGAGTGCGGTCCAGGCCGTTTTTTCGCCGGCATCGTCCGGTTGGAATCGGCCTGACTTTCGCCGATTCATTGTTTGGCGTTCGGTCGTCTCCAGGTCGATGCGATCCCGCCACTCGGCCACTTTGCCCGTGAGCGGATGATTGGGATACGCCTTCAAAAACTCGGGGATCACCGTGTCGCGCGCTTCGCGCTTGCCGTCGTCCGTCGTCGCCATCGTCTCCAGCTTGGCTACCAATGCCTCGGGACTTGGCGCCTTGATGAACGCCCACCAAACGAAGAAGCCCAGGAGCAGCACCATCACGCCCACGGCCGACAGCGTGAACCAGTTTTGGGCGTAAATCGGTGGGGTTTTCTTCTTCTTCGTCTTCTTGCCGATCATCGTGCGGGCGATTTCCTTGTCCGCTTCGTCGAGCGCCAGCTCCGTGCCCGCCTTCTCCCCTTTCCTCCGCTTGGCGACGGTGACGCCCGCACTCACCTGCGAGGAAACGCGTTCTTGAATCTCCAGCAACGCCTCCGCGACCTTGGCGGCATTCAGCGGCCGTTGGTCGGGCTTCTTCTCCATGAGCTGGCAGATCAGGGTGTCGAGCCAGATCGGCAATTCCAGCACGATCTTCGAGGGACGCGGGAATGTCCCCTTCGTGTGCAGCTTGAACATCTCCATCGCGCTGTCGGCCATGAACGGCTTTCGCCCCGTGATCAACTCATAGAACATGACGCCCATCGAATACAGATCCGACTTCGGCGTGAGATCCTTGCCGTGGCATTGTTCGGGCGACATGTACGCGGCCGTGCCCAACGTCGAATTCGCCGCCGTGAGCGCGGTGGCGTCGTCGTCCTTCGCGATGCCGAAATCGGTGAGCTTGACGGTCCCGTCCTTGAGGATCATCAGGTTCGAAGGCTTCAAATCGCGATGGATGATGCCCTTCGAATGGGCCTGTTCGAGAGCCGCGCAGAGTTGGGTGCCGATGGGAACCAGTTCTTCCCAGGAAATTCGGCCGCGCCGCGCGATGACGTGGTCAAGCGATTCGCCTTCAAGAAACTCCATGATGAAGAACGGCGTATTCGCGACTCGGCCGCTCGTGATGAATTTTGCGATGTTGCGGTGATCGAACTGCTTGAGGATGGCGACTTCGCGTTTGAAGCGATCAATGGCGGATTTGTTGGTGGAAAGCCCGATCGAGATCATCTTGATCGCAACGCGCTCGCCGGTCTCTTGGTGAATGCCGCGATACACCGACCCCATGGCGCCGGAGCCGAGTTCCTTATCCACCTTGTAGGGGCCGAGAAGCTTACCAACGAGCATTTCCGCGAGTCCCTGAAGTTGAGAAGGAGTTCAACACGGAGACAAATCCGAAAGTAAGTTATCAAGCCCAAGCCCAGGGGCGAGCACAGCGAGTTCCTGGGATCAGAGTGTCGGAAGCGCGATTACGTTTACGGTTTGGATCCCAGGAACTCGCTGCGCTCGCCCCTGGGCTTGCAACCACTATTTAAGCCACCGTGCCGCATCCATCGCATGATACGTCAAAATCATGTCCGCGCCCGCTCGTTTGATGCTCGTGAGGATTTCCAACGCGACGCGGCGTTCGTCGATCCAACCGCGCTGAGCCGCAGCTTTCACCATCGCGAATTCGCCCGACACGTTGTACGCGGCCGTCGGAACGCCGAAGCGGTCCTTCACTCGGCGAATGACATCGAGATAGGAAAGGGCCGGTTTCACCATGATGATGTCGGCCCCCTCCTCAAGGTCGAGGGCCACCTCGCGCATCGCTTCGTCAGTGTTGGCTGGGTCCATCTGATAGCCCGCCCGATCGCCGAACTGCGGAGGCGATTCGGCCGCATCTCGGAAGGGTCCATAGAAGCCGCTCGCATACTTGGCGGCGTAGCTCATGATCGGCGTTCGCGTGAAGCCAGCCTCATCGAGCCCCTTGCGGATGGCTTGCACCATGCCGTCCATCATGCCGCTCGGGGCGACGATGTCGGCCCCAGCCCTAACGTGGCTTACGCATTGCTTGGCAAGATTGGGCAACGTGGCGTCGTTATCCACATCCATTCGTCCGCCGCCCAGATCGCACAGCGGGCCGCAGTGGCCATGGTCCGTGTATTCGCAGAAGCATTCGTCGGTGACGAGAAGCACGTCCTTGTGCGCTTCTCGCAAAGCCTTCAATGCCTGGTGGACGATGCCGTGTTCGTCCCAGGAACTGGAGCCGACGGCATCTTTCGTGGCCGGGATGCCGAAGAGGATAAACGCCTTGATGCCGAGGTCACGCGCTTTGCCGGCTTCCTCGACGAGCGTATCGACGCTGAGCTGAAAATTGCCCGGCATCGACACGATCTCTTTGCGAATGCCGCGACCGGGGCGGACGAAGAGCGGCAAGATGAAGTCGCTGGGCGCAAGGTCGGTTTCGCGAACCAAATCGCGAAGCACCGGATGCTGACGCAGTCGCCGCGGGCGGTGGTTGGGGAACATTCGGAGCCGTCAAAGGGGAAGCGTGCTGGGGTGATGAAGGGATTTTACAGGTTCCCGCAAGCAATAGCAGTCCCACGAATGCCGTTGCTGCCATTGTGGGGCGGGTCTCCTGCCCGTTGTGGGGCGGGTCTCCTGCCCGTTGTGGGGCGGGTCTCCTGCCCGTTGTGGGGCGGTCTCTGACCGTCCCACACGGGCCGACCGAAGGTCTCCATCATCCATCCGAATGCGTCCCCCGTTGTGGGGCGGTCTCTGACCGTCCCACACGGGCCGACCGAAGGTCTCCATCATCCATCCGAATGCGTCATGCCCAGACCGCCGTCCAGGGACTCGTCCTCGGAAGCGTCATGGAGACCTACGGTCGGCCCGTGTGAGGCGGTCGGAGACCGCCCCACAACGGCAAACGGGCCGACCGCTACAACGGGCGGCTACTTCTTCGCCTTCTTCGCCTCGAACTCCTTCACATACTTCTCCGGCTCCGCGTTGAACTCGTCGCGGCAGCCGCTGCAGCATACATAGTAGGTCCGGCCGCGGAACATCACCGGCATCGAGCCGAGTCCGCCCGAGACGATGCACTCCGGTTTGCCGTCGCCGGCGACGAAGGGCACGCCCTCTTTCGTGGCGCCGACCTGGAAGAGCTTTGCGAACGTCGTCTTGCCTTGAGCCTTCGATTCGACGCGGTAGAGGAAGCGGTTGGAATGCAGGAACGTAAACACCATTCGCTTGGCGGTTGCTCCTTCTTCATGCAGCAGCGAAAGGGTCTTGCCTTCGAGTTCGCCCGCGTAGGTTTCTTTTTTCCCATCGGTGGTTTCGGCCGCAAGGCGATAGCTCTTGGCGGCGGGGTCGTAGCGAAGCTCGGCAGCTTCGAAAATCTTGCTCTTCTCGAAAGCAAACCGCATGCGAACGTCGTTCTTGTCGAACCGCCATTCGCAGGCGATCGTTTCGGACCAAAAGCCTTTGGTCTGATCCTCACGCGAACCGAAGGAGGTGCCGGTCCCCTTCCAGGTCCCGACCAGATCATGCAACGATTGCAGGCCTTCTTTCGAGGTCGTCGGCGCATCGGCGAATGCAAGACAAGGAAGCAGCAGGCAAAAGAACGCACGCATGACGACGCCTCGAAATCAATAATGAATCCGCAACTGCTCCCATACTAACCCCTGCCCTGGACGCTCGCCACGAGTCCTCATCCGGTTCTCATCTCTCCCGCCTGCATCGGCCTTCGCAACATCGCGCACAGCGCCACGGCGGCGAGCAGCAATCCGCCCGAAAGGTAGAAAGCCGGGTGCAGCGATCCGTAAGCATCCTTGATGTATCCCGCGATCTGCGGCACGAAGAACGCCGCTCCCCAGCCGAGGAAAACGAGACCGTAGTTGATGCCGAGGTTTTTGGATCCGAAGAAATCCGCCGTGTAGGCCGGCATCAGCGACAGCCCGCCGCCATATTGCCACGCGGCAACGCCGACGGCGACGAACAGAAGCCGGATGTCATGCGAATCGAGAATGGTCGGCAACGCCAACAGCACCGCGGCAGACACGACGCCGTTCAGGAGGTATGCGTTGCGACGACCGATTTTGTCGGAGTAGAAGCCAGTGCCCACACGGCCAAGGGCATTGACCAGGCCGACGAACGCAGGCAGGAGCCAGGCATTTTCGCGAAGGAATGCGGATTCGCGGGCCGCCGTTCCTAGAAGGGCCGACGCGTTGCCGATCACAAGCAAACCCGATTGGGCGGAGCCGAGAAAAAGGAGCACGAGCGCGTAAAATTGGAACGTCCGCAGCATGGCCGACGGCGCCCAGTCATTTCGTGTGATCGCCTGCTTGGCGCCGAATCCTTCGGGCGGCTTCGGCGCAACGTAATCCGGCGGCGGCCAACGGAGCAGCGAACCCGCCACGATGATGACGACCGCGAATAGGCCGCCCAGTGCCAGGAAGCTGCCGGTCAATCCGTAGTTGCCGATCAGATGCTTTGCGAGAGGCGACACATAGATGGCTGCGGCGCCGAACCCGCCGACGACGATGCCGACGATCAACCCGCGCTGATGAGGCCCGAACCACTTGACCGCCGCTGGCGTCGCCGCTGCGTAACCGAGCCCCATGCCGATGCCCCCGAGGACGCCGAAGCCGAGGATCAATCCGAGATAGCTTTTCATCAATCCCGCAATGCAGCAGCCCGAAGCAAGGAAGATCCCGCCGAGAATCGCCCCCGTTCGCGGCCCAAAGCGATCTTGAATCCGGCCGCCCGGAATCATGGCGAGGGCGAACAAAAAACCGCACAGCGCATACGCCCAGGTTCCCTGTGCATCCGTCAGATAGGTCCAGCCTTCGTTGATCCCGTCCATCGCGGAACCGGGCGGATGCAGGTCGTTCCCCACCAGATTCGATTTCCAGACGCTCCACGCATACAGAATCCCCAGGCACAAGTTGACGGCCGTGCCCGCACCGACGACGATCCAAGCTCGCATGTTCCGGCTCCGCGAAAGTCGGAAGCATACCCGAGCGTTGCGTCAACGGATAGTGGCGAATACGCGTGGCGCACAACAATTGCCGGGCAAACGATCGTGATCGATGGCGGCCGGACGGCTCGTCGATTGGCATCGCGTCGCGAAGCGGCTCGCGAGTATAATGCCTGCGATTCATCGGGCTACTCGGAGCGCCGGCATCGCCGCGGACAAACGCCATGTGCGAGTTGATGGGCTTATCCTTCGCGGAACCGATCTCGGCGGACTTTTCGCTTCACGAATTCGGCCGGCGCGGCGACGAAAACGCCGACGGCTGGGGACTCGGCTGGTATCCCGATCTCTCGCTCGCATTAGTAAAAGAACCGCTCCGCTGGCACGCGAGCACTTACACCAGTTTCCTTGAGTCGTACCACGGCTTGCTCGCGCCGATCTACATCGCTCATGTCCGTCATCGCACCGTGGGCGGGCCGCCTTCGCACTGCGATACGCAACCCTTCATGCGCGAACTACGTGGCCGCGAGTATTGTTTCGCCCACAACGGCACCATCGCGGGCTATAGCGATTTGCCCCTGGGACGCTATTGCCCCATCGGCGGGGCCGATTCGGAGCATCTCTTCTGTACCTTGATGCATTCGCTCGACCAATTTGGCGCCCATTGCGACGACGAGGCCTGCTGGCGTCGACTTCATGAAGTGCTCGCCGACCTCAATCGATTCGGCACCATGAACGTGCTGCTTTCCGACGGCCGCCGGCTGTTCGCTTATCACGATGCGACCGGCCATAAGGGGCTTTGCTTCCGCAAGGTGCATGTGGGCAGCCACGAAAGCCGACGCTTTGAGGATGTCGAATTGGTCGTGGATTTGATGGAAGGCGACACGGTCAATCAGGGGTTCGTCGTCGCCTCCGAACCGCTCAGCACCTTCGGCTGGCAACGCTTCGACAAAGGCGAACTGCTTGTCCTCGACCGCGGCGTCGTCCGCTGGTCCAGCCACCGGGCGCCGCTATCGCCGGAATTCGAACCAAGCGGGCAAGTACCGCAGACGGCGGCGAGCAGCCGCTGTTAGGCGGCTGGTACAGCATCGGAAAATGTCTCTTCCTCTCAGACGGTCTTGGCTTCGTGCTGTCTGGGCATGACGAGACTTCCGCGTGCGCTATGCCAGCCGCCGAACAGCGGCTGCTCGCCGATGGAGATTGCAGACCATCAACTTCGGTCACTTCCTCTGATTGCCGACAAGCTGCAGGTCGCGGTCCGATTTCGCGAGGAACTTTTCTTGCACCGCAAGCCCGCCGCCGCGGACGAGCCATTGGCCCTTCGCGAATACCTCGACGATGTCGTAGGAGCCGGGTTCGAGCACCAGCAGGTCGGCTTCCATGGCTTCGGCAATGCGCCCCTTCGTCGGCAATTTGAGCACGCGGGCGGTGTTGGTCGTCGCGAAGGGCAGAATACGCTCGATGCCCATGCCGCATTCGCGGATGCAGGCGCGGATCTGATCGAAGAGATTGTGCGGCCCGGTCATGAACGTGTCGGACGACACGGTGAGCCGATCCGGGTCGCCGCCATGATCGAGGTAAAAGGGCAGCCACTTGGTCAAATCCTTTTCCACCACGTCGATATCCGCGGTGCAGCCGCGTTTGACCAGATCGATCCCCTCCAGCATCAGCTTTTCGTTGCGCTCGATATGCGTGGGGTAAAGCGATTGCGGCAGCGTATCGTACTCGTCGAGGACCGTCCGCAGCATGGCCATGCCTCTCGGTCGATCGCCGACGTGGAAATGCGTGACGCCTGCTTTGTTCGCCAGCATGCCGGCGACATAAGCATCGTTCACTAGCCTCGCCAACTCATGCGGGTCCGGATCGGTGGAGCGAGAGTCGGCGATGGCGACTTCACCTGCTCCGATGATCTCGTCGAACAGCATGATGTCGTCGCGAACCGAACCGCAGATCGTCGAGGGCGGCACATTGTAGCCGCCGGTGTACATGAACGCGGTGAGGCCCATTTCGCGAAGGCCTTTGACCCGGGCGAGAAGAGCATGATGCTTCGTCGTGGTCGTATCAGTGCCGAGAGTGCCCACGACGGTCGTGATGCCGGCCATCACGATTTCGCGGAAGAAGATCGGCGGGGATTCGGTGCTGAATCCGCCGTTGCCGCTGCCGCCGCACAAATGCTCATGCGGATCGATCAGGCCAGGCACGGCGTAGCGGCCCTGCGCATCGATCGCCTCATAGGGGATGCCGAGCGCATCGAGCGCCCGCCGATCGACGCGGCCGACTTTGAGCATCGTCTGGTTGAACAGCAACGAAACACGCCCCCGATACTCGGGGGCGTAGACTTCAGCGTTTTCGATCAGAGTGAGCATGACGGCCTTCGACCTATGCCACAAGGGCGCCGGAAGAAGTTTCTTCGCGCGATAGCGTTTCTTCAACTTCCTGCACCCAGCGCCCCTTCATCTCTTCGATGACGGTGGTCCAGCTTCCGGTTTGCCGGTAGAGCCGGCGCTGGCGTTCCGCTCCGGTGTCGTGGATATCGACGGGCTTCAGCATGTCGAGAAATTCCGCCTCGCCCGCTGCTTTCCCCACCGGCATTAGCCGGTCGATCAACTCCGCGGTATCATCCGCGAGCGTGCACTTGGGCCGGCCCGGGCGACGCACGATTTCGGCTGCAAGCCCGAACCGCCCCGCGCGGGCCTTGTTTTCCGCCGCCATCCAAATCTGCGCCAAATCCCCCTGCCCCACTTCAGGCCGTTCCTTGAGGATGCGAAGCCCGTCGATCACCATGCAGCGGATGAGCGAAGTAAGCCCCAGCAGCGTGGACAAACTGGCCGGCGCGTCGCATACGCGGAATTCGATAGTGCCCAAATCGTGCCGCGGCCGAATGTCCCAGTAAATATCCTTGGGCGATTCGAGGGCGCCGCATTCTTTCTGGATGTGGCAGTAGTCGCAGAAGTGCGCCCATGTATCGCACTGCTGCGGAATCCCCGCGTGCGGCGAGGGCCGAAATTGCGCCGAGCGGCAGGATGCGAATTCGGTGTCCAGTCCCTGCCAAAACGGCGAATTCGCCGAGAGCGCGAGCAAGTGCGGAAGGTAGGGCGTCAGCAGATTGATGAGCCCCATCGCCGATTCGCCGTCGGGCACGCCGACATGGACATGCAAACCGAAAATCGCTTCTTGATACGCAAGCCACCCCTGTCGTTTGCGGATCTTCTGATAGCGCGGATCGGGCGAGACGGCCCCCATGCTCGCTCGACTGAAAGGATGGGTCGCCCCCAAGGCGAGGTCGTAACCGAGCGCGGCGGCAAGAGTCTTTACGCGACGCAGCGTGGGAAACAGGGTGTCGCGAACTTCCGAAACATTTCGGCAAATGTCCGTCTTCACTTCGATCATCGACAAGAGAAACTCGCCGACGACGTTGTTGAGATGTTCCTCCTCGCTGGCCTCAAGCAAACGGCCCGCGCCAGGAACCAGTTCGCCGCTGTCACGATCGATAATCTGCAATTCGAGTTCGACGCCAAGGGTCGTCTCGGGCGAGCCCTTGAAGGGGAGAGTTTCAGGAGCGAAGACAGACAATTGACGTCCGGTTCTGGTACTGCGCATCATACGGCGTGCTTCCTATCCAGTGTGCGGCAGGAATCCCCATCCAGGGGGAGGGCCGCACGGTTGAAGTAGGCGAATTATCCCAGCCGCAGCCGCACGAAGGCTCCGCTTCCGCAAACCGCCGGGATGTCAGTGGAACGTTTGCAGGCGTCAGCCCGCTCGGTCGATTGGTAGTTCGGAATTTCTGGTTACAACTCCCTCGCAGATGGGTCAGGAAGCCACGTCAAACAAGGCAGTTTCGGCGCCATTTCGCACAATGACGTGTTCAAGCGTACCTGATCACGAAGGCTGGTTTTTGGCTTCGGTTTTGGTTCTGCACAGTGCGTTATCCCAGGCTTGAATCCTCTGAAACCAAAAACGAAAACCGTAACACCCCGCGCCGCGAAGACGCGAACCTTGCGGACGCATTCCGTATCATGAAAAGCCAGACCGCGACGGCGCTTCATCGGCATGGGTTTCCGCTTTTTCTCGAGACAGCATGGAAGTGGTCGAAACGCGGCCTTCGGAAACCGGCATCATGGCAGGCGACGCCGCGCCCTTGCCGTCCGCTGACGAATCGAATGCGGGCAGCAGTCGAGAGTTATTGGCGTTGGCGGCGCCGTTGATCGTCAGCCAAAGCTTCATGACGGTGCAGGTCTTTCTTGATACCGTCCTTCTCGCGTGGCACGATCCGCGCGAGATGACCGCGTCCTTCCCCGCAGTGATGTGGTTTTGGCTGCTCTTCGGCTTCATGCAAGTCACCGCCGGATACGCTTCGACTTTCGTCGCCCAGTACATGGGAGCGGGACGAAAACACCGCGTAGGCCCGGCAGTCTGGCAGGCGATTCGCTTCTCAGTGATCGGGGGCCTGCTGTTCTTGTTCATGGTTCCCGCTGCCCCGTGGCTGATCGCGCTGGGGGGACATGCTGAAGCGTTGCAGCCCCTGGAAACAACCTACTTGCAATGCCTTTCGTTCGCCGGCATGCCCATGATGATCATGGCGGCGATCAATGGCTTCTTCTCGGGCCGCGGACAGACCTGGACCGTGCTCGGAATCGAAGCTTTCGGCACCGGCGTCAACGTGTTGCTCGCCCTCGTGCTCATCTTCGGACGCCTGGGCTTCCCCGAATGGGGCATTGCCGGCGCGGGGTGGGCAACGGTTGCGGGTTCCTGGGCCTCCGCGATGCTGGCGCTCGCATTGTTTCTGCGACGCCGATACCGCGAGGAGTTCGCCACGGGCTCCGGTTGGAGATTCGAGCGCGACCTGTTCGCTCGCCTCATGCGCTACGGCGGCCCCGCAGGCATGCAGGTTTTTCTGGATGTGCTTGTCTTCCATCTTTTCGTGCAAATGGTGGGTCGCCTCGGCGAATCGCAACTCGGCGCGACCACGCTCACGGTTCGCTTCAACATGATCGCGTTCTTGCCCATGATGGGGCTCGGCCAGGCGATTTCCATCCTCGTGGGCCAACGGCTCGGCGCCGACCGCCCGGACCTTGCTGAGAAAAGCACCTACACCGGACTCAAGTGGATCTTCGGCTACATGTGCGTCATCGCCGCCATGTATGCGGCGATTCCGAATGTGCTCGTTTCGGTTTTCCGCAGTTCGGAAGACACGGGCGATTTCGCCGCCGTCGCGGCCATCGTGCCGAATCTGCTGATGTGCGTCGCGATCTATTCTCTGGCGGATGCGATCAACGTATCCTTTTCGTTCGCGTTGCGCGGCGCCGGAGATACTCGCTTCGTCTCGCTGCTGACCTTCTGCCTCGCTTGGCCCATCATGGTGATCCCGACGTACTTCGTCGTCTCGCGCGGGCTCAGCGTCTATTTCGCTTGGGGCGCCGCCACGGCTTACATCATGGCGATGGCGGCCTGCTTCTGGATCCGCTTCCGCACCGGCATCTGGAAATCGATGCGCGTGATCGAAACGGCCCCGAAACTTGATTGAGAGGGCGCGAAACGCTAAGGCGAGCGGCGCCTGCATTTCTCCCCTCTCCTCCGGGAGAGTCCGGGAGAGGTCCGGGAGAGGGGCCGGGGGTGAGGGCGTGCGACGTGGCGTTGCGCGAGAAAAAGGCGCCCTCACCCCAACCCTCTCCCGGAGGGAGAGGGAGGTAGGCATACCCTCACCCCAACCCTCTCCCGGAGGGAGAGGGAGGTAGGCTATCTCTTGCCGCTCGCCTCAACAAAGTTAGATGCGCTGGTTTCCACGATCGTCTGGCCTGACGTCGCCGATGACCTCGCTGCCGACGCCGATCTTGTCGGCCGCGGCGCCGAGTTCGTCGGAAGCGGACATGCGATATTCCTTGCGTCGTGCTTCCTCTCCTTGGGGAGTAGGGCGAGCGACGAATCAGGGTCAGCAGCGGCAGATCCTATGCTGCCTGCCGACGCTCCGCACCCATGTCTATGCGGCGCTGCCGGTCGAAAATACAATCTCACCACAATCTCCGCTCACTCGCCTGTCCTTCTCCGCCCAAGGACGAGGGGCAAGAAGCAAGTTGCAAATCATGCCCAAGCTCTCCATCGGCAGTTGGTGCTTTCTTTTCGGCCAGGAGCAACCGGCAGGCGATTTTCACGTCCTCACGCATCACGTGCAAAACCTCGGCTACGACGGCGTGGAACTCGGCGCGTTCGCACCCCATCCGACGCCCGAGAGTTTGCCGACGCGAGAGGAACGCCAAAAATTCGCCCGCTTGGTCACGTCGCATGGCTTGGAGTTTTCGGCACTCGTCGCCGACCTGTGGTCGCTGAAACTCGTCAGCGTCAGCGATGCGTCGAGCTATGTGGACGCCTTCCGCAAGAACCTGCAGTTCGCGGAAGACCTCGGCATCCGCCGCATCCGCATCGACACCGCCGAGGCGACAGCGACGCTGCCGCGGAATCTGGATCCACGTCTCGCCATGGACCGAATCGCGGCCGCCTTCGATCGCTGTGCCAAGTCAGCAAACGAACGCGGCGTGCAAGTTTGCTGGGAGTTCGAGGCGAACTTCCCTTTGAATCGGCCGAGCGAAATCGTCGAACTTGCGCGACGCGTTCGAGATGCGGGCAACACGAACTTCGGCGTCCTTTTCGATACCGCGACCGCTCACGTCATCGCAGGCGGCAAGTCGGCCTGGTCAGGCGAAGGGGAAACGCTTGCTGACGGCGCTGTCGAACTTGCGAAAAAGCTGGATGGCCTAATCACCCACGTCCACCTCGCCGACGGCGACGGATCGCTGCTGTCGCAAGGCCTGCCCACGCGCAAGCGACTCGGAAAAGGAAAGATCCCGCTCACTCCGCTCATCGCCGAAGTCAGCCTCCAATCCCCGGAGTGGATGACGTTCGACCTGTGCTTCATGCCGGATGCATGGACCGAGGCGGCCGAAGCGAAACGCCTGCTGTGGCAGCAAATGCCAAAGTGACCGCACTATGTTTCAACCCATTGAGAGGGTATCTCGAAGCGGCTTCAAGAGACGGTCGAACGCTTGATGTGATTCGGAAAGCAACGACATTCGGAACTCCCGCAAAGGCTTCCGCAAGCATACCAAACCGGGGACGAACTTTTGCGCAGAACGAATTCGCCCGCAACGGTTGCTGAAGGTGCGCCTCGTTCAAGCTATCATCGGGCGCGGCAAATTTTTCGGGCGGGCGGACGGGACCGCGAACGCTGAAAGCGTTCCCCAGCAGAGCCCAGGGTTGGCGACCATCGGGA
>JAIEPT010000355.1 GCA_019748295.1 Gemmataceae bacterium | reverse complement strand
CCGGCTAGAATGACCAAGCTGCCGGGTGGGATTCGCACCCACTGAAAACCAGCGCCTTTGCACGGCGCACATCACGGTCGCATGTCGGCGGCGGCTTGCCGTCTTCACGATAAAGCTCAATGGTTTCGTCCGCAATTCGGCAAAGTTCCTCAAACACCTTCTGTTCATCGACGCCGTGACAACCGCCGAAGAGCAGACCCGGAGCACTTCCGATGTAGCACTGGTCTTCTTCGGACCATTCCACGATCTTCGCGTAGCGTGCGCTGTCTTTCATCATTGACCCCTCCTTACTCGGTTAGCCGCGACGCGCAGCGGAGCGCGGACCGAGTGTCATGCCGAGGCCCGACATCCATTCCGCGCTTCGCTGCGCGTCGCGGCTAACCGATCGGAACTCCTCGCTTCGTCGATCACGCGGCTTTATGCTGGAGACTCCCTCTTCCAGGAGAATCGCTCATGTTTCGCCTCATTGTACTTACAGTTATGATCGCCCTCGCATCGTCCGCTGCCGGCCAAGAAGATGGCCCGGTGCGGCCCGACAAGGTAATGAAGCTGTTCGCCGGCGACGGCCTCAAGGGGTTCGAGACTTGGCTGAAGGACTCGGGCCGCAATGATCCAAAGAAGGTGTTCGCGATCAAGGACGGCGTGCTGCATATCTCGGGCGAAGGCTTCGGCTACCTCGCCACCGCTCGCCCCTACCGCGACTACCGCCTGGTCGGCGAGTTCAAATGGGGCACGCGGACTGACGGCGGAAAGTATGTCCGCAACTCGGGCATCCTGCTGCATGCTCAAGGCGAACATGGCAGCGCCGGCGGAGTGTGGATGCCCTCCATCGAATGCCAGCTCGCCCAGGGGTGCGTTGGCGATCTGATTCCGATCCCCAGCAAGTCGCAGCGCGTCGAGTTCAAAAGCGATGTGGCGTTCGGCCCGGACAGACGGCCGCGCTGGAAGAAGGGGGGCGAATCGAAGACGTTCGCGAACAAGCAACTTTGGTGGAACGACCATGATCCCGACTTCAAGGAACTGCTCGATACTCGAGGCAAGAACGACGTCGAAAGCCCGCTCGGCGAATGGACCAAGATCGCGATCGAATGCCGCGGCAAACAGATTGCGGTGAGCGTGAACGGCAAGCAGGTGAACGTCGCTTACGACGCGTCGCCGGGCGATGGGCGGATTCTGTTTCAGTGCGAAGGGTTCGAGATCTTGTTCCGCAACTTCGAGATGCAGCCGCTGAAGGAATGATTCGCCCATGCAATCGCAAGGCGCTGTAGGGAACGCCCTCCGCGGCGTTCCGCGGGACTGGGCGCGTCCATCCCCGAGTGTCCACATTCCGCGATCCCCGCTTGCGGCTTAGCGATCCGCGGCGTCTGATCGCTACTAAGCCGCAAGCGGGGGAGGCGATTGCAAATTGGGTGAAGAACAATGGGACGCGTCCAGTTAGGCGGAACGCCACGGAGGGCGTTCCCTACAGCGCGTCGTGCGATTGCAGGGTTTATTGGTTTCCGATCTTCTCAAGCAGTTTGCGGGAATCTTCGCGGAGGCCGGGGAGGGTTTTCATGTCGTCGGCCAAGCGGCGGAGTTGGTCCACGATGTCGCGGCGTTTGCGCAGGATCGCGGGGCCGACGTTGGTCAGGGCTTGCACCGCCATCACACGGCCATCGTCTTTGCCGACTTCCTTCACCGTGGATTTGCCGGAGCCGGTCTCCTGCCCGCCGCCTTGCACGGTGGACTTTTTGTTCACGTAGATAAGAATCGATTCGTCCTTGAGGAACTCATTGAGCGTGTCGAGCGTCGAGCTGCCGGACTCGGCTCCTTGGAACACGCCAATCATGTAGGCGCAATCGTAACGGAGCATGCGGTTGTCGTTTCGCTTCGGCTCGTCAAGCACCTTGGCTAATGCGGGGAAGACGCCGTCGATCTTGCGAAGGCGGACGTTGTGGACGCGGAGCGACCAGACGATGCGCTCGCGGACCTGAGAATCGACGGAGCCATCGGTGAGGACTTTGAGGAGGGTGGGCACGGCCTTCACGGCGGCCGGCACATCGCCGATGCGTGAGAGGGCAACCGCGGCCTCGACGCGCGTGTCTTTGTTTTCCTTGTTGTCTGCCAACACGTCGACAAGCGGGTTAACGGCAGCTTCCGCGGCGGGGCCGATGCCGCCGAGGGCGAAGGCGGCGCTCTTGCGAAGTTCGGCGTCCGGATCGCGGAGCACCTTGATCAGCTCCGGGACCGCGGGGGCCGCATCGGGGCCGATGTTCCGCAGGGCAGTGGCCGACTGGCGGCGCAGATCGACATTGCCGCGGCGAAGGGTATCGAGCAGGACGAAGACGGCGGGAGCGGCCTCTTTGCCGCCAATGTTGCTGAGGGCGAAGGCGGCATTACGCTTCAGCTCTTCGTCGTCGTCGTTGAGCACCTTTTGGAGGGCGCTCGCGACCTTCGTATCTTCCGGGCTGACCACTCGAACGAGGGCAGCGACCGCGGCCTTGCGCGTCTCCATATGAGAGTCGTTGCAGAGGCCGGCGAGATCGCCGATCGCGGGGCGCACGCTGGTCGGCTCGAATTGGCCCATGGCCGATGCCGCATCGCGACGGACGAGCGGGTCGTCGTCGCTCAATGCCTCGCGGACCGCAGGAGCGGTGGTCGAGCCCATTTGGCCCAGCGCCCACACGGCGTTTTGCCGCACTTCCGGCCGTTTGTCCTTCAACGCGGTTTTCAACGCGGGTTCGGCGACCATCGCATCGGAACCGAGACATCCAAGCGCATACGCCGCCGATCGGCGAACCATCGGGTCGATATCGGTCAGCAGTTTCGCGAGTAGCGGAGCGAGATCGGGATCACGGCTCGCGGCCAGACTTTGTTTGCCGAGATCGCCCAGGGCATACGCCGCCGCTTCGCGGACTTTCGCATCGCTGTCGGCGACGGCTTTCTTCAAAGGACGCAAGCCGTCGTTGGCTCCGATTTTCCCCAGGGCGAAGGCGGCGTTGCGGCGAAGCGTCGGCGTGGTTCCCTTTTCAAGATCGCGCACCCAGTCTTGGGTTCCCTTGCCAAGGAACACCTGGGCGCGGACGGGTACGACAACGAGGAGAGCAAGGGCAAAAGTTAGAGATGTTCGGATCATGATTGCTCAGCGTTTTCGATCTTCAAAGCATGCTGTGACGTGCCATGCTTGGGCGGGTCCCTGGCCGGGGCCGGCGAACTGCCCGCTTTCACCGTCCAAGCATGCCCCCAGACTGAAATCTTGGACCCAACGCATGGAAGCCGAGCGCATGGAAGCCGAGCGCTCGGAAGCTTCGCATGCTTCGTCGGTGAAAGCGGAAGCGTTGAAGAGCCCGGCCAGGAACCCGACGAAGCATGGCACGTCCCCCCGTAGACCGCCACGGGACTCTTGCGGGCGACTTACCAGCCGGCTAACGCCGGCTGCTCGCCTTAGCGTTCTTTCTTTTTGCGTTCCGCATATTCCTTCAGGATCTTCGCGGGGTTTTCGTTGAACGCATCGCGGCAGCCGGTGCAGCAGACGTAGTAGGTCTGGCCGTTGAAGCTCACGGGCATCGTGCCGAGGCCGCCCGTCACCACGCATTCGGGGCCCTTCTTGCCCGCGGCCACGCCGAACGATTCGCCTTCCTTCGTGTATTGCAGCTGGTACTGGCGGCTCGCGATCGTGCGGTTCGCGGGTTTCACGAAGTAGCCCCAGATCAGGCGAACGCCGTCCGCCGCGGTGTTGATTTTCACCTGCTCGACGTCCTTGGTTTCCGGGTTCGTCCTCTCCGCCTGGAGCGTCCCTTTCACAAGCTTTCCCTCGTAAACGGCCTTGTTCCCCTTCGCGTCCACCGTCGTCATCTCATAGACGCTCTTGTTCGGCAGGTAGCGAATCTCGCCCGACTTCAGCACCTTGCTCTTTTCGAAGTTGAAGCTGAGCCAGACGTCTTTTTCCTTGAAGCGCCAGCTCCAGTTCACGTCTTCCTTCCAAACGCTCTTATCCTTGTCGAGCGACCCGCCCCCTTTCCAACCGCCGATGAACGCCTGCAGTTCGGTGAGGGCTTCCTTGGCGTCAGTCCCCTTGGCTCCGCCCCCCTCGGCCAACGGAAGCAGGATAAGCGACGAAAGCAGGGCCAAGCCGAGATAGCGATGCATGCGTGATGGTCCTAAATAAAGGAACGAGGGGTGCGACGATTATTGGACGAAGCGGCCGGCGGCGGAGTTCCCGGGGCCGCCCTCAATTGTACCGAATCGGGGCGAATTCGAAATGCGATTGGCGCATTGTCCTGGGCGACGAATCGAGCAAGTCAATGAGGAACCGAGAACCGAGATCGGAGAATGAGGATCGGAGGAAAGGATGAACGAGGAAGGATGACGGATGAAAAAAAAGTCAAACGCAATGAAGAACCGAGTCCAATGCCTCGCGACTCTTCCATCTCCGGTTTCCAATCGGTTCCGTCTTTGTCTTTTTTTCATCCCTCATCCTTCCTCGTTCATCCTTTCCTCCGATCCTCATTCTCCGATCTCGGTTCTCGGTTCTCGGTTCTCGGTTCATCGTTTGTTTCTCGCATGCCCTTCGGCTACGCATCCTGGGGAACGACGTCTTGCTTTTCAACCGCCAGAGCGGGATGCACTTCGCCCCAGCGAACGAGAAATACGCCCGCCAAGATGCAGCCAAGCCCTTCGAGAAGCCAGGCGGACACGGTCTCCGCGTGGATCGCCCATCCGAGCAAGACGGCGAGCAACGGATTGACGTAGGCATACGTGCCGACGCGCGCGGCCGAGACGTGTTCCAGCAGCCAGTTGAAGGCGACGAATCCCATCCACGAGCCGACCACCAGCAGCCAGATCCACACGCCGAAGGCGCCGAGAGTGATTCGTTGCGGCACCTCTTCGCCGCGAGCCAAACCAACGACGATCATCGCGCCGCCGCCGATCGCCATCTGCCATGCGGCCGACGAAAAGCGCGGCATGCTCAGCTTCACGTGACGCAGGATCAGCGAACCCAACGCCCAGAGCGCGGCCGACGCCAAGGCCAGGAACGCGCCCGCTTCCTGGAAAAGCGAAGCCCCGCGGACCAGATTGGGGGCGAAAAGAAAGCCGACGCCGACGAAGCCGACGGCAAGGCCGAGCCAGCCTACGAGATTGAGGCGATCGCCGTCGGGCCAAAGCATGGCGAGCAAACCCATGAACAGCGGCATGGTGGCGGCGAGGACGGACGATTCGCCGCTGGTGATCGTTTGCACCGCGAGCGAGATGCCGCCATTGCCCCCGACGAACAGCAAGACGCCCGCAATGATGAGCGGCCACAGATCGGTTCGAGCGAGGCGGACTTTCTGTCCGCGTATTGCCTGGATGCCGAGCAGCACGACCCCCGCGGTGAAAAGGCGTGAACCGCCGAACATCAACGGCGGCATCTTCTCTTCTTTTACGCCGAGTTGGATGGCGAGATACGTCGTGCCCCAAGAGATGTAGATCGTCGCGAAGGCGAGGATCAGCTTCCAGGCGGCGGGTTGCGAGTCGTCGGTCGTCGATTGCATGGCGGGCCAATGGGATAACGGACTCCGTGATTCTACGCGCCGGGTTCCCGCCCGACCTTCGTTGCGTCGGAAAGCAACCTGTAGGTGAGCGGCAGGATCATCTTCGCTCCCTCTCCCTTTGGGAGAGGGTTGAGGTGAGGGTTTGGCTCGAAACCTTCGGGCGCATTGGCCCTCACCCCCGGCCCCTCTCCCGAAGGGAGAGGGGAGAAATGCAGCCGCCGCTCGCCTAGAATGGCGCGATGGATGCCCCTGATGAAATCGAATCCGAGTTCGGCGTGCCGATCCCTGGCCAAGTCGTCGATCCTGCGCAATGGGCCAAGACGGCGATCAAAAAATTGCCGGAACCTGGCCCCGTCGATTGGAACGCAATCTTCGGTCGCCCGGCCCCCCTCGTTATTGATCTGGGCTGCGGCAATGGACGGCATGTCCTCGGCAGTGCGTGGGAGCGGCGTGACCTCAATCATGTGGGCGTTGATCTGCTGCCCGTTGTCTTGCGCTATGCCACGCGGCGCGGGAATCAGCGCGGGCTGACCAATCTGCGATTCGCGTGTTGCGATGGGAAGAACTTCGTTCGGAGATACCTCGCCGACCGCAGCGTTCGCGAGATGCACATCTACCATCCGCAGCCGTTTCACAATCGACGCGAAGCGTGGAAGCGGCTGCTCCAACCTGAGTTTCTCGCAGACGTAGCCCGAACGCTCGAACCGCAGGGCCGGTTGTTTCTGCAGACGGACAATGCACCATATTGGGACTACCTGCGGAAGACGGCGCCGTCGTTCTTCGAGTTCGAGGAACGAGACGAGCGATGGCCCGATTCGCCGCGCACTCGACGCGAGATCCTTGCCTCAAGCCGCGGCTTGCCGATCTTCCGCGGCGTCGGCGTGGTGCGCGAGATGGCGGCGGAAGAGGCGAGAACGCTTGCGACGAAGCTGCCGCGGCCCACATTCGACGCGGGCAAGCCCCAACGCGAACTCGACGACCTCGAACGCGACTCTTAGCACGCTGCGCAAGCAAGTGATCGCAGGTTCCCGGATGGAGGTGAATCCTCCTCCGGGAACCTGCGAACACTTGCTTGCGCCGCGTGCTGGAAACTACGCCGCCAGTGCTTGGCGGCGTTCTTTCACCGCAAGCATGATTTCCATCGCGTTGACTAGGCGATCCGGACCGCGGCCGTCGATCAGCTTGCGGCCGCAACGCGACATGCCCTGGCGTTCCATCGCGTCGGCGATCAGGTTCTGCACGCCGAGGCGAATCGTCTGGGCCGACGTGTTCTCATGCCAGCCGAGGATCGAGGCACAACCCTCTTCCTCGAGCTGTTGAGCATTCGGCCAATGGTGTTCGTTTTGCACGATGACGAGCTGCGGCATTCCGATGCAGGCCAGTTCGTTCGACCAGCCGCTGCCGGACGTGACCGCGAAATGGCAGCGGACCAAACGGGCAGTCACTTCCGCCGGCTCGACGGCCACTTCGATGCGGCCTTCGCTCGCTTCGGCCAAAGCTCGCATGTCCTCGACTTGCGGGTGCTCCCGGCGAACCACCAGGTCCACCTTGCCGACCTTCGGCGTGTTGACGAGCAGCTTCGCGAGGTCGATCGTCTGCAAGTTCGGATCGTCGTCGCCCAAGGCGACCATCGCACGGAAGGTTCCCGCACTCGGCTTGCCGGCTGGGGTGGCGAGGGGAGCAGGTTCTTGCGAACGGACCGGGCGATGCCGGCGAATCTCGGGGCGAACCATCGTGTAGCGGCGGCCCAGGAGCAACTGGGCTCCCGGCGTGAACTCGTACGTTTCCTTGCTGGAGCCGAGCAGCGGGTTGACGACGATGTCGGCCGGCGTGCGGTGGTTGCCCATATGGTCGAGCGAAACGACCATGGGGCCCATCGCATGCAACTCGGCGAGGAGTTCGTAGTTCGCGTCGGCATCATCCATGAAGATGGCGGCCGGGCCATGCTTGCGGATGAGGCGGGTCATCTGTTCGAGATCGTCGTCCGACCCGACCGGGCCGTCGGCAGCGATCCATTCGCTGCCGCCACGCTTGATCTGCATGGCGAGGCCATTGGGTTCGAGCCGGGAAACGAAGTAGACCGTGCGACGGCGACGCTGCAGGGCGGCGGCCAAAATCAGGCAGCGACCGAGGCGTTCGTAGCCGGTTTCGCGGACTGCATCGACGCGGAGAAAGATGGGATCGCGAGGCATTCTCTCTGTTCCTGAAAGAATGGGGGCCGAGGTCCGGGGGCAGACCATCGGGGCGTGCGCAAGCGCGGACGGAGTACGGGCGATCGTGGATCGACGATCCGAGATCGACACGCAATGCCGTCAAACGGCTGCGGCGCCGGGGGAGTAATCGAAGAGGGGTAGACCCGTCGAAGGGATCGACGGTTGACGTGGGAGAAGCGTGATCGTCCCATGACGATCGGTTCGGCGGAGTTCCGGTTCCGCCTGGGGGAGGATGAATCCGTTCATCCACGTCCTCTTCTTCTGCACGGCTTGGAAATCCGTTCCGAGCCGTTGGTCGAACGGTTCCGACGTTCGACGGACGGAATCTTAATACGAAGAACTTGCGCGAAAAAAGAGCAATCGGACGCGGCAGGATGGGCGAAGGATGAAGGAGGAGGGATGAAGGATGAAAAGGAAAACCACCCAAGCCCCAGGGCAAGCGCAGCGCACCCTGGGGATAGAGACGGCGGGCGCGATCCCCACCGTGCGCTGCGCTTGCGGTGGGGCTTGGTGACGATGGAGTGTCAATTGGCAAGTTGCCGCGGCGATGATTTGGATCGCAGTCTTCGCGCTTACGCTTCCTTTCTCATATCACCGATGTTCCGCGCGGAACCCCATCTTCCGGGATTGCCGTCGCATGTGGTGCGAACGGGAACCCAAGAGCTCGCTGCGCTCGCCCCTGGGCTTGGATGGCATCCCTTTCATCCTTCATCCTTCCTCGTTCATCCTTTTGCCTTCCTCTTGTTCCGCGCGGAGCGGACGAGTATATCTCGCGCCGCTTCGTGTCGGTTCCAGCATGGAGGAGTCAATCATGGAAACCAAACGCCTCGGTCGAGGCTTGAATGCGTTGCTCGGCGATGGTGCGGCCGAGACGGTGGCGACGACGCCCAATGGCGAAGTGCCCCTCGAGCGGATTCAACGCAACCCGAACCAGCCGCGGAAATCGTTCGACCCGGACGAACTCGCCTCACTGAGCGCGAGCGTCCGCACCCACGGCATCCTGCAGCCGCTTGTCGTCCGCCAGGTCGGCGAGACGTTTGAGCTGATCGCCGGCGAACGCCGACTGCGTGCCGCCCAGGAAGCGGGGCTCACACGGGTGCCGATCCGGATCGTGGATTTCAACGATCAGGAAGTGCTCGAAGCGGCCCTCGTCGAGAATATCCAACGGCAGGATCTCAATCCAATCGAGAAGGCCCAGGGCTTCAAGGAACACCTCGATCGCTTCGGCCTCAATCATGAGCAGCTCGCTCAACGCCTGGGCCTTGCTCGCTCGACGATCACGAATCTCGTCAACTTGCTCGAGCTAGCCCAAGAAGTGCAGGATGCCTTGCGGATGGGCCAGATCAGCGAGGCGCATGCGAAGCTGCTGAAGGGGATCAAGGCGCAGGACAAGCAGATCGCGACCTACAAGCAGATCGTTGCCATGGGCCTGAGCGTGAAGGCCACCGAGGCGATGATCCGCGAACAACGCGACGGCGGCGGCGCCAAAGCCAGCGAAGGCTCCTCGCGCAGCAGCGGAGGATCCTCCGGCGGCAGCTCAACCGTTGAGAAGACGGCCCACGTCAAGAGCATTGAAGACGAGCTTCGCCAGCGGCTGGCGACCGGCTTCGCGATTCGCCTGAGCGCGAAGGACAAAGGCGAGTTCGTCATCGACTTCGCCAGCAACGACGACTTCGAGCGCATCCTCGAGCAGTTGCGAAAGTGATGTCGGAAGAGCCGCGCACGCAGTAAGCGGATACGCATCGCCCTCCGCCATCCGCTTACTGCGTGCGCGGCTCCTTAACGTCGTTCACCCAGGCGGTAGAATGACGGCCGCGAACCTGGTCTCTTCGAGGCATCTCCTTGCAAGCAGGATGGGCGATCATCGGGGCGGTCCTTCTCGTCGCACAGACGGACCCGTTGCCCGCGCCTTGGAAGACGCATGTCGCCAAGGAAGGCGGGTTCGCGATCGCCTTCCCCGGTATGCCGGCCGAGGCGAAGCAGAAGATCAAGAGCGGCGGGCAGGACATCGAGGTCCGCTTGCTGGTCCTCGATTCGATGGAAGGAACGTATGTCGTCGGCTATTCCGAAGCGCCGGGCGGCGGGAAGATCGGAGATGAGGAGAAACGGCTCGACCATGCTCGCGACGGGGCGGTTCAAAGCTCGGGCGGCAAACTGCAGAGCGAGAAACGAATCGCCTTTGATGGGTACTCCGGCCGTGAACTGCTGATCGTGACTGATAACGCGAACACGCTCCGCATTCGCATTTTCGCGGTGCGGAACAAGCTGTTCCAGGTGATGACGGTGGGATCGCGGCTGTTCACCGCGAGCCGGGAAGCGACAACCTTCCTGGACTCGTTCAAGCTCGCGAAATAGACTGAATGTTCGACGGGGTGTAGCTCAGCTTGGTAGAGCGCCAGCTTTGGGAGCTGGAAGTCGCAGGTTCGAATCCTGTCGCCCCGAATGCCGCAAGCGGCATAGAGATTAGACAAGAGAGAGTAGAGAGTAGACGGAGCAAAGCGACGGCTGCTCTCTACTCTCTCGCCGTTTACTCGGTCTACTCTCTACTTTCTACTCTCTTCGATGGCATTTACCTTCGAGAGGCTGATCGTCTATCAGAAGGCGATCGACTTTGCCGATCGCGTCTGCATTCTCACCGAATCATTTCCACGCGGATATGGCTTCATCGTTGATCAACTTAATCGCGCGTCCCTTTCGATTGCTGCCAACATCGCGGAAGGCAACGGGCGATTCACCAAGCCCGACAAGAAGAACTTCCTCGGTTTCTCCCGGGGCTCTATTCAGGAATGCGTTCCTTTGCTGGAACTGGCGAGACGTCGCGGCTCAATAAAGCCGGATCAGCATGAAGACATGAAGGAGCGGCTCGAAGAAATTGCTCGAATGCTGGCGGGGCTGATCGCGAGTCTCTGAACGAAATGTGCACACTAACACGCGAAGCGTGAGCCAACCTATGGAGCCCTCTCGCTCCGCGAGAGGTTCGCGGATCAATGTCACGCCGTTGCATGGCGTATTGCCGCTTACCTCTCGCGGAGCGAGAGGGCTACGTAGAAAACGTCGAAGCGTGAGCGACCTCATGGTCGCTCACGCTTCGGTTGAGCTTCGTTTCCAATCGGTTCCGCGCGCTTAGGCGGTTTCGAGCATTTCTTCCATCTCGTCTTCGACGTCCTCGGCGACGACGATCTTCTCGGTCGGCGTTCCGGTGGGAACAGGCAGGGTCATTTGCTGAATCCAACGTCCCGCGTCGGGGGCGCCGTGCCAGCGCTGCAGCGAGATCGCTTTGACGCCGGAGCGTTCTTCGCGATCCAGCACGTCGAAGAAGGCGGCGCGGAGACCGTTCTTGACCTGCGTCGAGGAGCGGTTGAGGTAGAGAAGTTGTTCGGTGCGGTCTTCGAAGACGGCGACGGCACGCCAACACTGCGGCTTGAGTTCGGTGGCAATCAACATGGCTGACCCTCCTTGGTCATGGATGCGGGAGTTCCACGAGAGAGGCCTAGGGTGCGAAAATCGCGGTTTCGTGTCAAGCGAAGTTGCGAAACAAAATGCGATGCGACCCAACGAGGAACCGAGAACCGAGAATGAGGATCGGAGGAAAGGATGAACGAGGAAGGATGAAGGATGAAAAAGACGGGCGGCTAAGATGCCGCAGTACGAGGCGAGCAGCCGCTGTAAGGCGGCTGGTAGAGCGTCTGCAAAAGTCTCTTCACGCACCGACCGCTCGTTTATCAAACGGCTTGTGAACGACGAGACTTTTGCGGACACTGTACCAGCCGCCCAACCGCGGCTGCTCGCCGGCTTCGGCTCATGGCACCAGCTTCACGCCTTCGTCGAGCGGCGCTTCGGGTTGCATCTCAATGGATTTTTTGCAGCCGGGGCAGTCGGCGGATCGGCCGAGGAACTTCTTCGGCACGTTGATCCGGGCGCTGCAATAGGGACAACGGCACGCCACCTTCACAACGAGTTTTTCAATCGGCCCCGCGAACGAACGGTCCACGTGTTCCATCAGGTGTTCCATCGCGAACGGCTTGCGGACGTAAGTTGCCACGCCCAGCTTCTGGGCGTAGTCCTTGTGCTTGGCGATTTCGTTGGCCGAAACCATGATGAATCGCGGCGCGTCCAGCTTCCCCTTGAAGTGTTCGAGAACCGCCAGGCCGCCCCAGCGCGGCATCATCATGTCGAGGATCACGACGTCGGGCCGATGGCGATCGATGAGGCGGCGCGCTTCCAGGCCGTCGTCCGCGGCGTAGGTTGTGAATCCACGTTCGCCGAGCACGGCGAGGATGCTTTCGCGCAGCGTGTCGTCGTCATCGACAACCAGGATCTTCTTCGATTCCGCCATGAACAGACCTCTTTGCGAACGGCAAACGACCAGCGCAACACGACACTGAGCCGTTGCCGCAACGAGTCGAATACAAGGGTGATGTTCCGTCTCGAACCCCGAATGAGGCGTCGCCTCGGCAGGGCGGGGTCGGTCCTTCATTCTAAACCAGCAGGGAAATCGGTCAATATCAGCGTGCCGCGGGCGAAGGGCGCTTAAAGTCGCGAAGCGTTAGGCGATCGGCAGGAGATAGTCTCCCTCTCCCTCCGGGAGAGGGTGGGGTGAGGGTGTTTTTTCTCACGAAACGCCAGGTCGCACGCCCTCACCCCCGGCCTAAAGCAGAACAAACCGAGGGGTTAGCGAACGTCGAAATATGCGTCAAGCGAGAGGTAGGCGAGCAATCCGCTGGCGCCGGCGCCAAGGATGTCCACCATCATATTGAGTCCGCCGAAAGGGATTTTCAGCACCAAATCGAGCAGGAACACAATCAAGGTTAAGCCTGAGACACCCAGGGCGCCCAGGCACATCCACTTTTCCATCGACTACCCTTTCGGCGGCGATGCGGCCGATCTGCCAGCGACCGGTGAGGAGACGCAGATCCCCGGCAAGTTCGGCCATTGTAGCGTGTAGAACATACCACGCAACGGCTTACGGGTCCGGTTTCGCATCGTTTTTCGAAGCGAGTGAACCTAATATCAGTGGAATCGGCGCCGCGCCGGCGCACGCCCGTTTAGCCTTGATGTCTTCCGCTTGCGGCTTGGCGGTCGAGATGGCCTGGTTCCGATCGCCAAGAGGTTGTTTCGAAACCCAGTCTTCCGCTTGCGGCTTAGCGTTCTCAGAAAGCCCTGATCTCGCCAAGCCGCAAGCGGAAGAAAGAGGAACGGCATGATGTCAGGATGGTCGATCGTCTTGACCGCTCTCTTTGTTGGCCAACCCGCCGATGCGCCGCGGTTCGAGGTGCGGAACACGGCGGGTGTCGTCGAGAATGGGCCAATCCACGGCATCGATGACGGCTTCGCGGTCCAAATCGCCGACAAGTCGATTCCGGGCGACAAACTCGTCTCGCTCCATCGAGTTGGCGTCGTCATTCCGTCTGCGCCGCTCACCCCTTCCGTCCTGCTCACTTCCGGCGATCATCTGCGGCTCGATCCGGAAGGCGTGCTCCGTCTTGAAGAGGAAACGCTCCGCTTCGATCTGCCGAAGTCGATCGCTCCTCCCAAAGCAGGGCCAATCAGCATTCGCGCCACGGCGGTATCGATGTTGTGGTTCGCGCCTCCCGAACAGGCGGATCGGCCGGAGGAACTGCAACACCGCGTGGAACATGGGCTTCGCAAGCTCGATGTCGTCGGTTTGCGCGAGGGCGACCGCATCGAAGGTTCGCTTTTGTCGCTGTCCGCAAGCGGAGGGCAGATAAAGGCAGGCACACGGCGGATGGACGTTCCGCTCAAACAGCTTTCTTATGTCGCGTTCAACACCCAATGGCAAAGCAAGCCCCGGCTGAAGCGGCCCTACGGCCACGTGACCCTGGAGGACGGCGCCCGCCTGACGTTGGCGTCGATGCAATGGAAGGGAAACGACGCGCTCGTGACGGGAAAGACTCTGTGGGGGGCCGAGGTGCAGTTTCCGATTCGGCGGCTGGTGGCTCTGCACATCAAGCAGGGGGCCGCGACCTATCTCTCCGACCTGGAGGCGTCCGTCCAAAGCGATGGCTTCGTCGGCGTGGCCTGGCCGCTGGGCAGAAACGCCCTGCCGCGGGGCGGGCCGCTGCTGCTGAAGGGCGAAACCGTCGACTTCGGCCTGGCCGCCCACGCTCGCACCTCGGCGACGTACAAGCTCGATGGCTCATTCCGCACGTTCGAAGCATGGCTAGGGATGCCCGCCGGCAGCGATCCGCGTGCGCGGGTTCGATTTCGCGTGCTCAAAGACGGCAAGCCGGCGGCGGGAATCCCCGATCGCGAGTGGACGGCCAACGATCCGCCCGCGTGGGTTCGCATCGATGTGGCCGGTTCGCGTGAACTGACGCTGATTGCCGATTTCGGCAGCTTTGGCGACATCGCAGCCCGGGCGATTTGGGGCTACGCGCGATTGCTGCGAGACTGATCCGGTTGCAGCGATTTTGACGCCGCGGGCCCGATCCTGGCCCGCAATGACAGTGGGCCGACATTTCTTTCGCAATCCGTTTGACAGCTTTTTCGCTTCATCTCTTCCCGCGCGGACCTGCTCCCCCACACCATACCGCTTGTTGCCGTGGACGCTCTTTCGAGGCGTTCGCAAGCCGAAAAGGGGCGAAAACGGCGGCACAGACGCATGTCTCTTGACCCATTTTCGGAATCCTCTCTTCTTTCCGAAGGCGCCGAGTCTATGCGATCGCGCCGTTCGGCAGGAGAGATGCGTTCCGCATTTCGCGAGCGATCGTCAGGACGAATCCGAGATGCGCGACTGCTACATCTTCCGTGTGTTTTCCTCCCTTCTTCGCTTGCATTGCCAGCCTGACCCACCTGCATTGGGCATATTGTTGGTGTGGTTCAATCCAACCCTGTCTCGATCCAAGCCCTGGCGCAAGGCATCATGGGAAACCGGATCGGCGACTACCGCGACTACCGCGACAAAGGAGAAGGCATGGTTCGCCAATTTCGATTCGCACTGCTGATTAGCGCGGTGACCGCCATGGCGGTTTCACCGGCCCAGGCGAATTTCTTCCGCTCGAAGGGGGGCTGTAATAGCTGCTCCACCAGCAATGCGTGCACTCGCACCATTCACACGGAGGAATGCGTCCCCGAGACGTACACCAAACAAGTGACGAAGTACAAAGTCGAGTGCAAGACGGAAGAGTACGCAACCTTCCGCTGCGAGAAGGTTCCGGTCTGCAAGGAACGGGTGGTCTGCTGCGTGAAGAAGGTTCCGGAATACCGCACCGAGATCCGCAAGGTCTCCAAGACGGTAACGACCTACGAAGACCGCTGCGTGACCAAGAACGAGTACAAGACGGTCCAGGAAACCGTCATGAAGAAGAAGCTCGTTTCGCTCGGTCACTGGGAAAACTACACCGTGACCCGTCGCAACCTGCTCGGCAGCCTGTGCGCTGATCCTTGCGACCCGTGCGCCAATCAGAGCCGCACGGTCTGCAAGAAGAAGTGGGTTTGCTGCCCGCAGTACGAATGCTGCCCGACGACGGTCTGCAAGAAGGTTTGCTGCCCCGTCACGGTGACCTGCAAGGTTCCCGTCTGCAAGACGATTTGCTGCGACCAGGAAGTCAAGGTCTGCACCTGGAAGTGCGTGAACGAACAGCGGGTGGAGAAGTACACCTGCTACGAAACCCGCAAGGTTGCCTGCAAGGCCGTTCGCACGGTTCGCGTCTGCGTGCCTCACTGCGAAAACGTGACCTGCACCCGCATGGTTCGCAAGCCGGCCTGCAAGGAAGTGGCGTGCGCCCCCGCCGCCAACACCTGCTCCGGCGCCGCGGCCAGCTCCTGCTGCCCGGCTCCGGCCGCCAGCCACTGCTGCCCGGCCCCGGCCGCCAGCCACTGCTGCCCGACGAGCTCCTGCTCGAACGAATGCGATCCTTGCGGCCGCACCAGCCGCCTCCGCGGTCTGTTCCACAAGAACAACCGCCTGTGCTGCGAGCCGGTCCGCTGCAACGCCAGCACTTCCTGCTGCCGCTAACGTGAAATCCTAAGAGCTCCCTCTTCGGTAGCCCTGTGGCCCCGCCGCACTTCCCAGTGCGGCGGGGTTTTTTCATGCGCTGACAGATTGCTTCCCACGTTTCCCGCTTGCGGCTGAGCTAAGCTAAGAGTTTGTTTTAAGCCTGCTATCCGAGCTGGCCGAGGACCGGGAGGGCGAGGCGGGCGAGGCCTCCACGGCGCCCATCCGTTGAATGGAAGCTGCGACGGACGTCATCGGCTTCCCAGCCCCGTTCACGGGGCT
>JAIEPT010000393.1 GCA_019748295.1 Gemmataceae bacterium | reverse complement strand
GTTTTACAATTTGGTGCGCCGCGTGGGGCGCCTGGCCCCGCCCCGGGCCCCCAACGGCCCGACCGAAGGTCTCCATGACGCTTCTGAGGGCGACACCCCAGACCGCGGTTGGGGCGTCAAGCTTTCGGGAGGATGATGGAGACCTGCGGTCGGCCCGTATGAGGCGGTCAGAGACCGCCCACAACGGGCCGGCAGGCTCACCTCGCTCTATCTCGACAGCCAGTACAGCAGCGTCTTCATCTCGAACGGCTTCAGGTCTGGTTGCAGGGAAAGAATGCGGGCGGCGATGGCGGCGAGGTGGGGGGTTGCCCAACTCGTTGCGGGTTCCTGGGCAAAGGGCCCCAGGTAGCCGCGGCCGTGGGCCTGGAATTCGATCTGCCCGCGCAACGCATAGGCGAAGCGAAGCGGGTCCTCGAACAGAGACTTATCCACGGAAATCAGCGGCGGGGCGAAGTGAGCGGGGTAGCTGCGTGTAATCGGATGATCGTTGTGGGCTGCGGCGAAAACGAGCACGTCTTTGAAATACGCATCCTCGATCGCCCGCAGAAATTGCTGCCGTTTGGGCAACGTCTGCAGCTTCTGCTCCGCCACGCCGAGCGACAGGTTCACCACCTTGCATTTCCGCACATCGACGGCCCATGCCAGCGCTCGCAACACTGTCTCCACCTCGCAGGTTCCCGAGGGGCCGAACACGTCGGCGGAGACGAGTTGCACTTTCGGCGCGATCGTCAGAAGAATGTCGGCGACCGTCGTCCCGTGCGGCGTGCTCTGCTTCCCTTCGTAGGGCAACGGCGTGGGGCGATCAGCGAGAAAGACGGCCCCCTGCACTGGCTTCATCGACGGATGCCGAGCCCGCAACACGGCTTCTTCGATGCCCGAATCAAGCACGCAGACGACGACGCCTTCGCCGTCCGCTCGCGGATCCCGCAGGATGCGCTGCGGATCGAGCAGCCTCAGCACGTCGTCGCGCAGACCCATGGGAGGAACAACCCGTCTCAGCTTCCGAGCGTTTCGTCGAGCAATTGCCTTACGCTTTCGACGAGGCGGACGCAATGCTGCAAGGCGGCCGACCCATGCTTTAATCCGATCACGCGAATCGCCTCCGCCAATTGCAGGCTCGCGTCGGCCACGCCGGGATTCGTCGACGATTCCAACCCGCGCCGCAGCTCGTCGAGCACCTGCACCGGCGGCGGTTGCTCGCGACGCGTCTCCGCCGTCCCATGCAGCGATTCGGCCATCTGGTCGCTCGCTCTGAGCGCGGCTTCCACGGCATTCAGCAGCATCGCCTGCTGCTGCCTTTGACCCAGCGATTGCCGCAGCAGATCCGTCGCGAACTCGGCCGCCGTCTGCACCAGCTTCTGATCTTTCGCGTCGAACGGCCCGGTTTCCTTGTCGAACAACTCAAGCACCGCTTGCACGCCGCTGCCCACGGGCATCGGAGCCGCCAGGATGGTGCGATGGCCTCGCTCGAACGGTTGCAGATCGATGAGCCCCGCCGTGCTGGCTTCGATGTTCGTCAAGATGCTCGCTTGCTGCTGGCTCAGCACCGAAGCCGCCAGGGATCGGCTCAGCGGAATCGCCTCGGTGGCGAGCGTCTGCCCCTCCGCGTCGTAGGCGATCCACGATTCGGCCGGTTCTTTCGTCGCGTCGTAATGACGGACGATCAAAGCTCCTTGCTTCGCCGCCGTCAGCTGCCGAAGGAAGCGGATGAGGCTGCGGACCGCATCGGGAATTGGAACCGGCTCCGTGAGTGCCCCGGCGGAGCGAACGATCGGAAGCACCTTGTCGATGGCTTCGCGAAAGGCGACGAGGCCTTCATGCATCTGGCGCGAATGCTTGGCGGGGCGGATGACGTCGAGTTGCCGGCGCACCGCGGCCACGAACGTCTCGCGGCTCAGGTCGTGGTTCTTGTCGAGATAATCCCGCACCCCCATCCGCATCGCGTCGAGCGGCGTCGCCTGATTGGCGTAACCCGTGACCATGATGGCGACGATGTTGGGATGGAAGGCGTAGAGATCCTGCAGAAGCTGCAAACCGTCTTCCCCCGCGCCCAAAGCCCAGTCGAGCACGGCGAGATCGATTTGCTGTTCGTTGGCGAGGCGTAGAGCGGATTCCGCATCCGGTGCGGCGAGCACGCGGATGCCCAGCTTCGCCCCTTCCAGCCATTCGCGAAAGGTACGGCGAACCGGCTCCTCATCATCGACCACGAGCACGGTTTCCGCATTCGCCTGCGACATCGGCGGCACTCCGACAGCTTGCCCCCACGCAGGTGGATGATAACGGCCGTCAGCTGAAAAGGCGAGGAAAGTAGTCCTCACGCTCCGCGTGAGAGAGTGGTCCTCACGCTCCGCGCGAGGTCAGCAGCGATACAAAGTTCATCCGCGGAACGTATTTAGGGCCCGACTGTCTGTCATTCAACCGCGGCTGACCTCACGCGGAGCGTGAGGACTACTCTCACCTCACGCTCCGCGTGAGGTCAGCAACGATGCAAGGGCAAACGCCTTCGTGGCGACAAGTTTGTCTAACTTGTCGGAATGCGATCAAAACAAGCAATTCAAACAAGTTAGATAAACTTGTTTCCACGAAGACAGGGTGAAAAATCCATCTTCTAGTGCGGGTGGACTTCAATCATGATGCGGAGGGCGCCAGGCCGGGGCGCGGGGCGGGATTCGAGGTATTTGCGGACCTCGGCGGAGGGGACCGAACCGCTGGGCGGCACAGCCACCGCTGCGGGGCCTTGCTTGGCGGACGGCGTGGCCGGCTTTTCGAGTTGCTTCGCGTCGATGCCGAGCAGCTTCGAAAGTTGAGCACGATCGCTCGAAGTGAAGCTGCTCAACAGGACCGACTCGAAGACCGATTTCACCGACGTCTTGCCCTGGTTGTCGTCCCGGCCCAGGTCGCGGAGGATGGCGGCCACGTCGTCTTGCTTCACGTTTTCGAGATAGACGACGAACGTCTTCCCCTTGGCCGCGTTGGCCTGGGCCTGCGGGTCGATCGTCAGCGGGATGTTGTTCATGTCGAACACGGCCCGCAATCGCTCCAGCGTGCGGCCATTGTTCTTGGCGGTGATGTTGAGGTGGTACGCGTCTTCCTTCTTCAGCTCTGCGGCCAAACGCGAACGCTGCGGGTCTTCCTTCGTCAGGTCGGCGAAGGCGAATCGCTGTGCGTAATCCGATTCGAGCGGTTCGAGATACTTCGCGAAGATGCCTTCGATCACCTGCGGCACGACGGCGGGCGTCTTGCGTGGCGTAACAGGTTGCGGGCGGTCGATCGGGACGACCGGTTCCTTCGGCAACTCGTTTTCCTGCGGATGCGCGTTCTTGGCGATGAGTTGCGGATTGTCGGCATCGATGGGCCGGGGAATCGCCATGAAGGCGGCACCGCCGATTGCGAGCATCACGCAAGCCGCGACGATCGCCTTGCCCCATGCGAACGACGGCTTGACCATCGGTTGCACGGTCTTGGCAGGAACGGCCCGCGTCGTTTTCGGCAACGCGGCAACGACTTTCGCCGTGAACTCCGGGCTCAGTTTTCGCCGGGGCAGGGCCTTGATGCGGGATGCGTTTTCCTGCAACTTGCGGACGAAGTCCCTCGCCTCCGCCGACTCGTGGAGCAGGCGGTGGGCCTTCTCGCGATCGCGTCCGGTGAGGACGCCATCGACGAAAGCGGTCAGAAGTTCGAGGTGACGATCCGCGAGCATGATTTCGCTATGTTTTCCTTGTCGTTGCTTTCGTGGGAACAAGTTTATCTAACTTGTTCGCAATCAGACCGACAAGTTAGATAAACTTGTCGCCACGAAAAGCGGTCAATCGTCCTTCTCCAGGATTTCCTTCAGTTCCAACCTTGCCCGATGCAGACGGCTGCGGATCGTGCCGATCGGAACCTGCAAAACCTCGGCCATTTCCTCGTATTTCATCTCGTCCATGTCCTTGAGGACCAGAACGGCACGATGTTCGGGCGACAGTCGCTGCAAGGCTTCCTGCACTCTCCGCTCGTCCTCCGACGTCTCCATCGCGTGATCCGGGCGGGCGGCATCCGACGGGTCGGCGGGATCATACGTTCCCAACTCGCCCGCATTGAGCCGCAGGGCCGACTTTTGCTTTCGCTTCAGGGTGATCGCTGTGTTGAAGGCGATGCGATAGATCCAGGTGAAAAACTGGCTATCGCCCTTGAAGCTCGGCAACGCCTGGTAGGCATGCAGAAAAGCTTCCTGCACGACGTCGGCCGCATCCTCCGCCGTATCGCACACGCGGAACACCGAATTGAACAGACGATCCTGATACCGGCGAACCAACTCCCCGAAGGAAGCCGAGTCGCCCATAAGGCTTGCGGCAATCAGGTCTCGATCGTCGCGAGGCACGTTATTCCGTTCGGCAGGCTTGGGACGCGAATTCGTACGCTTTAGTTCCGGAATCAGATAAATCGTTGCCGGACTTCGTTTAGCGGCGAGCCGGAGGCGAGCGGTCCAGTCCGGTCGCCTACGGCTCCCCGCTAAACAGCGCACACGCGCTCACTATAATGTCCGGGTTCCCGCCACCTTCCTCGCTTGCGCAGCCGTTATACATGGAAACCTCCGCCATCGTCGTCCGAGGCGCCCGCGAACACAACCTCCAGAATGTCGATCTCCAACTTCCCCGCAACCAACTGATCGTCTTCACCGGCGTCAGCGGTTCAGGCAAGTCGTCGCTCGCCTTCGATACGTTGTATGCGGAGGGACAGCGCCGATACGTCGAATCCTTGTCCCCCTATGCCCGCCAATTCCTCGGCCAACTGCGCAAGCCGGACGTCGATTATCTTGCCGGCCTCGCCCCTTCGATCAGCATCCAGCAGAAGGCGGCCGGCAAGAACCCGCGCTCGACCGTCGGCACCATCACCGAGATCCACGATTACTTCCGCGTCCTCTTCGCCCGCATCGGCCAAGGGCACTGCCCTCAATGCGATCGCCCCATCGCGGCGCAGTCGAAGGAGCAAATCGTCGATCGCATCCTCGCCCTCCCCGAAGGGACGAAGGTGCTTGTGCTTGGCCCCGTCGTGCGCGGGCAGAAGGGGGAGCACAAGGACCTCTTCGCCGACATGCTCAAGCGAGGCTTCCTCCGCGCCCGAGTCGATGGCGACATCGTTCGACTGACCGATGATCTTCGGTTGGATCGAAAAATCAAGCACCATGTTGAGATCGTCATCGATCGCCTGAAGCTCGATGCGAAAGTGCGCTCGCGTTTGGCCGAGGCCGTCGAGCAGGCGTTGCTCTTGGGCGAAGGCAATCTCATCATTTCGCTCGACGAGGATTCGACGGGCCGAACGGATACGGACGACGATACGGAAGGCGAAACGCAGGAAACCGCCGCCCACGATTTGATTTTCTCCTCTCACTACGCCTGCACGCATTGCAACCTGAGCTGCGAACCGCCCAGCCCGCAGATGTTCAGCTTCAACAGTCCGCACGGCATGTGCAAGGACTGCGATGGGCTCGGGGCCAAGTTCACCTTCGATCCCGACCTGATGGTGCCGGATCCCAAGCTGAGCATACATCAGGGGGCGATCCCGCTCGTGGGCCCGCTGCGCGGCATGGGGCGATGGCGCCGGCACATTTACGAAGGCGTTGCCCGCACGCTCGACATCGATCTGCAGCAGCCGTGGGAGAAGATGCCGCAGAAGC
Source organism: Gemmataceae bacterium (assembly GCA_019748295.1). Lineage (GTDB taxonomy): Bacteria > Planctomycetota > Planctomycetia > Gemmatales > Gemmataceae > JAIEPT01. The sequence goes on along the minus strand of JAIEPT010000393.1, from coordinate 10,210 downwards.
ATCGCGATCTCTTGCTCTACGGAGCAGGGTCCACGCACATCACCTTCGAATGGAAGATGCGCGGCGGCAATGTCTGGAAGCACGGCGGAGCTTGGGAAGGCATCGTGCCCCAGATGCTCGCCAGCTTCAAGAAAACCGCGGCCGGCCCTCGGCGGATGCAACTCGAAAAATACATGCGCGTCGTCCGTTGCCCCAGTTGCAACGGGCAGCGACTCAATCCGCAGGCACGTGCCGTCCGCATCGTGGGCCGCACGATGGTTGATCTGCTCGCGTCCCCCTTGGATGCATTGGGCGATTGGCTCGAAGCCGACGGCCCGCTTGAGAAGAAGCTTACCAAGGTGCAGATGACGATTGCCGGCGAGGTGCTGAAGGAGATCCGCGCCCGCCTCGGCTTCCTGCTCAATGTCGGCCTGCATTACCTCAGCCTCGACCGCTCCGCACCCACGCTCTCGGGGGGAGAAGCCCAGCGTATTCGGCTTGCGGGACAGATCGGCTCCGGCCTGGTCGGCGTCCTCTACATCCTGGATGAGCCGAGCATCGGCCTGCATCCGCGCGACAATGAACGCCTCTTGCGAAGCCTCGAAAAACTTCGCGACATGGGGAACACCGTCCTCGTCGTCGAGCATGACGAAGACACCATGCGGGCCGCCGATTACGTCGTCGATTTCGGCCCCGGCCCCGGCGTCCGCGGCGGCCAGGTCGTCGCGGCAGGCAGTTATGCCGAGGTGCTGAAAAGCAAGGAAAGCCTCACCGGCCAATACCTTTCGGGCCGCAAGAAGATCGAAGTGCCCGCCGAACGCCGGCCCGGCAACGGCAAGGCGATTCAAGTCGTGGGCGCTCGCCACAACAATCTCAAAAACGTCTCCGTCGAAATCCCGCTCGGCAAATTCGTCTGCTTCACCGGCGTCTCCGGCTCCGGCAAATCGTCGCTCGTCAACGACATCCTCAAGAACGGCCTGATGGATCTGCTCCGCAAATCCGGCAAGCCGAGCGATGAAGACGAAGTCGTGGAAACGGAAGAGGAAGTCGGCGCCTTCGATCCCCGGCCTCGCTTCGACCGCATCGACGGCGTGGAGCATATCGACAAGGTCATCGACATCGACCAGTCGCCGATCGGCCGAACGCCGCGCTCGAACCCGGCCACGTACATCAAGGCGTTCGACGAAATCCGCACGCTGTACTCGATGGTTCCGGAAGCGAAAGTCCGCGGCTACAAGCCGGGCCGATTCAGCTTCAACAAGCCGGGCGGCCGATGCGAAGCGTGCGAAGGCAACGGATCGAACCGCCTCGAAATGGATTTCCTCGCCGACGTGTGGGTGCCATGCCCGGTGTGCGGCGCCAAGCGTTTCAACCGCGAAACGCTGCAGATCCGTTTCAAGGATCGCAACATCCACGACACGCTCGAAATGGACGTGCAGGATGCCGTCGATCACTTCCAGAACATCCCAAAGATCCACGCGATGCTGAAGACGCTCCACGATGTGGGGCTCGATTACGTGAAGCTCGGCCAGCCATCGCCCACGCTCTCGGGCGGCGAAGCGCAACGCATCAAACTGGCTCGGGAATTGTGCCGCCGCAGCACGGGCCGCACGCTTTATGTTCTCGACGAACCGACCACCGGCCTGCACTTCGACGACATCCGCAAGCTGCTCGAAGTGCTGCACGGCTTCGTCGAAGCGGGGAACACGGTGGTCGTCATCGAACACAATCTCGATGTGCTGAAGACGGCCGACTGGATCATCGATCTCGGCCCCGAAGGCGGAGCGGGCGGCGGCACGATTGTCTGCGAAGGGACGCCGGAACAAGTCGCGAAAGTCGCGGCGTCGCACACCGGCAAGTCGCTCGCCGCCGCGTTGAATCCGCTGCCGCCGAAAGCGACCAACGGCAAGAAGAAACAACGCCGCGAGAAACCGATCACGCATCTCGTCGCGCAGGGCGCTCAGCAGCACAACCTGAAGAACATCAACGTCGAGATTCCGCGCGATCGGATGACCGTCTGCTGCGGGCCGAGCGGTTCGGGCAAGTCGTCGCTGGCGATGGACACGGTCTTCGCGGAGGGGCAGCGCCGCTACGTCGAATCGCTGTCCGCCTACGCTCGCCAATTCCTCGGGCAAATGCAGAAGCCGCGCGTCGAGCATGTCACCGGGCTGTCGCCGGCGATCAGCATCGAGCAGCAGACGACCAGCAAAAGCCCGCGTTCGACGGTCGGCACCGTCACCGAAATCTACGACTACCTGCGCATCCTTTTCGCCCGCCTCGGCGAACCGCATTGCCCCGCCTGCAAAATCCCGATCGGCACGCAGACTTCCGATGAGATCATCGAGAAGATCATGTCGATGCCGGAGGGGACGAAGGTGTATCTGCTGGCGCCGATGGAGCGGCGCGGACAGGAGAAATACGAAGGGATCATCGAGGACGTTCGCCGCAGCGGCTTTCAGCGCGTCCGCATCGACGGCAAGTCGTACGCCGCCGATGCGACGCCGGAGATCGATCATCGCCGCAAGCATACGGTGGAGGCGATCGTCGATCGGCTCATCGTCCGCAAAAACCAGCGGAGCCGATTCGCCGAGGCCGTCGAGACGGCCCTTGATTTGGGCAAAGGCAACATGCATGTCGCGATCGTCGACGACAACCGCGAGGAGCCGCAGTGGAAGGTGGAGAAGTACAGCCAGCATTTCGCCTGCGATCAGTGCGGCCGCAGTTTCGAGCCGTTGAACCCGCATCACTTCTCGTTCAACAGCCCGCTCGGCTGGTGCCCGATGTGCGAAGGCTTGGGCACGCAGAAGGGGGCGAGCGCCCAGCTCATCGTCCGCGACGGCTCGGCCACCTTGCGTAATGGTGCTTTGGCCGCATGGCCCGAATTGACGCCGAACCAGCCGTTCACGCGCTTCGCCGAGGCGCTTGCGAAGCATGCCGGCTTCTCGCTTGACGTGCCGTACGACAAGCTGGACGCATCAGCGAAGCGGGCGATTCTCTACGGCGCCAGCGAAGCGTGGATTCCGCTCGATGGAGCGGGGACGACGTTTCAATACAAGGGAATTTTGCCGAGCCTCAGCGAAGCGGCCCGTATCAGCTACGTCTACCGCCATCGGCTTGACGATCTGGTCGCCGATGTGCCATGCCCGACTTGCCTGGGCTCGCGATTGCGTGACGATGCCGCCGCGTGCAAGTTCGAGGGGAAGACGATCGGCGAAGTGGGCGACATGCCGCTCCACGAAACACTCGCCTTCTTCCAGGGTCTGAAGCTGGACGCGGAGCATCAACGCATCGCCGGCGAGGTGTTGCGCGAAGTGCAGCAACGGCTAACATTCCTCGTCGATGTCGGCCTCGATTACGTCACCCTGGGCCGATCGACGCCGACGCTCTCGGGCGGCGAATCGCAACGCATCCGCCTCGCGAGTCAAATCGGCTCCGGCCTCACGGGCGTCCTGTATGTGCTGGACGAACCGACGATCGGCCTGCACCCGCGCGACAATCGCCGTCTGCTCAATGCCCTTCAACATCTTCGCGACCTGGGCAACACGCTGCTCTTGGTGGAGCACGACAAGGAAGTGATCGAATCCGCGGACTACCTGCTCGACTTCGGCCCCGGCGCCGGCGACCGCGGCGGCGAAATCACCGCCGCCGGGCAACCGGCGAAGGTCGCGAAGTCAAAGGCGTCCCTCACCGGAGCATACCTCAGCGGCCGCAAAGCGATCGCAGTGCCGACGAATCGCAGGTTGCGGACGGAACAGGGGCAGCCTGTGCGAGTTTCGCAGGCGCCTAGCGCTGGAGGGATCCAGCCAGCGGAGATGAGCATCCCTCTCCCCCCGGGAGAGGGGGTGAGGGTCGCCGTCACGCACAAGCGAAAGGCAGCAATGCCGCAGGGATCAGGCGACGGCGAACTGGATGCGGTCAACCCTCATCCCCTCCCCTTTCCCGGAGGGAGAGCGGCGACCATCTCCCGTCGGGCCTTCGAACCGTGCCCTACTTTGGTCATCCAAGGCGCTCGCCAGAACAACCTGCGCCGCATCGACGTCGCCTTCCCCCTCGGCTCCTTCGTCGCCGTCTCCGGCGTCAGCGGGTCCGGCAAATCCTCGCTCGTGCATGAAATCCTTTACGCCGCCCTTGCTCGCAAATTGCATCGTGCCAACATGCCCGTCGGCGCCCATGATGCGATTCAAGGGTTGGAGCACCTCGATAAGGTCATCAACGTCGATCAGACGCCGCTGGGCAACACTCCGAGCAGCAACCCGGCCACGTACACCGGCGTCTTCGATCTGGTCCGCCAGCTTTTCGCCCAACTCCCGGAATCGCGCGTCCGCGGTTGGCAGGCGAAGCGGTTCAGCTTCAACAAGCCAGGCGGGCGATGCGAGACATGCGAGGGGAATGGCCAGAAGAAGATCGAGATGCACTTCCTCCCCGATGTGTGGGTCGAGTGCGACGTCTGCGGCGGCAGCCGATTCAATCCCGAAACGCTCGCGGTGCGGTACAAGCAGAAGAACATCGCCGATGTGCTGAAGATGCACGTGGCCGAGGCGCTGGAGTTGTTCGGCAACATCCCCAAGATTCGCCGGGTGCTGCAAACGCTCGCGGACGTCGGCCTCGATTACCTGCCGCTAGGCCAATCCGCGCCGACGCTTTCGGGCGGCGAAGCGCAGCGCGTCAAGCTCGCCGCGGAGCTAGGTCGGCCGAACACCGGCAAGACGATTTACCTGCTCGACGAGCCGACGACGGGCCTTCACTTCGAAGACGTCCGCAAGCTGCTCGAAGTGCTGCATCGCCTGGTCGATCTGGGCAACACCGTCATCGTCGTCGAACACAATCTGGACGTGCTGAAAACCGCCGACTGGGTGATCGACATGGGCCCCGAGGCCGGCGAAGGGGGCGGCTTGGTGATCGTCGCGGGCGCGCCGGAAGAAGTGGTCGCCTCCGGCAAAGCGATGTACACCGGGCCATTTCTTCAGGCAGTCCTTGAAGCAGGCCCGCATGAGGAACGGCCGAAGTTCGACCCGTTCGCCGTCGAGCAGAAACAGGAAACCGACCTCGAACTGGACCAGGTCGGCAAAGATTCCGCGATGCCTTGGATCGTCGATGGCCGCCGCTGGCATACGGAACTGCGCGTGTCGCAAAAGGGGACCGCATGCCGCTGGGAAGGTAAAATCCTCACCTGGCTCGAAGCCGAGATCCGCGAGCGCGGCAGGTTCCCGGAGACGAACTGGAAGCAGCCAACCATCGTCGAGATCGCCGGCGCGGACAAGTCGCCAGGTTGGTTCCTGCATGCCCATACCAGCATGGAATGGCTGATCCGCCTGGTCTTCCGCGTGGGCCGCAATGCGTTCAAATCCGAGCCGCTCGAACGTCAACTCGCCATCCCCACGCTCAACGACACGCCGGGGCTTGAAGTCTACGGCAACGAGCCGCGCGTGAAGGTGAAGCAACTCAAGGGCCCGTGGCAGGAGGTGTCGATCATCGTCCACCGCTGTGCCGAGATCGACACGCCCGGCTTCCGCGCCTTTCTCGATAAGGCGGTGAAGTCGTTCTTCGAGCATCAGACGAAGCTCAAGACGAAGCCGGAAGACCTCATGCCCTGGAAGGTAATGGGCGAGAAATGGCACCTTGGCGAGAAGGGCTTCCCGCCAGGCAAGAAGGTCCAGTGGGACCGCGGCATCCTGCCCAGGCTGATCGAACTCGTCCGCTCGCTGGACCCGAAGATCGAAGTCCGCTGGGACAATCGCCTGATGATGGGTTTCAAAGTCCCCGGCATCGGCAAAGCATGGGGCGTGTGGAAGACGAAGGCCCCCGAGTGCCTCGAGTGCCGTTTCGTCGGCCCCTCCGGTTTGTTCAACCTGAGCCGCATCGAAAAGTTCGGCATTCAACCGGCGATCAAGCCATCACGCGAAGGCGAGACGGTGGTGCTGTCGTTCAAGAACGAGAGCCAAGTCCGCTGGCCGGAGCTGAAGACGCTGCTGACCGAGCACCTCGCCGCGTTCAAGAAGATGCACAAGAAGCGAGAGTAGTCCTCACGCTCCGCGCGAGGTCAACGGCGATGCAAGGTCAGACCGTTTTTCGTGGCGACAAGTTTATCTAAGTTGTCGGATTGGTTTTCGAAGCGATTTCAAACAAGTCGGATAAGCTTGTTTCCACGAAAACCGGTCTGACCTTGCATCGCCGCTGACCTTACGCCGAGCGTGAGGGCTGCTCTCGCCTTTCGTGGCGACAAGTTTATCCAACTTGTCGGAATTATTTCGGAGAGTTCTCGAACAAGTTGGATAAACTTGTTCCCACAACCGTCTGGCTTCGCATCGCCGCTGACCTCACGCGGAGCGTGAGAACTGCTCTCATACCTGGCTTTTGTAGATCTTGATGTGATTCAGCGTACGTAACACTTCGTGGAACGACTCAGGGCGGTCGTCGCGCTTCTTGGAAAGCATCTTGAGGATGAGATTGCAGAAGTCGTCCGTGAGATCCTTGTTGTAGCTCGCGGGGGTCACCGGCTTCTCGGTAATTTGCTTGACGAGCAGATCATTGCTGCTGCCCGCCCGAAACGGCACACGGCCCGCCGATAGCTCGTATGCCGTGATGCCGAAGCTGTAGATGTCGGCTCTGCCGTCGAGCCCTTCGCCGCGGATTTGCTCGGGGGACATGTAGCTTCGCGTGCCTTGCACCTTCTGTTTTCTGCGGAAAAGCTTCGAGAAGAACGAATCCTTTTGGATGCGGTGCGCGATCGCGAAATCGATGATGCGTAGTTCGCCGGACGCATTCACCAGCAAGTTGTCCGGCTTCACGTCGCGATGCACGAAGCCGCTGGCGTTCATGTAGGCAAGGCCGGTGGCGGCTTGCTTGAGGATCGAGGGGAGCTTTTCGCGGATGAAGTCGAACTGCTTGCGGACGAGCCTCAGCTTAAGCGAGCCGGCGGGGAAAAACTCCATCACGAAATACGGCATCTTGAGGTCTTTGTTGACTTCCAAAATGCGGATGACGTTTGGGTGCGCCATCTTGATGCCGACGTTGGCTTCGTGGAACAGCATGTCCCGGATTTCGGATTTCGCCGCCCATTCGGGGAGCAGCAGCTTCATCGCGAAGTGGCGATGGCTGGAGGCTTCGACGACTTCCCACACCTGGCTGTTCTGCCCGGTCATGAGGAGGTTGGCAAGGCGGTAATTGCCGACGGTTTCTTCCGGCATAGCTTCTCGCTGGCGCTGCGAAGGACAGGAATTCCAACCACGGAATCCTACGCCAAAATATCGCTGACGACATTCCCCGCAATATCCGTGAGGCGGAAGTCGCGGCTCTGAAAGCGAAACGTGAGCCGAAGGTGATCGATGCCGAGCAGGTGAAGCATCGTCGCATGCAGATCGTGCACGCTGACCACATTCTCCACGGCGTTGTAGCCGAACTCGTCGGTCGAACCGTAGGTGATGCCTGGCTTGATGCCCGCGCCGGCGAGCCACATCGAGAAACCCTTGATGTGGTGATCGCGGCCGTTGCCCTGAGCCATCGGCGTGCGGCCGAACTCGCCGCCGTAGCAGATCAGCGTGTCCTTGAGCATGTCGCGCGCTTTCAGATCACGGACAAGGGCCGCAGCCGCTTGATCGACTTCGCCGGCGCTGCCCCGCATGTGGTCCTTGACCGAGCCATGATGGTCCCAGTCGCGATGGTAAAGCTGAATGAAGCGGACGCCGCGCTCGGCCAGGCGGCGGGCCATGAGGCAGTTCGCGCCGAAGCTGCCGTCGGGGCCATTGATGCCGTACATGTCGAGGATGCGTTTCGGTTCGCTGCTGAAGTCGCGCAGCGAGGGGACCGAAGTCTGCATGCGAAACGCCATCTCATATTGGCTGATCCGCGTGGCGATTTCCGGATCGTCCACGACGCGGTCTTGCAATCGATTGAGATTCTGCACCGCATCGATGATCTGCCGTTGCCGCGGCCCATCGACCCCCTGCGGGTTCGAGAGATAGAGCACTGGATCACCCGTTCCGCGCAGGTGAATGCCCTGGAATCGGCTCGGCAGAAAGCCGCTGTGCCACTGCCGCTGCGCGATCGGCTGCGATTGGCCGTAGCGGCCCGTGGAGGTCAACACGACGAAGCCGGGCAAATCTTCCGCTTCCGTGCCAAGGCCGTAGTGAATCCACGAACCCATCGCCGGCCGGCCGGAAATGCTGGTTCCGGTGTTCATGAAGGTGTGGGCGGGATCGTGGTTGATCGCCTCCGTCTTCATCGAGCGGACGATGCAGATGTCGTCGGCGATCGAGCCGATATGCGGGAAGATTTCGGAGATTTCCTGCCCGGACGGGCCAAAGCGGCGGAAGCGATGCTGCGGAGCGAAGCAGCGAAGCTGAGCCCCCTGGAGCTGCGCGATCGGTTGGCCGCGGGTGATCGATTCGGGCATCGGCCTGCCATCCATCTCGGCAAGCTTCGGGCGATAGTCGAAGCTCTCCAGATGCGAGGGCCCGCCCGCCATGTACAGGTAAATGACCCGCTTCGCCTTGGCCGCATGATGCAACGGCTGCACCACCCCGCGCCATGCGGCGTCGGTCTGCGCGGCTGGCTCGTCGGCGCTGGCGGATTTCGCCATCATCGACGACAGCGCCATCATGCCCATGCCGGTGGCGGTGTGCCGGAGAAACGTGCGACGCTCAAGCGGCTGAAAAGGGCGAGTCATGAGTCGCTCCGTGGGTTCAATGCGGATTCGATGTCTTGGCTGGCGTGCAGTATTCGGAGAATCAGGACAGACTCAGAATGAACTTGGTAGAGGATCAACCAATCGGCATGGCGGTAAAGCTGAATATGGCGAATGGGAATGCGTCTGTTTCGCGTTGACTCTGCTACAGGGCCAATCTTTGGGAAGCGAGCCAACAACTCCGAAGTTTCGCTGAGTGCGTCAATGAATCGCTCCGCAGCATGCACGGCATCGGCGTCAACGAGGTAGCGGATAATGCGAGCGATACCGAGCTTGGCGTCCGAGGCTTCTTCGACTCGCATCATTGTTTCGCTCGCCGGGCTTCGACGAGACGCGCCAAATCCTGCCGATACTCATTAGGGTCGAATTCGCTTACCTCCCCCCGTTCCACGTTGGCGAGGGCTTTATCGATCATGTCTTCAATTTCATTGCGACGTTGTTCGGAGAGATTGGCCCACCATTGCTCCGATTTCTTCCGCTCGGCAGCGATCCATTCGGGACTGGGGGCTTCGGTTGAGGCCCCGTTGAGAATCGAGTCGATTTGGGCGCGATGCAAGGCTTCAATGAGCAATTCGTGGACGTACTCCGATTCGCTGGCACTTGCGCCCGATTGCACTTGTCTGCGGACAAAGTCCATCAGCGTGTCAGGAATCGAAACCGTCACACTGTTGGCAGCGATTGCCGCTGTTGTTGTTGCCACGATGGTCATCTCAAATCGAAGGCAGAGATCCGCCTGCATTGTAGCTGCTGAACCATCGGCCTCAAGCGATTTGCAGGGCGCTACTTCCACTAACCAGCCCAAAGTAAACCACGCTTCAACTATTGAAGACTGAAATTCTGGGAACCATGCAAAACCCGCAACACAAAAACGTGCTGCGGCCGAACTACGTAGTAGACGACGTACGAGGAGAATGCCTTGGGCGAAAAGGAGCGGATTTTCGTTTCAGTTTCGTCGAACTCCCACCGCGAGCCGATCTCCGGGAATCTCGCTAGCAGGTCGAAGGCATCTTCCATGGCCTCGATGAAACGTTCCGCGGTTAGCGGAGCATCGAGTGAGCAGAATCAATCCACGATTTCGGCAATGTCGATGCGGGATGCCGAGGAACGTACAACCTTGGTCATGTCACACATGCCGATTGCGGTCGAGGATTTCCTGCATCTCCCCTCGCAACTCGCCCGGTTTCCATTCGGTCCATTCGCCCGCTTTTTCTTGCTCGAGAGCAACCTTCAGTTTGGCATTGATTTCGGCTCTCGTGAGGGCTTGGAGCACAACTTCGCTTACATACTGCGTTTCGTTAGTGCTCACGCCCGCTTGAACCTGCCCTCGAACGAAGTGCATCAAGGAGTCAGGCACCAAGACCGTGATCGCGTTTGTTCCGGTTTCGGTCATCGTGGACCTCGGTACGTCTAACATGTCTTCGCCAAGCGGTGATCCGCCTGCATTGTACCTGCTGCAACGCTCGCCTCAAGCGAGGGTGCATTCCCGTTCCTGCGCGAGGGGAGAGCGGTTAAACTCGGTCCGAGAGCAGCTGGCGGGCAGCTGGTCGG
>JAIEPT010000264.1 GCA_019748295.1 Gemmataceae bacterium | reverse complement strand
TTCGGTGTCCGAGCGTTCGGTGTCCGAGCGTTCGGTGTCCGAGCGTTCGGTCTGGGGGCATGCTTGGACGGTGAAAGGGGGCAGTTCGCTGGCCCCGGCCCGGGACCCGTCCAAGCATGGCACACCACGCCCGCTTCTAAGGAATATGCCGATTTACGTCGAAGATGCAGTATCTTGCCTGCGGGAGACGGGAGAACAAAGCCGCAAACCGCGTTCGTCGCTTGACCATCAGCCTTGACCATCAGTATTGATCGAGACGCGAACGCCGCCGCGCGGCCATTCGACGCGCCCACGCTGCACGAAACCACGCGAAACGTCCGGGTCGAGAAGCGCCGTTCGTCCGTCGCTTGCGATCAGCTTCAAATCACCGCCGACGCTGCGGAACAGCCAGCACCACGTCGAAGAATCACCAAGCTTCTGTTGCGAATCCGAATCGAGCAATTCGAAAACGCGTTCGATGCTTCCCGGCATGGATCGCACGACGACGAAATCGCTGGCAACGCGACGCACGTCGGCCAGCGAGACGACCGGGCGCCGCGGTTCGGCGATCTCCGCGGCTGATATTCCGGAGCTTCCGGCCACTCGGAGTCGTTGCCGCTTGGCGCTTTCGTCCGCGAGGGCCAGTCCGCATTCCGCAACCAGTTTCAGCAGCAAGTCGAAACGACGTTCGGCCGTCATGGCGCTGAACGCTTCATGGGCGACGATCGGCGTGGTGTCGGGTTCCGCCGTTTCCTTCCCCCAGCCGAAGGGGCGGTCGATGAAGAGAGCCGTTCCTAGTTCCGCCAGTTCCCTTTGGTCCGACAAGTCTCTCAACGCGTCCTGGAAGATCTCCTTGGCAGCGGCAATCACGAGGTGGCGCGTCGGCGTTGATGCGAATAGCTGTTTATTGCGGCGCAGAGGATGATCGATTTGTTCCTTGGGCGGAGCCGGGAGTTGCTCGGGCAGGATCCGCGACGCATCGCCAGGGCTGGTTGGGGAATCGGGAACGAGATGCCCTTCATAGCTTCGCCGAACAATCAATCCTTGCCGCAAGGCGCGGCGTCGAAGTGCGGCTTGGCGTCCGTCGCCGTGGAACAAGCCGGAATCGCGTTCGGCATGGCGCAACAGCGAGCCAAGAGCGGCATCGAGCAACAGGGCATCGGGATAGTTCGCGCCCCGATAGTGGAACGTCACCAAGTCATACGCCGTCAGGTGTCGGCAAATTCGTCGCAGCAGCCAAGCGACGAAATCGAGAGCGTCCGCGGCTTCCAACCAATGACGTCCGACCAGGCCTTCGATGAACGCGAGAGTGCGATCGACGAACTCGGTGTAAGGCGAAAGCGATACTTCCTCGAACATCCGGCGAAGGCAAAGGAGCAAATCTCTCGGAGCAAAGCCGAGGTCCGCCCATTGCTCCACGAATTCATCCGCCAGCGAATCCGCTTCGTCATGGTCGACCGCTCGCAGCAACACTTCGAGCAGCTTCGATTCCTCGACGGGCGCCAACTCGGGCGACCAGCCGAGGGCGAGCAGCACACGCCAGCGCAGCATGGGTCGAGATCGAAGTTCGCCCGGAAGGTCGGCTCGATAGGCGTAGGCAAGTTGGCCCAAAGAGTAGGCCGGAAGCGGAGCCTCCACGGATGTGAGGGGCAGCCGACTCGTTCCCCAGATCGCTTGCTGAATGCGGCAAATCAACTCGTCGCGAAGTTCCTCATGGGAGGTCAAATCATCGAGGCGCACCGATCCGACGAGTTCGCGGATCCAGCGAGCGGATTCGGTCCCTTCGATGATGTTGCTTTCGCTGTTCGCTTCCCAAGTCTGAACCAGCAAACCTCGCGTGATGTGAATGGTCCGTTCGCCGGCATCCAGCAAGATTGAGAGAAGGGGATCTTCAGGGCGCGCCTCGCGGCCTACGACGCGAAGCAGGTTCCACGCGAGAAATTGCCGCGCGCCGCGGGTTTGCCGAATGTCAACGAGGTTGCCGCGAAAAGTCTCCCATGGCGCCTGCTGGTCCGCTTCGAATTGCCATGCGAGCTTTAAGCCGCGACCGACGTAGAAGTGCCCCGGTTGCCACAGGTCCGTCACCAGCGGCGCGAGTTCGCTCGCATCCGCGGGGAGCGGAGTGTGCGTCGAAGGTAGGGAACGGAACCAGGGCATCGAAAACCCAGAAACGCAAGAGCATCGTGTGTCGTTCGCAAGCCGCTGTGACGGCGTGGCCCCTTGGGTTTGCCGAGGCAGCGAAACTTCCCCTCTCCCCCGCAGGGATCAAGTTGGCCCGTGCCGAACAGTCACCGCGGGGGAGAGGGTGGCTGAAAGCCGGGTGAGGGGAGCTTCGGACGGCCAGACGTAAGAAGGCAGAATTAAAACATTCGCCCGCACTAGCCCGAAGCGTCACGTCAGCGAGGGTCGACGCGAAATTCCTCGCTGACGCTTCGGGTTGGTGCGAAAGGTGCTGCTGCGAAATCGCGCACGCTGATTTAGTTGCGAAGCAGGCGCCAGAAGAGGAACCAGGCGATCGCGAGCATGACCATGTTCGCGGGCCAAATCGCCAAGCTGGGCGGGACCGTCGCCGTTTTCGCGAAATTGATGCCGCAGAGCAGCAGCGGGTAGTACAGCGTCACGATCGGCAGAAAGCACGTGATGAACGCGCTGAGATAATCGCTGCGGCTGAAGAAGACGCCGACGGGGCACCCCACCAGCACGAAGCAAAGACATCCCAAGGTCAACGCGGGCCTTAAGTGAAACTCCGCATCGATGCCGAAGGCAAGGTTCTGGTGGTGCTTCCAATTGATCTCCGCCTTGCGCTTGTTTTTCGTGTCTTCTTCGGTCGATTGCCCTTGCTCTTCCTTCTGCTTCAATTTCACGAACTCCGCGAGGTAACCGTCCGCCTCCAACTGGAACTGCTCGCGAAACATCGGCAACTCCGCCCATGTCATCGACGCGGCTCGCCATTTCTTGGTGTCCAGGAAGTCGGGCAGTTCCGCCTCGAAGATCTTTTCGGCGATGAAGCCGTTGTCGTCCTTGCTGACGACATACGTCCGCTTCATGTGCACCGAGAGAATCTTGCGTCCGGCCGGGACGCGGATCTCGGCCTCCTGGGCGCGAGCGACGGCTTCATAACCGCCGGACGCGTCGCGCTTCATGAAGATGGCGTCGATCAGGTTGCGTTCATCTACTTTTTTCACGTAGATGGTGTAGCTGAGCTTGTTGTTGCGGATCACGCCGTCGCGGCGGAGCATGCTGTAAAGAAATTCCTCGACGTCGCGCAGAAAGCGGCTGCGCAGTTCGTGGTGCGTATACGGGATCACGTCGAGATACATGAGGAAGGTGGCGGCACTTACCGCTCCGCCCAAAATGATGGCAGGCGTGACGATATGCCCTAAATGCACGCCCGCCGCTTTCAGCGCCAGCACTTCGTTGTCGGCCGCCAACCGGCCATAGACGATGCACGTCGCGAACAGCGTGGTCGTCGGGAGCGTGTACGGCAATGTGGAAGGAATGATGTACGGCATGATCGCCAGGATTTGGCCCGGCGAAAGTCCCTGCTGCGTCGCCTCGGCCACAAGCCCGGCCATGAGGAAGAGAGCGGTGAGGCTGAACCACGCCAGGGCGAAGATCTTGAACAAATCCCAGAGGATCATGCGCTGGACGAGACCAAACAGCTTCATCGTGAGACACCTCTTGGGGACCGTCCGCTCACGGCTCGCGGCGGCGAACCGTCGGAATCACCGGCAAAGCAGTCGCCGGCAGCGGGGGGTGCTCTTGCGTTTGAGTTTCCGGCGGCGACGACAGGCGATCCCGAATCGCGATCAAGGGATCCATCAGCCCCGGCGCGATTTTGCGGCGGAAGATCAAGTCCTTCGCATCTCCCCCAACCTTGCCCCGCATCTCGATCACCAGGAAGTTCTTGCTCACCGCCGGCGAAACGTTTCGCAAAGCCGGCGGCAGCAATTGCTCGATGCGGGCCCAACTCGGGTAGAAATCCAGGTTCAGCTTCGATCCATCGAGGTTGAAATCGCCCTGACCCGTCAGGCTGACCGCATTGCCGTACAGTTCGAGCCGAGTCATCCGAACTTGTCTGCCCTGGATGGCGAACTTGGCATGCAGTTCCTCGAAAGCGGTGCGATCCGGCCAACGCAAACCGAGGAACTTGATCAGATCGAGGAGCAGGGGAAGATTGTACAGCTTGCAGTTCGGCACGTCGAGCGAGCCGTTTCCATCCAGCGTCTCCGCCCCGGCACTTGTACCGACCAGATGTAATCGGCCAACTGCCGTTCCGTTGTATTTGGATTCTGGGCCGAAGTTGTGCTTTCCCAGCTTCCCCAGATCCACCTGGGAGGCGGTGAGGTTGAGTTCGTATCGAAGCGTGGACCGCAGATCGAAGCGGATTTCGCCGGCGATATCGCCCCCATAGATCGGCGCCCGCAGGCCCATCGACAGGATCTCCGGAGAGTCTTCGGGAATGCGGAAATGGGCATGCACATCTTGGAACGGCTGCTTGAAGAGCGACGCCGACTGCAATTTCACGTTTCCTTCAAGGCTCTGCAGCTTGCCCTGGAAATAGCGACCGACGCACGCCACGCCGCCGGCGACGTCATTCAGTTCGATGCCGGGGCGGAGCGTCGCGTTGCGGCACCAGAGTTGGCCGTCCCAATAAAGATCGGGCTGACTGCCGGGTTCGGAGGCCTGGGCGACGACCAGTTTCGTCTTCAGGTCGAATGGATCGTCGCTGCCGAGGCTGCGGACGAATCCTTGCATCGCCGGCGGTAAGGCCGCCATCAGGCTTTCGTCTGCCTTGAGGCCGCGGACTTCGATCTCCGGGAGATTGGCGTAGAATCCGCCTCCCGCATGAAGGTCGATCGCGCCGCGGTCGATGCGGAGGATGGAGCCCTCATGTCGTCCGCGGACCTGCTCCAATTCGACGCGCGACCCGCGATAGCGGAACTTTCCGGAGACGTCGGAGAGGCCCAGCTTGAAGAACGTCGGTTCGATCCGAGGGCCTTGCACCTCGACGCGCACATCCATGTCGGGCAACGCCGTCGAAGCCTGATCGATGCTGGCCGCGAAATGCAGACGGCCGGAGGGACGAAACGTCTCCCACGCGCGATGCAGTTCGCCTCGACGTTCAAGCGCCTGGCGAAGAGCTGGATCCATGGCGAGATTTTGGCCCGCGATCTCGACATGCAGCCGCTGGTCGTCCGTCCCCTCGATCGGGATGGCGCGACCCTGCACGCGAACGATGCCGGGCCCATAGCGGGCCTGGAAATCGGTGAACTCCCATCGCTCAGGGAGAATATCGAGCTTGCCGGAAACATCGTCGAGCGGGACAGGAAACTCGTCCCATCGCACCGCCGCATCCCGGAAGCGGATGCGGAAGATGCTGCGGAAATCATCGGCATCGACGGCGTGGCGGGTATCGACATGGAAATCGACCCGGCCTGTCGGCCGGAAACTGCGAGCGATCTTCTGGGCCTGGCCGGGCAACGCTTTCAACAGCACTTCGTCGATCGGCAGACCAAGGCCCTGAATCTCAAAACGAGCATCCGGATACGGCTTCCGGATGATCCAGGCGCCTTTGACGGTGAACGGCCTTCCCGAGGCCAAGCCTTCAAGATCGACGTCCACTCGCTCCTTGAGGAGGGAGATATCGATCAGCCCTTTGATCTTGGAAGCCGGGTACGGAAACTTCTTGAATCGGCCTGACGCTTCTTGGGGATGCAGGGCGACATGCGGCTCCCGGCCATCCGCCGTGGCGCACCACTTGCCCTGGCGTCGCGAAAGCACTCCCGTGAGCGTCGTCTTTCCTTCCGGCTCGAACAGATCGATGATCTCGCGCCAATCGGGCCGAAGCAACGCGGCGATGCCTGGCGTCCAGGCAAGGTTCCGCACCTCGAACTCCGCTTCCAGCGTTTCGCCCGTGGTCGGATACGGCACGCGTCCGGAGGCCGTCACGCTTGCATCGCCGGAGCGGGCGATCAGCCGATCGATGACGAGTTCGCCCTGGTCGTAGCGCAAAGTGGTTGACAGGTCTTCGAGGGCAAGGGGCAGCAGCGGATGCTGCACGCGGGTTTTCGAGATATCGCATTTCAGGCGATAGCTGATCGGATCCGCAAGCTGCGGCCGGACGGCGAGACGCAGTTCGACGTCGGCGGAGCCTTCGAGTTCGAGTTTGTCGGTTGCTTGTGCGGGAATCAGCGTGCCCAGGCGTTTGAGCACATCGGGGCTGAGGCGGAAATTGACTGTCTTCGCCAGCAGATCGAAGTCCCCGCCCGCGCGGTCCCACGTTCCTTGCACAAGCAACTTTCCCGCCAGCGCCGAGTCGGCGCCTCCCTCGATAATCACGGTCGGAGTGGGGTCGTTGATGACGACGAGATGCACGTCGGTGATTTCGAACTGCACGATGTTGCCCGCCTTGGAGCGGTCTTCGAGCAGGATCGTGCCTTGATGGATGACGATGGTGGGAATGGGAATGTGCGGCCGCAACGGGCCCGTGATGCCGTCGAGATTCCATGTGCCGTCCGCGAGGCGATGGACGCGCAGGCGCGGGCGATAGAGTTCGAGCTTGCGGATCGCGAGTTGGCCTTCGAGCAGCTTTTCCTTGTCGTGGTAGATGACGCCTCGGGGAATGTGGAGGAATTCGAGTTTTTCGCGGTCGTCTTTGCGAGTGAGTCGAAGTTCCTGAACCTGAATGCCGCCCAAAAGACGGAGGCGTGCGGAATCCAGGTTGATGAGGGCGCCTGGGAAATGCTTCTGTAGCTCGACAAGGACTTCCTGTCGAACCGCGGCCGGATTGGTCCAGCGGTAGTAGAGGACGAGCGCGGCGATGCAAACGCCGACGACGCCGAAGACCACGCTTCGCACAAACCATTTGCGCATCTTGCCCAGCCTCCGTTCCGAGCGCCGCGGAGGATACGCAAAAGCAAAACGGCGGTCAACGCGGGTTCGGGCGGAGCCGATTGCCGGTCGGTTCTAAGATTTGCCCAATTCTCAGTGCCGCGAAATGCATTTCGCTTGAGAGTCGGCTTCATCTCAGTTAAGTTCGTTCCCGACAGGCGTTCGAAAGCACTAAAGGGCACGACCAGCAATGATTCGCAATCGCTTTGCTTTTCCCAGCGCTGCAACCGCTTCGGTTTTTCTTTTCGTTTTCGGACTGGCGAATTTCGCACCTGCCCAAAACGGAATGATTCCCGCCAATCT
This sequence comes from Gemmataceae bacterium, assembly GCA_019748295.1. GTDB lineage: Bacteria > Planctomycetota > Planctomycetia > Gemmatales > Gemmataceae > JAIEPT01. The sequence goes on along the minus strand of JAIEPT010000264.1, from coordinate 8,671 downwards.
GCCTGTTGAGCAGCGGCAGATCGTGGAACAGTCCGTGAAGTTCGCGAAGCAATACCACGAGGCGGCTCGGCTGAAGAATAAGATCGCGAAGCAAGACGCCCTCAAGGAACATGACGTGCAACTTAAGGCATGGCTGGATCAGACCAACAAAAAGTCGGCGAAAGAAGGCGTCAAGGAGTGGGTAGGATCCGCGACCATCACGACCCAGAACGTCACCATCGAAAATCGCATCTTCCTCGACGCTTCCGCGACGGGCGGTTCCTTCACCACCGTGAAAGTCACGTTTCCCGTCGCCGGACTCGCCCCTCAAGTGCGCGAGCAAGTGGGGAAGCTGAAGAGGAACGAATCCGTGAGGATCGCGTTCGCATCCGACGGCAACGATCCTTTGGTGTTTTCCAAAGCCTCGCTTACCAGCATCAACGCTCAGATGAAATCGGGAAAATCCATTGCATCGATTGCTGCTGCCGGAAACTAAGTTCAACTCGACTCTTGATCAGCATCATCGTGGGAGGCGTGGTTCATGCGCGTTGCCTGTCTGTCCGTCCTTTTCATTTCTCTTGCCGGCTGCAGCAACTCGCCGCCAGCCAAGGCCGGCGGAAAATCCGAACTCAAGACGGCCGCGGAAACCATCGCTGACGCGAAGAGGCCGGATTCGAAACCCGCTCCCGCAGGTGCTTTGGTGGTGCTGGATGCTTCGTTTTTCCCGATGAAGGCCGGGAATGAACGACAACTCGCCGTTCGCAATTACACGCCGAAGAAATACGGCGAACCCGATTCGCCGCTCACCGTTCGCACGGAGAAGTGGAACAGCGTCTGGATCGCGGCTAGCGAAGCCGAGAAGTCGCATTTCGGAAACGATGCCATGCGGGAATCCGCGGGGAAAGAGGGCGTGAAGAAATCGGCCGGCGCTTTGCCGGGCGGGATGATCTATCGCAAAACCCCCGAGGGCGTCTTCCGGTGCGACAGCTTCGGAACCGCAGGCGGACAGAAAGCGCTCTACTACCAGGCTCTTGATTTCAAATGGGGCGCAAAGCCGGGAGACTCGTGGAAAACTGCAATCGAAGAGCGGAAGCGAACGTACCAGGCGAAGTTCGTGAAGACCGAAATGCTCGGCAAACTGTCTTGTGCAGTCGTTTTGGTTACGCAGATCGAGGACGGCAAAGCATCGCAGCGGCGCCGTTACTGGTTGGCCAAAGACGTCGGCGTCGTTCGCTCCGTGCAACTGATGGTAGCGGGGAACCGATGGCGTCCCGCCCACGAGCGCATTTATGCCGAAGTCGGCGCCGACCTGCCGGAGATGGAATGGGAACCGGACTGAACCGCAGCAGCTCGCGGTACGTGGAAGTTGCTTCAGTCGTTTCGTGACGCCACCCCGGCCGAGGCGATGCCGGAGGTGCGGGCAGCCGGAAAAGCATTGCTGTCGAGTCCGCCTCGCCGCTATCTTGACCGCATGGCGCCTGACGACGACATTTCGATTCCGGGCCTCAAGTTTCCAAGCCCCTACCAAGCCGCGCGAGAGCGTGCCGAGGAGTTTCGCCGCTTGTCTCCGAAGGATCGCATGCACGCGATCGTCGACATGATTCGGACGTGCGACATATTTGTTGCGCGAGCACCTCGCCGCGACGTCATCGATCGGCTCTTCTTGCGGCGAGAAGAGGAATGGCTAAGCATTCAGAAGGAACTATTCCGCAATGCCAGCCAATCTTCCTCGAGTTCCTAACCTGATCCAAGCTGCAGGGGAGATGGCAGCCGCATTTCGACAAGCGAACGTTCTTTACGCATTGATCGGCGGCGTTGCGGTTTCCATTCGATCGCACCCGCGCTCAACGCGGGATCTCGACTTTCTTTTGTCGGTTTCCGAGAACCGTCTTCGGCCGTTGCTGGATGATCTTCGGACTCGTGGATTCGAATTCGACGACATGCAAGTCGTTCGCGAATGGAATCAGAACGGCATGACGGTATTGTGCTATCGCGGCGTGCGTATTGATTGGCTGAAGCCCATGCTGCCCGCGTATCAACGCATTCTCGAATGCGCCGCCGACGAACCCTGGCTTGAGGGACGCATCCGCGTCGCATCGATCGAAGGTCTGATCTTGCTGAAGTTGCTGGCTTTTCGCCTTCAAGACCAAGCAGACATCGTCAACTTGATCCCAGCGCCCGCGGGACCATTGAACATCGATTGGATTCGATCGGAATGGGACGCGATTCTCGATTCGGATCACCCGCGTATGCAGTGGTTTCTCGGGCATTGCAGAAAAGCAGATTCGGATCAATAAAGGCTCGCCTTACGAAACGAGTGCGTTGTCCAGACTGAATCCTCGGGTCGCAGTCGCGCACTAGTCCGACGCGTCGGCGAGGGTTGATGGTTTCCCTCGCTGACGCGTCGGGTTGGTGCACAGGCGACCAAGACCCCAAAATTTAGTCCGGACAACGCACTAGTCTCCCACTTCAGATTCGAAAAGACGGCCTGCACGTTTGCCGCAACATGCATTTGATCGCCAGGATGAGTTGCGGACAACCGCACGGCAAGCTATGGATAGGGGGATCGCTCGGATCGCCCACGGTCCTTTCCCCGCGGAATGCTCCGGAATGCAAATCGGTCCCTATCGTTTGACGAATCCCATCGATGGGCCGCTCGGCGCTCATTGGTACATGGCCAGCGATGAGCAGGATCGCCCATGCCGCGTCGCGGTGGAACGACGCGACGATCCCTGTTGGAAGCCGCTGTGCGACCGCCTTCGCCTGGTTTGCGAATTGGCCCACGCGCGTATCGTCCCCGTTCTTCGCATCCAAACGGAATCCCCGCCCGCGTTCGCGGCGACGATGCTGCCGAGCGGTTCTTCGTTGGGCGAGCGGCTCGATTCCGTTCGAGATCGTTCCGAAGGGGCGATCATCGAACTCGGCGAATGCCTGAGCGCGACGCTTGCCGACGCGCATCGCATGGGTTTGGTGCATGGGGCGCTATCCGCCTCGTGCGTCACCTGGGGCGAAGCGGGCCGTCCGCAGATTGATTTCTTTTCCGCACCGGCCTCCGAAGCGGACCGCACGCTGAACTCGGCGATCGGTCCGCTCAGCATCGCGGCATCCGCAGTTCGCGACCTTCGTGCTTTGGGCGAATTGCTGCACGCCGCGTCCAAGGGGCGATTGGACGGCGAAGCGGCAAACCTCATCGACGTTCTCGTATTGGCCGACGACGGATGGACGGCGGCCGAGGTTCACGCCCGATTCGCGGCTCTTCGCGAACGACACGCGGCTGCCGCCGCGTCGGTCGTCCACGGCGCGACGCTGGCTTCCAAGGGGATCAGCACTTTCAAGTCGGCCCCTCGGCTCGCGTCGGACCAAGGCCTCGAATGGGAGCAGCTTGGAAGGTATCGTCTGCGTACGAAGCTCGGCGAAGGGGCACTGGGCATCGTGTTTCGGGGCGAGGATACGGTGGACGGACAGCCCGTCGCGGTCAAGATTCTGCACCGGCATCTGTTCGCGAATGCGGAGATCGTCCGACGGTTCCGCAAGGAAGCTCGTTTGCTTTCCGAAGTGCGCAGTCCCTTCGTTTGCGGTTTGCTCGATTTCAACGAGGACCGGGGCACGGCTTACCTCGTGCTCGAACTGCTTGAGGGAATGAGTCTCGGCGCCTTTCTCAAATCGCGAGGAACGCTGCCGGAACCGCTCGCCGTCGCCATCGCCGCCGATGCGGCTCGCGGATTGGCGGAAGCGCATCGCCGCGGCATCGTGCATCGCGACATCAAGCCGGACAACATCTTCCTCGCAGGCGATTGGAGCCAGGCCGACCTGCCGAGCGAAACTCGGCGAGTGAAGCTCTGCGATTTCGGCCTTGCTCGTGAGATCGACCAAAGCGAATCGATGGCGATGACGCAAGGCGGGCAGCCGCTCGGCACGCCGCTTTACATGGCTCCCGAGCAAGCCACCGGCGGCGAAGTCGCTCTGAGCACCGACGTCTATGCGCTCGGCGCCACGCTTTTCGAGATGCTTGCGGGGCGTCCGCCGTTTCGAGCGAAATCGATTGCCGCGCTCTTCGCGATGCATGCGCGGGAAGAGCCGCCTGCCTTGGCGACGCTCGTGCCAGGCATCAGCGAAGCGCTGTCGCAACTCGTTGCCAGGATGTTGGCCAAATCGCCGAGCAGCCGATTCGCTGATGCCGACGAGTTGCTCTTGGAGCTTGAGCGGATCCGCCGCGGCGAACCGACCCGCGAAGTCGCCCATCCGCGCTTGCCGCTCGCCAAAGCCGGCGAACTGATGGAGTACGACTGGTCCTGGGAACTCGAAGCTTCGCCCGCCGAACTGTGGCCCTTCGTCTCCAACACCGAACGCCTGAATCGAGCGATCGGATTGTCGGCAGTCGCCTTCGAGACGAAGCCGGCCGAAGCCGAAGGTTCGTTTCGCCCCCACTCTCGACGTTCCGGCTCCTTCCGCTCCGCGGGCATCCAATTCTCTTGGCGCGAGCATCCGTTCGAGTGGATCGAAGGCAAACGCCTCTGCGTGCTGCGCGAATTCGATCGCGGCATCTTTCTCTGGATGGCCTCAATCGTCGAACTGCACGAGCGCGCCGACGGCGGCACGACGCTGCACCACCGCATTCGCGTCGTGCCGCGCGGCTGGTTCGGCCGACTGATCGTCTCCTGGCAGGTGGCACGCAGTTCGCGGAATGCGTTGGAACAGGTCTATCGCCGCATCGATGCGTTCGTGTCCAAGCATCTGCCGACCTCGCCTACGTTAGACCCATTCGAGGCGACGTCGAAGCATGCCGTGGGTGATCAGCAGGCATACCGCACGCAGCTGGATCGGCTCGTCGAGCGGGGAGTGGATCCTTATCTAGCGGGCACATTGGTCGAATTCGCGTTGCGCGGATCGGATCAGGAAGTCGCGCGTATGCGGCCGCTCGAACTTGCGAAACGGCTCGAAGTCGATGAACGGGCCATGGCCGAAGCCTGCTTGCAGGGGGCTCATGTCGGCTTGCTGGAACTGCTCTGGGACATCGTGTGCCCGCAGTGCCGCACTGCGACCGCCCTCGAAACGACGCTGAAAAACATCAAGAGCCATGGCCGATGCACGAGCTGCAATCTTGATTTCGACATCGATTTCGCCAGTTCCATCGAGCTGATTTTCCGTGTGCATCCGCGCCTGCGGGCGAGCGAAACGGGCATGTTCTGCATCGGCGGGCCGGGGCATTCGCCGCATGTGGCCGCCCAGGTTCGCGTGGCTGCGGGAGAACGTTTCGAGCTTCGCTTGCAGCTTGGCGAAGGGCATTACCGCGTTCGTGGGCCGCAGTTGCCTTATGCCGCCGACTTTCAAGTGCGAAGCGGCGCCAAAGCACGGCGAGGCGAACTGTCGCTGGCACGCGGCGAACGAGACCGTTTGCCGAAGGAGTTGACGCCGGGCGGCCAGACGATCGTGCTCGACAACGACCACTCCGCGGAACTGGTCGTCCGTGTCGAGCGAGACGCGGCCCGCAACAACGCATTAACCGCTGCACGAGCTGCGACGCTTGCAACGTTCCGCGAGTTGTTTCCTCAGGAGGTGCTGTCGGCGGATCAGTTGGTCAGCGTCGCTCATGTCGTGCTGCTTGCGACGGAGTTGGCCGAGGGGGAATCGCTGTATCGCTTGCAGGGGGATGCACGGGCATTCGAGCAGGTGACCGCTCACTTCCAGAAGGCAGCGGAAATCGTCCGCCGCGAGGGCGGGGCGGTTGTGAAGACCTTCCAGGAAACGTGCCTCGCGGTGTTCGCGGACATTCCCTCCGCCGTCCGGGCCGCGCTGGCGATGGGATCGCAACACACGCCAACGGTTCGCAGCGCCGTGCACGTCGGGTCCACGATGGCGGCGACCTTGGAGGGGAAGCTCGACTACTTCGGCGCGACGGTCAATACGGTCTTGAATTTCGCCCGAGCTATTCCGTCCGGCGTGGCGATTTCGGAACTGATCGCCGACGATCTAGGCGTACGATCGCAGCTTGAAATGCGCTCGCTCGAGCTTCGTGTGCCCGAAGGCGATGTCGCCTGCTTCACCGTGCACTCGAAGGCGGCCGAAATTCCCTGAAAGGACAAAACAGGTCAGCCCAGGGCAAACGGCGTCCAGCCGCATCGCCTTGTGCTAGAAAGAACGCCACGGCCTCGCCCCGCAACGTTGCGGCCAGTGCGTCGAGTTCGTGCGTGAAGTGATGGACCTGATGCTCGTAAACGCAGATGCCGCCCAGTACGAGGTGGCGTTCTTTCTTGTTGCCGGCAGAACCAGAGTCATCGAGGTAGAGTAGGTACATGCCAAAAAAAAATGCAGCCGGGTGAGGTTTCCCTCGACGGACCGCAAATGCAGCCCTCCCAACCGCTCCTTAAGTGTTCGCTGGCACGTATGCTGTTTCAAGAGAAAAGCAGCATCGTCCTGGAAAAGTATTACGTAACCCCTTACGCGCAAGAAAATTCGGCTGAACCCTCAATTCGTGTATTTCATGAAGCAGGCAAACGATGTTGCGGCAAAGGAGCTTCGCCAAAACTTCGTTGACCATCGCAACATCCGTCTTGCTGCGGATCGCATCCCAAACATCCGCTTCATCATCAAGAAGCGGAGGATGGACGCTTGCCGGTTCAACCGTTGCGGTCCAGGCGTGAAAGCGCCCCTCACCCCCGGCCCCTCTCACGGCCCCTCCCCCTCAAGGAGAGAGGGGCGCTCATCTCCGCAAAATATGGCCGAAACGCGCACGGTCATTGAGGTCCTGATAGAATCTCGCCAGATTCGTCGCATCCATATTGAGGGCCGCATGGCGAAAGCCTCCACTTCCCGCAGTGCCGAAATCCGCCGCGAAACCGGCGAAACCCACATCGTCCTCAGCCTCAACCTCGACGGGACCGGCCAATCGACGATCCGTACGGGCGTCGGCTTCTTCGATCACATGCTTACCCTGCTCTCCAAGCACAGCATGATCGACTTGAACGTCGTGGCGAAGGGGGACCTGCATGTCGATGCCCATCACACCGTCGAGGACGTCGGCATCTGTTTCGGCAAAGCGCTCGTGCAGGCTCTTGGCGACAAGGCGGGGATTCGCCGCTACGGCGACGCGACGGTGCCGATGGATGAGACGCTGGTAACCGCGGCGATCGATCTTTCGGGCCGCAGCTTCTGCGTGTGGAAGGCGGAACTGCCTCCCGAGATGCTGGGAACCTTCAACGCGTCGCTGGCGGAAGAATTTTGGCGCGCGGTCGCCGGCAGCGGGCTCTTGTGCCTGCATGTGCTCTGCCGCTATGGTCGTAATTCGCACCACATCGTCGAAGGCATCTTCAAAGGTTGCGCTCGCGCCTTGCGGCAAGCGGTCGAACACGATCCACGTGGCGGCGGCATCCCCTCGACCAAGGGCGTTCTCTAGCCCATCTGCGGAGAGCGGCATGTCATCGCACGTTCATGTCAGCCGTCATGCTCTGGTGCAGCATTTCCTCGGCCCACTGCGCGACGTGGGCACGCAGCCGGAGCTATTTCGTGGCCTCGTTCGACGATTGACGCAACTGTTGTTTGCTGAAGCAACCGCCGCACTGCCGCTCCGGGAAGCACGCGTCCGCACGCCGCTCACCGAGTGTAAGGCGACTCGCCTGAGCGAAACGATCGGCATCGCCCCGGTGCTGCGGGCTGGCCTCGGCATGGTCGATCCGATCCTCGAATGGATCCCCGAGGCGAAGGTGTTGCACCTCGGCATGTACCGCGACCCCGCCACCTGCCAACCGGTTCCTTACTACTCGAAGCTGCACGGCCAACAGCCCCCCGATCGTTGCTATCTGCTCGATCCGATGCTTGCGACCGGCGGATCGGCCGCGGCCGCAATCGGCATGCTCAAGGAATGGGGCGCCACGAACATCGCGTGCCTTTCATTGATCGGCGCGCCCGAAGGCGCGGCCCACCTGCACGATGCTCATCCCGACGTCGCCATCTTCCTCGCCGCGCTCGATGAACGACTCGACGAACGCAGCTACATCGTCCCCGGCCTGGGTGATGCCGGCGATCGCCAGTTCGGCACCGACCATGCATAGGCCGAGATTGCGAAACGATTGACCAAGCGGCGTGTTCTCCGCGCGCAACTTCTCAGGCTCCTCTTTGGCTCCAAGCCCGCGGAACTGTGCCGTGCTTGTGCGGATCCTTGGCTGGGCTCGTCAACGCTTCCGCTTTCACCGTTCAAGCATGCCCCCAGACCGAGGGCCGAAAGTTTCGGAAGCTTCGCATGCTTCGCCGGTGAAAGCGGAAGCATTGAGGAGCCCGGCCAGGGACCCGGCGAAGCATGGCACGACAACCGTCTGCTTAACGGTTCGAAGCGTTTAGATGGAGGCTTGTTCAAACGCTTCTGCCTGACAACTGCGGCAGGGTCTGTCAAGTTCATGGAACGCATACGTGCTTGCCCCGCCTTCGCTCCTTTGGGGAGAGGGGCTGGGGTTGAGGGGAGAAAGCGGTGCATAATCTTGATGATGTGCACCAAGCCCCAGGGTAAGCGCAGCGCACCCTGGGGATCGCAGCGCCCGATTGCATATTTTGGATTTCCGCACGCCTAGAAATCGCGGTTTGGATCCCCAGGGTGCGCTGCGCTTACCCTGGGGCTTGGCGGATGAAATCACGATTATGCACCGCTTTCTGCCCCCACCCCCCCCCCCCCAACCACAAAGGGGGGGGGGGCGCGAAGCGC
>JAIEPT010000158.1 GCA_019748295.1 Gemmataceae bacterium | reverse complement strand
GTCATTAATGCCCGACCAACACCTCCTTTTCGCATTCAAGAACGAGGAATCACGTGTAGAATGGGCAGTTGCACCCAAATGACTTCATTTCCCGTCGCTCCAGGAACGGAGGCCAATTCGTTTGTTTGGGCTTCGAATCGTGACTATGCTTTTCAGCTTTGGACGAAGGATCCGTCGAAGGGATGGGCTGTCAAGGAGATTCGTCTCAATCAAAAGGATTTGGACGCGTTTGATGAAAAAAACCTCAAGACCCTGAAGTACGGCGTTGATCGACTTCTTAGGATTGACGGCACATTCTTGCCGGATCTGATTGGTCGCCCCTATTTCGAAGCGATACGAGCAGGTTCTGTGATTCTTGAAGGTAGAGAGTTCGTCGAACTTGAATTCAAGGCGGTCCACGACCCCAAGGATCGCGATGTTACCGTGCAAAGCGGAACGCTAGTCCTCGATCCGGCCAACTGCTGGTGCGTTCGACACGCGAATCTGGCCGGCCTATGGACCGTTCCTCTTGATGCTGCAAAGGTGTTCGCCAGCACGACCGTGGTCGAGAATATTTATCGATCCGAGAACGGTATCCCAATTCCTGAATCCGTTTCGGAAACCAATTCGTGGCCTCACGGCAAGGTCGAGTTTGCTTTCAAGGGCAAGGTTCAGTCTCAGTCTTGGGAGGCGGGCGACTACGAAAGCAAAATAGACTATAAACTCAGCCTTACTTCGGTTTCCGCAGACGACTTCTACTTGACTGCTTTTGGCCTGCCTGAACCAAAAGGAATGCCGGCGCGTGAGAAGCCGACGCCCTGGCACTGGTGGCTCTTCATCGCCGGGTTCGCGGCACTTGCAATAGGATATTTGGCGAGCCGCGGCACCGGTCCTCGGACGGCTACTGCGTATTCGGCGAACCGAGTGTTTGGAATTGCCATCCTACGTATGAATCGGTTTATCGCAACGTCGTCGCCATGGCGTGCCTGTCGTCGCGTCGCCGGTTTCGAAAGGCGCGGAGTGATTCAATAATGCGCAGGAGTTTTCTGCTTATCTGGTTGCTGACCGGGCTGGGGCTTGTCGCCGCCTCGGCCGTTGGTTTCCTGACGCCTGCAGACAAGTCGGGCGCCGTCATCGAGGAACCGGAGCGAGTATTCGCGTCGATGCCGCTTGGCAAACATGAAGTGCGCATTCGGATCAGCAACCCTACGCGCCACGTCGTTCGCGTCGTGGGGACGAGCGACTTCTGCGGTATCGGTTCGTGCTTCACCTCGAAGCACCCGCTGCCCGCCGAGATACCGCCCGGCGGAGCAATGGAATTGATCGCCGAGCTTCAAATCGGCCGGATCGGCGAGTTCTCGTCCGAGATGTACGTGTATTTGGACGACTTGGGACTGCGGCAGGAAGTCCTCACCGCATCGGGAACGGCGACGGACTCGGGCGAAGGGGAGTCGCATTAGTTTCGCATCCGCCTTTCCCGTAAGGAAGCGAAATAGTCCGCCTCGTAGCCTCATGCACATCGGCCTGACGCCCGCCTTTCCGGATTAGGCGCTTTGGGCAAACCTTGCGGCGAAATGGGCCGATATGGGAAGCGCCGGAAATTTCGGGTGCGGTTCCTCCCGCCCTTTTGCCGAACATAGTGTCATGGACCGCATTCGGCGGGGTCCGCGGAGGGAGCCCTTGTGGCTGAAAACGCCAGCGATCTGGTGGTGGAGAGCTTCAAGCTCACCAAAATCTACCAGAACCGCCAGATCGCTTTGAACGACGTGACGCTTCGGCTGGAGCCGGGCTGCGTCCTTGGATTGTTGGGGCATAATGGCGCGGGTAAAACCACGCTGCTCCGACTCATCCTCGGCCTGCACCGTCCCACGGCCGGGTGGGTGCGCGTCTTCGGCGGCATCATGACGCCCAACGCGGCCGCCCTTCGCAGCCGCATCGGCTTCATCCCCACCAATCCGCAATTTCCCCGCGGCATGACCCCGATCACCTATCTCGACTACATCGCCCGCCTTTTCGGCCTGCCCGCCGACATCCGCAAGCCGCGGCTCGCATCGCTCATCCGAGCCGTCGATCTGCTCAACGTCTCGGGCGACATCATCGACGGGTTTTCGAACGGCATGACCGCCCGCCTCGCGGTGGCGGCCAGCCTCATCAACGAACCCGATCTCTTGATCTGGGACGAACCGACGCACGGCCTCGATCCCGAAGGCCGGCGGAGCATGCTCAACCTGATCAAGACGCTTGCTCGCGAGAAGACGCTGATCGTTTCGAGCCACAACCTCAGCGACATCGACGAGGTGTGCAACCACGCCGCCGTCTTGAGCCGCGGCCATCTCATCTACTTCGGTTCGCTTCAGGACCTCAAGGGCCGGATGCGAAAGAACATGTATGAGCTGGATCTCGACGCGGATCAGAAAGCGATCACGAAGGCGTTCAACGTCATTAAAAGCATGCAGGAATTCCGCACCGTCAACCTGCGGCAACGCCGCCTCGAAATCCGCCTCACCGAAGAAGCGGCCACGGCCCCGACGCTGGCGAACGTGATGATGGCGCTCACCGACAACAAGGTGAACCTCATCAGCATCCGCAACTCCGGGCAGGTGACGGAGCAAGCGTTTCTCGATTTGGTGGAAAAGGAAGAATCGCGCGGCTTCGCACGGGCCTACAACCCGGAAGCGGCTTGAGTGTCCTCAAAGCCCAGGGGCGAGCGCAGCGAGTTCCTGGGTTCAGCGTGTCTGAAAGCGCGACTTATCCTCCGTCTGGAACCCAGGAGCTCCCTACGGTCGCCCCTGGGCTTTGAGCGACTGAATCGATGTCCGTTGTCGTTTGGTTCGATGAGGTGAAGCATGGAAGCCGCTGCTGCGTTGCCGCAGGTTCGCATCAATCGGTTTCTGCCGTATGTGGCGGTGTTTCAATCCGACCTCAAGCAGACGCTGCGCAGTTGGATCTATCGCCTCTGGGTTCTGCTTACCATGTCGGCGACCGTCGGCTACTTGCTTTATCGCTTCGGCGCCAAGCAGGTGGGCGGGTTCGTGCAGCCGGCGCCGGAGATGGTTTCCGATCTCATGACTTGGGTCGTCTGGGGCAGCATCACGCTCATCATCGTCATCACCTCGGGCGCCATCTGCGGCGAACGGGGCACGATGGCGGACTCCGTCTTGTGCCGCGGCATTAGCCGAACGCAGTATTTTCTGGGCAAACTGCACTCGCGGCTTGTGATCGTCCTCGGCACATTCCTGCTGATGAGTACCGTCGCCCTCGCGGGTTCGATGTTTCTCCTGCATAGCGAACGGCTATCGCTGACCGGTTCGCTTCTCGCCGTCGCGACCGTGGCGGCGATTCTCACCATGATCGTGTCGATCGGCGTCAGCGTGTCGGCGATCGCCAACACCACCGTCGTTTCGATCACCGTCGTGTGGATGACGCTCTATGGGCTCGGCTTTCTGATGTCGTTTCTGCCGGCCGACTATCCTTCGCCGGACCGCGCGTTGCAGAATCTGCCGAACGTGCTGAAGGGCATTTACGATCTGCATCACCTCACGCGACTGCTGGCGGGCACGATGGCCATCTCACTGTTCATGAGCGTGCTGGGCATGGTCTGCTTCTCTCGCAAGGACGTGTAAGCGCCGACGTGCTTCGAAGTCGGAACCCGAGCGTCATGCGGCCACGATACAATACGGCGTTCGTCCGCCGGTCCCTCTTGCGCCGTTCTCATGCTGTTCATCGCGACCGCCATTTATGCGCTCATCCTGATCGGCGTGATCGCCGCCTTGGGTGTGATTACGCCCGTCTATCTCAATTACCTGTCCCATGTGCTGCTGGCGATCTACACCGAAACCGCGCTCGGCGCCGACGACATCGCTTGGCCCGACGATCACTGGTTCGATCGCTGGTGGAAGGCGGGCTGGTGCACGGCCGCGCTTGCCGTGTCGGCGGTCGTCAGCCTGCCCTTCGCCGTCCTGTTTTTCCTGATCAACGCTCAAGCGGGGCTGATCGCCCTCGCGGTTTGCGTATCGATCTTTTTCCCGATCAGCATGCTCTCCGGACTGCATGCCCCAGAGTTGCTCGGCCCTCTGCATGGTCAGGCATATTTGGACATGTATCGGAATCCGCGGGCTTGGCTGATCGCCTGGCTTTGGGCGACGCCCCTCACGATGGCAGCCGCGGTTTGCTTTGTCTTGACCGCCACAAATAACCCGACCTGGGTGGTCGGCATGGGCCCACTCGTACCGTTTGCGGTCGTGTTGTTCGCGCGAGCCTGGGGTTGTTTCGGCTGGCTCGCAACCCGCGGCAAACGCCGCAAGAAGCGGAAGCCGGCGCCGGGAGAGGCGGCGCCCATCGCGTCGAAAGCGGTAGATCCCTGGGCGATTCCCAAGCCGCCGCCGGAGGAGGAAGTTCCAGAGTTCGATGTCGAAGAATGGGAGGAGCCGATCGCGGACGAGGCCGAAGACGAGTGGACGCCGAACAAGAAGCCGTATGCGATCGGCGAAGAACAACCGATGGCGAATCCCACGGAAGTCGTGCAATTGGAGCGGCACTACGCCGAGCGCCGCAAGGTCGAGAAAGACTGCGACGCGAAGACATCTCGCTACGAACGCAAAGCGCCGACGTTGAGGCGAGCGATGGGTGGCCGGGTGCCGGGGATTTTGAAGAAAGGCGGCGTGCCCGGCGCCATCGCGATGCTGATGATCACAAGCTGGATCGAGTTCGGCTTGCTGGCGGCCCTCATCTGGCTGGTGCGATTGCTGTGAACAGACCGTGTATTCTTGCTCCCCTCTCCCTCCGGGAGAGTCGGGAGAGGGGAGCAAGACCGGCTTCCTCGCTTTCGCTGCCTGGCGATCAATAGCCGTATTCGTTCCAGAAGAAGTAACCCGCCAAGCCGAAGCCGAGGACAATCACGATCCAACGAACCACGCTCGGTTTCAGCAGCAGCGACATGCGAGCGCCGTAGTATCCGCCGACGATGGCCGCCGCGCTCATCAGCAACGCGTAGGGCCAATGAATGCTGCCGTGGATGATGAAGAGGATCGTCGAGACGCCGTTCATGCAGAACGCCAGCCACGTCTTGAGGGCGTTCATCTGATGGATGTCGCGCAGGTTGAGGAAGCCCAGCGTCGTCAGCATGAGGATGCCGATGCCCGCGCCGAAGTAGCCGCCATAGATGCCGATCGCGAATTGGGCGAGGAACAGCACAAGCAGGCGGCGCTTCGAGGGCGGCCCGCTCTCGCTCCCCTTCTTGCGGAAAAACGCGGCGATCCGCGGTTGCAGCAGGAACAGCACCGCCGCCAGCAATACCAGCCACGGCACGATGGCGCGGAAGACCTTGTCCTCGAACGCCAACAGAAGCAGCGAACCGATCGCCCCGCCGACAATGCTCGGGCCCGTCAGCAATTTGACCCAGACGCCGCACCCGTCAAGCTCGCGGCGAAAGCCCCACGCACTCGCGATCGAGCCCGGCATCAGGGCGAAAGTGCTGGTGACGTTGGCAACCTTCGCGCTATGGGTCGCGAAGGTGAGGGCAGGGAAGGTGAGCAACGTGCCGCCGCCGGCGATCGCATTCATCACGCCCGCCGCGGCGGCGGAAAGAAGCAGCAGAAAGGTGACCATGCAGCATGCGGTTCCTCAAGAGTAGTCCTCACGCTCCGCGTGAGGTCAGCCGCGACATGTTCTCAGACGTGCCTTTCGTGGAAACAAGTTTATCTAACTTGTTTGAAATGCTGCTCTCGCATTCAAGACCGACAAGTTAGATAAACTTGTCGCCACGACAGACGCGTTCGACCTCACATCGCCGCTGACCTCATGCGGCAACATGTTCTCAGACGTGCCTTTCGTGGAAACAAGTTTATCTAACTTGTTTGAAATGCTGCTCTCGCATTCAAGACCGACAAGTTAGATAAACTTGTCGCCACGACAGACGCGTTCGACCTCACATCGCCGTTGACCTCACGCGGAGCGTGAGGACTACTCTAAGCAAAGCGGATCATGCGATTCTTGGAAACAGCGGCTTGGGTTTGCCGTTCTCCAAGGGCGCGACCACCCGCAGATCTTCCAGCTGCCCCGGCCAGCGGGCGGCATCTTCGTAGCGGACCTCTTCCCACGGCTGGGCGAAGTTGAAGCTCCGGTAGATCGTTTCCGTCGAGCGCGGCAGAAACGGCTTCAGCAAGATCGACGCTCGTCGCAACTGTTCCGCCATCGTGAACAGCATCGGCTTCGCCGCCTCTTTTTCGTTTTTGACGACCTTCCACGGCTCGTTCTTGTCCGCGTACTGGTTGGCTGGATCGTTGATCTGGCGCCAAATCTTTTCGAGGGCGAAGTTGTACTGGCATGCTTCGACGTGCTGCTGCACCTGCCGCACCACTTCGACGAGGGCGGGTTGAGTTTCCGTCGGCGTCGTTCCCGCGGTTCCGGCGAGCACCCCATCGTAGCTCTTGGCGATGACCGTCACCGCGCGGCTATACAGGTTGCCCAAGTTGTTCGCGAGATCGCTGTTGAAAACCGCCGCGAACCGGCCCCAACTGAACTCGCCATCGCCTGGGAAGGGACACTCTCTCATGAAGTAGTAGCGGAAGCCGTCGCTGCTGAACTTGGTGATCACGTCCATCGGCTCGACGACGTTACCCAGCGATTTGCTGATCTTCGCGAGGGCGCCGGATTCATCGTCCTTGATGTACACGAACCCATGGCCGAATACGGCCTTCGGCGGTTGCAGCCCCGCGGCGAAAAGCATCGCGGGCCACAAGGCGCAATGGAAGCGAGTGATGTCCTTGCCGATGAAATGCGTATCGGCCGGCCACCACTCGTTGAACTTCGTCTGGTCCTCATCCGCGTAGCCGATGGCCGAGATGTAGTTGATGAGCGCATCGAACCACACGTAGATCGTGAACTGCGGATCGAACGGGACGCGGATGCCCCAATCCTCGCCGGTGCGCGTGATGTTGACGTCGCGCAACTCGCTTTTGACGAGTTGGACGATTTCGTTGCGACGCGATTCCGGTTGAATGAAGTCCGGATTCTCCTCGTAATACTTCAGCAGCCGATCCTGAAACTTCGACAGCGCGAAGAAGTAGCATGGCTCCGTTCGACGGATGACCGGCTTCTGATGGATCGGGCAGTTGCCCCCCGCCTCCTTCACCTCGGTGTCCGTCTTGAAGGCCTCGCAGCCATCGCAATACCAGCCTTCGTAGCCGCCCTTATAGATGTACCCCGCGTCGTAGACCTTTTGGATGAACTTTTGCGAGGCCTGATGATGCCGCGGTTCCGAGGTCTGGATGAAGTCGTCGAAGCTGATGTCGAGCGCTCGCCAGACTTCCTTGAACTGACCGGCCATGTCGTCGCAATATTCCTTCACGTCGCGGCCCAACTCGGCGGCGCGGCGGGCGACCTTCACCGTGTTCTCGTCGTTCCCCATCAGGAAATGGACGCGATACCCCTGCATGCGGCGATAGCGAGCCTGCACATCCGCGCCGATCTTCTCGAACGCGGTGCCGATATGCGGCCGGCTGTTGGGATAATCGATCGCGGTAGTGATGAAAAACTTCGGCATACGACGTCGTGTCCCGCAATGGCCCCGCCCAGCCGATTGCCGGGCGAGGAGTCATTGTCTGGAGGACACGAAGGCGAAACAAGTGGTTCGACTCCGGCCCCCCTCTCCCCTTTGGGGCTTCTATGTAGCCCTCTCGCTCCGCGAGAGGATAGCGGCATAATCTCACGGGATCGCATGGCGCACTTCCGCTTACCTCTCGCGGAGCGAGAGGGCTACATAGAAGCCCCAAAGGGGAGAGGGGAGCTTACTTCTGCACGGGAGTCAGGGCGCGCAACATTTCAAGCACCGCGTTCGCTTTGCCGCTGCGGATGGCTTCCCGCGAAAGGGCGACGCCTTCGCGGAGGTCGTTGACTTTGCCGGCGGCGAACAAAGCCGCAGCGGCGTTCGCCAACACGATGCGGTGGGGTGGGCCTTCTTTGCCCAGAAGCACGTCGCGAACGACAGCGGCGCTCTCCTCGGCGTCGGCGACCGCGAGGTCGGAAAGCCGGACGGGTTCCAGATCGAAGTCGTCGGGCGTCCAGACGAAGGACCGTATTTCCTCGCCGCGGACAACGCGGACTTGCGTCGCAACCGACAAGCTGACCTCGTCGAGTCCGTCGTGGCTGCACACCAGGATGGCATGAGCCCCGCCCAACTTCGCGAGAGCCCCGGCCATGCGGTCGAGCAGGTCAAGTCGGCCGACGCCGAGCAACTGGTGTTTCGCTCCTGCGGGATTCGCGAGAGGGCCGACGCAGTTGAAGATCGTCGGCACGCCCAACTTTCGCCGCACGGGCCCCACATGCTTGAGCGCCGGATGAAACGCCGGGGCGAAGCAGAACGCGAGATTCGTCTTCTTCAAGCAAGCCCGAGCGAAGTCCGCGTCCCCTTCGACATGGACCCCAAGCGCCCCCAGCACATCGGCACTGCCGCTGCGGCTCGATACCGAACGATTGCCGTGCTTGACGACCGGAACGCCCGCCCCCGCGGCGACGATCGCAGTCGCGGTGCTGATGTTGAAGGTGTGCAAGCCGTCGCCGCCGGTGCCGCAGGTATCGAGAACGTCGGCAATCCCCGGATCCCAGCGAATCATATGATCGCGAAGCACCTGGGCGGCCACGGCGATTTCGCCCGCGGTCTCCCCCTTCATTCGTAGCGCGATCAGCAACGCTGCGATCGTTCCTTCGTCGCATTTGCCGGAGATCATGTCGACAAACCAGGCGCGCAGGATCTCCGCATCGAGTTCGCGTCGATCGTTAAGCGTGTTCAGGGCATCGCGGAGAGCGTGGGACGACACGAGCAGACCTCAGGGGAGTTTGATTCGGCGAACGCGGTGGTTTTCGCTGTCGCCGGCGTCAAGGCAGTCTTCGGCCATGCAAAGGCGAGCGGCCGGCATTAGCCGGCTGGTAAGCGGCGCGCAGGAGTCTCGTCGCAATTTGCAATCGCCCGTGCTGGTGTCGCCGAAGTGCGCGACGAGACTTGCACGCGCGACGTACCAGCCGGCTAACGCCGGCCGCTCGCCGACGCTTGCACATATTGGCGCGAGCAGAACCCATTGCATGGCTCAGCCCTCGGCCCAGTTGAGGATCACTTTGCCGCAATCACCCGCGTTCATCACTTCGAAGCCCTGGGCGAAGTCGGCGTAGGGCATGCGATGCGTCACGATGGGGTCAAGCTTCAGGCCCGATTGCAGCATCGACGTCATCTTGTACCACGTCTCGTACATCTCGCGGCCATAAATGCCTTTGATCGTCAGCATGTTGAAGATGACGAGATTCCAATCGATGGCGATCTCGCCGTTCGGAATGCCGAGCATCGCGATTTTGCCGCCGTGGCACATGCCGGCGAGCATGTCGCGAAAAGCAGCCGCGTTGCCGGACATCTCCAGGCCCACGTCGAAACCTTCACGCATGCCCAGTTCGTTTTGCACGTCGGCGAGCTTCGTGGAACGCACATCGACGGCCCTCGTCGCCCCCAGCTTCTTCGCGAGTTCCAGGCGATACGGGTTTACATCCGTAACGACGACATGGCGTGCGCCCGCATGGCGAACGACCGCGGCGGCCATGCAACCGATGGGGCCAGCGCCAGTGATCAGCACATCCTCGCCGAGCACGTCGAACGACAGAGCGGTGTGGACGGCGTTGCCGAAGGGATCGAAAATCGCCTGGATATCGCGGGGGATCGACCCTTCGTGATGCCAGACGTTGGTCATCGGCAGACTGAGATATTCCGCGAATGCCCCAGGCCGATTGACTCCAACCCCCTTCGTGTCCTTGCAAAGATGCCGACGGCCCGCGAGGCAATTGCGACAGCGGCCGCAGACGACATGGCCCTCGCCGGAGACGATTTCGCCGACGTGGAAGTCCTTCACATTGGAGCCGACTTCGACGATTTGCCCGACGAACTCATGCCCTACGACCATGGGGACGGGGATCGTCTTCTGAGCCCACGCGTCCCATTTCCAGATGTGCAGATCGGTCCCGCAAATGCCGGTGCGGAGAATCTTGATCAGCACATCATTGATGCCGAACTCAGGGACGGGAACGTCTTCGAGCCAAAGGCCCGGTTCGGACTTGCGTTTGACGAGTGCCTTCATCGTGGCCATGCCATGCTCCCAACGCTGGCTCCCCTCTCCCCCTTGGGGAGATTGGCTGGGGGTGAGGGGAAAAAGCGGTGCAGTGGATTGTTGTTGTCCGCCAAGCCCCACCGTACGCGCAGCGCACGGTGGGGATCAATGCGCCCGCGGGCGTGATCCCCAGGGTGCGCTGCGCTTACCCTGGGGCTTGCGGCACGACATTAAGCTTGTGCACCGCATTTGCCCCTCACTCCAGACCGGAGAGTAGTTCCGCGATCGCTGCCGCGATACCTTGCTTGTTTCGATATACGCCCGTCCCAACAACCAGCACATTCGCTCCCGCGGCAATCGCATCCCGCGCCGTCTTCGAGTCGATGCCGCCGTCCACTTCCAGGTCGCAGTTCGCTTTCGTTCGCTCGATCGCGGCTCGCAGTTCGCGAATGCGGCCGGGGCTTTCCGGCAGAAACGCCTGGCCGCCGAAACCGGGGAACACCGTCATGCAGAGGGCGACGTCGATCTTCGCGAGCCAGGGTTCGAACCAGGCGATCGGCTTGTCGGGGTTGATGACCAGGCCGACCTTTTTTCCCAGCGAGCGAATCTTGTCGATCAGCAGTTGCGGATTTGGTTCCGCTTCGAGGTGGAACTGCAACGAATCAGCCCCTGCCTTGGCGAAGGCTTCCAAATACTTGGCGGGCTCGCTCACCATCAGATGCACTTCGAGCGGCAACCTGGTGATGGGCCGCAGCGATTGAACGATCGCGGGGCCCATGCTGAGATTCGGAACGAAATGGCCGTCCATGACATCGACATGAATGCGATCCGCGCCCCCCGCTTCCGCTTCGCGAACCTGCTCCCCTAATCGAGCGAAGTCGGCCGCCAGAATGGAAGGGGCGATGCGAATCATTTCGGGTCTCCAAGGCGTTGCTCATGGGGCGGATAACCGAGCGTTCCGTTCTCCGTACTCGCCGTAGTTTGAATTCTAGTCTCTACGCGTGCAACTTCGTCGCCGACGCGTTCGGCCACGGCGTAGCCATCTTCTTCTCGACTGCAAAACGCCGTGATCATCTCCGCCACGAAGCCGATCGAAATCAGGTGAACGCCAATCAGCAGCGCGGCGATGGCGTAAGGCAACAAGCGATCGTTTCGTTCGGATAGCCCCATCGGGAAGAACCAGAGCAACACGGTCGCCAGCAGCCCCAGAAAGCCGATGCCCATGCTGATGAGGCTCATGGCGCCAAGCAGATGTTGCGGGCGTTGGCCGTATTGGGTGATGAACTTCACGGTCATCAGGTCGATAAAGCCTTTGACGAATCGGCGGAACCCGTATTTGGAGCTGCCGAACTTGCGGGGCCGATGATGGATCGCGAGTTCGCCGACCTTGAAGCCGCGAGCATCGGCGAGGACGGGGACGAAGCGATGCAGCTCGCCGTAGAGCCGAATCTCGCGCAGCACCTCGGCCCGATAGACCTTGAAGCCGCAGTTGTGGTCGTGCAGCTTCACTCGCGTCGTTCGGCTCACCAATCCGTTGAACACTCGGCTCGGAAACGTCTTGTGCCAGGGGTCATGGCGAATCTTCTTCCAACCGCTGACGACGTCGAAACCCTGGTCGAGTTGCATGAGGAAGTTCGGGATCTCGGTCGGGTCATCCTGCAGGTCCGCATCCATCGTGAAGACGACGTTGCCTCGAACCGATTTGAAGCCCGCCTGAAGCGCGGCCGCCTTGCCGAAGTTTCGCCGAAAACGGATGCCGCGCGTGCCGGGCCGTTCCGCGGACAGCTGGCGAATGACGTCCCAGGATCCGTCCTGGCTGCCGTCATCGACGAAGACGATTTCGGCATCCAGCCCATTCGCCGCCGCGACCGAGAGGATTTCGCCATGGAGCATGGCGAGGCTTTCCCTCTCGTTGAACACGGGGATAACGATGGAAATCATGAGTTTGCGGAATCGTAAGGCATGCGGCGGGTTCGTCTCTTTGTAGCCGCCGGGCGGTAGCGAACCAGTATCATTCAGGGAATCCGTTTGGCGGGGAGCCGCAGGCGACCTTGCCCTACGCGCAGCGCTGTGATTATTGCGATCTTGCCAGCCGCGACGCTGCGTCGTAAGTTGACGTTCTGGCTTTTTCGCCGCATGCGATACGTCCTCGTCGTGGGGACGTTTTTTTGACCTCTGAGTTAGGGTGTTCGATGCCTCACACGAGCAGTGCCGCCAAACGTGCCCGGCAATACGAGAAGCGCCGCGACCGGAACCAATTCGTGAAGCGCGGCGTGAAGATCCAGACCCGCCTGGCCAATGAAGCCCTCGCGGAAGGCGCCGGCGATCAGGCCCAAGCCCAAATCAAGCTCGCCTTCAAGAAGATCGACAAGGCAGCCGCCCGCGGGGTGCTCCACAAAAATACCGCCGCTCGCCGCAAGTCGAAGCTCGCCCGCGCCGCGAATGCCGCCAAAACGAAGCTGGCCGCCGAAGCTAAGTAGAGTTTGCCGACTCACGAAACATCGAAGCTCAGGGTTGTTGCCCTGAGCTTCTTGCATTGGCCCATCAAATCTCGTTCTTGCCCTTCAGCTTCTTGTACCCCTTGTCGGCGTTGTCCTGCTTCCGCTTGTACTTCGCCTTCCGCTTCTCGTCTTCCAACCTGCGATTCCGCAGCACGAAAAACCCGTAGACCCCCAGAAACGCAACCACGGCGAGGATCGCCAGCACAAACGCAATCGCAACCGGGTCGCCATCCGCCAGATCGCGGAAAAACGTCCTAATCGCTCGACCTCGCCACTGGGCAATGAACATGATGATTCCCTGTAGGGAACGCCCTCCGTGGCGTTCCGCATGACTGGACGCGCACATCCCCAAGCGTCCACATTACGCGATCACCGCTTGCGGCTTAGTGGTCCGAATGGTCTATCCGGATCGCTACTAAGCCGCAAGCGGGGGAGGCGGGTACCAATCGGTTGAAGAACAATCGGACGCGTCCAGTTCGGCGGAACGCCACGGAGGGCGTTCCCTACAGCGCCTCACATTACGCGATCACCGCTTGCGGCTTAGCGATCCGAATGATCCATCCGGATCGCTAAGCCGCAAGCGGGGGAGGCGGGTACCAATCGGATGAAGAACAATCGGACGCGTCCAGTTCGGCGGAACGCCACGGAGGGCGTTCCCTACAGCGCCTAGCTCGCATTCGCGAGCAGCGACATCTTCGGTTGCGGCAGCTTGGCGGCCTTGGCCGAGTTCTCGTCGAAGACTTCCTTCAGAAAACGGCGATACTCGTTCTGCATGATCGCATGCGTCCCGGGAGCCACGCGGGTGACGGCTCGAAGGGTCATGTCGCCGGGCGTCAATTCCACCAGCCCCTTCACTTCCGTCTCGGCCAGCACCTCGCGGCGTGCGGCTTTCAGTCGCCGGCCCGCTTCCGTCATGTCGCGCAGCGTTTGCTCCAGATCGCTCGACGTCGGCACCTTGAGATCGACGACCGCATTCACGTAGCTCTTCGAGTAGTTGACGACGCTCTTGATCTGGCCATTCGGGATGATGTGCAGCTTACCCGATTCGTCGCGGATCTGCGTGAGCCGAATGCTCACCGCTTCCACTCGGCCCGATGCATCGCCGATCTGCACGACGTCGCCCACCAGATACTGGTTCTCGAAGAGGATGAAGAACCCGGAAACGACGTCGGTGATGAGGCTCTGAGCGCCGAGGCCGCCCGCCAAGCCAAGGATGCCGGCGCCCGCGAGAATGGGGCCCGTATCGACGCCAAGCACGCCCAGCATGACCACGGCACAGCCGAAGTACATGACGTATTGCAGGATCGATTGCACGAGCGGGACGAGCGTCTGCCCTTTTTGATCCGCGGCTCGGCGTTCGTCGTGCAGGCCGAAGGCTTCGTGCAGCATGACGGACGCCAGCTCGATGAGGACACGCGTCATGAAAAAGAGGCCGATGCATTGCACGATGCGTGGGCCGAAGATCGCGACGAAGGCGATCCATTCCAGTTCGCGCGTGACGAGCGATGCCGCCGAGATGACGACCGCGGCCTCGAAGCATTTCTCGCCGAACGGAAAGAGGCGGGTCACGCGTTCCCAGTAACGCCGAAACTTGCCGTTGCTGAGCCGCCGTTCACCCAGAGACGCCAGCCCGCGCGAGATGGTGCGCGACGCCAAGACGAGCAAACGGGCGACGCAACAGATCGTGAGGATGCGAATGCAGAACGCGACCGCAACATCGATCCGGGGAAGGTTCGTGATCCGGCCCAAACCCCAGCACCACGCCAACATCGCGACAACGCTGGTGAATCGGCGCAACATCACGAACCATTGCCGCAGCGATTGCTCGCGAGCCGCATTGGTTGTCCGCAGATCTTCTTCCGCATCATCCGGCAACGCCCGTTGCAAGCTGCTTTCGGCACGGACGAGAATGCGCGCCGCCATGCGATGGACGAGAAATAGGCCCAGCGCCAGCAGAACCAGTTTCGCGCCGATCCAGGCCCATCCCATCAGATCGGCAGCAGTCAGCGTTTTCACCCATTCAAGCACATCGAGCCGAACGTCGCGGCCATAACCGTGATAGGCGATCCCGCCGGCGATGATCGCCAGCATCGCGAGCAGCGCGGACCAAAACGTGAGCGACCGCACGGTGCGGGCGGCTTCGTCGCTGACGCCTTCGACGCGGTCCAATCCGAACCAGCGCAGAACCCTGCCGCCCCCCGCGAGGACGGCATTGCGGATCAGAATCGACACGATGAGGACGAGACCCAGGCCGATATGGATGGCGACAAGATTGCCGAGCAAACGCTCGTCGCTGAGGATGTCGGTCACGAAAGCATGAACATTCATCGGCGCCCTCCCTGGCTTCCGAATGGACGCATCGCGCGTGCAAGCACGCCAAGGTACTTGGCTGCGGAAATCGTGTCAATTCGAGCCCGTGGAACAGGAAAAGCTGGGCAACTTCGGACGAACGCGGTTGAAATCGCGACTTGCATGGCAGCGGGAGCGCGCCTTGCCGCCGTTTATGCGAGCCCGTAGGATCAGAGAATCGCAGTTGCGTTTAGAAACAGGAATCCCGCCATGTCGATTGATAAGAGCCTTCGCCGCAAGAACTCGCTGGCGCGTACGCGCAACGTGCTGACTCGCGCGGAACGCATTGAGACGATGAAGAAGGAAGAACGATGGGGCGATGGCCGCAGCCCTTACGGACTCCCCAAGACGAAAGTCTTGAAGATCGTCGTCAAGAAGGCGAAGAAGGAAAAGAAGGAAGACGAAGAAGCGGATGCCGCGAAGAAGTAGCTTGCTGCCGATCGAAACATCGGGAACGCTGGGCGAAGTTCGCCCGGCGTTCTTCGTTTTGGGCGAGCGGCCGTTGCATTTCTCCCCTCTCCCTCAAGGCAAGATATTGCATCTTCGACATAATTCGATTGGATCTATGGAAGCATGCGGTGGTGTGCCATGCTTGGACGGGTCCCTGGCCGGGGCCAGCGAACTTCCCGCTTTCACCGTTCAAGCATGCCCTCAGACTGAACGCTCGGAAGCTTCGCAGGCGAAAGACGAAGGAGCCGCGCACGAAGTAAGCGGTTTCGCTTGGCGTCATGCCGAACCGCTTACTGCGTGCGCGGCTCTTCGCAGGCGTAAGACGAAGGAGCCGCGCACGAAGTAAGCGGTTTCGCTTGGCGTCATGCCGAACCGCTTACTGCGTGCGCGGCTCCTCGCAGGCGTAAGACGAAGGGTAGAGTCGAGCGGTGACGCGGTGCGCCGGTGGACACCGGCGTTCCGTTTTCACCGC
>JAIEPT010000303.1 GCA_019748295.1 Gemmataceae bacterium | reverse complement strand
CACAGCCGCGCACGAAGTAAGCGGTTTCGCATGGCGTCACGCCGAACCGCTTACTGCGTGCGCGGCTCCTCGGAAGCATGGCACACGCCACACCATGAAACCCAATAGATGTCTCTTCAACGCTTTCGGTCGAAGATGCAATATCTTGCCTTCGGGAGAGGGGCCGGGGGTGAGGGCCGAAGCCCCGATGGTTTCAAGCCAGACCCTCACCCCTGCCCCCTCCGCGAGGGAGACGGAGGAAGACAATTACTCGGGTCGCGTTTGCGACTCGCAATGGGCAGCTTGGCCCCGATGGTGCATGCCATCCATATCGCGGCCCACGGCGAACAGGAGTTGCACCTGGGCTTCGCTGTATCCCGCCATCGCAGCTACGAGATCTTGCCGAGCGGCCCTCAACAAGTTGATGCTGTTGAGCGTCTCGATCGGCCGGCCTTGCAAGTTGCGCGTGCGCTGAAGATCCTGTTCGAAAGCTTGCGACGCATGCTCCACACGAAGGCGGGCGTTCGTCATTTCGACTTTCCGCAGCCGTACGAGGCTGTGTGCTTCCGCCGTCTCGCGACGCACGATTTGCAAGGTACGGGCGTATTCCGCTTCGGCGATTCGCGTTTGAGCACGGGCACGATTGACCTCCGCCCGGTTGCCCAGGCCCAAGTTTCGCAACGTCCACACGGCATACGCATCGAAATCCTCGCGGCCGGACAGGGCGGAGAAGCTAACGTCCCGAGAGGAGCTTCCGCCGCCGAAAGCTCCCGCGCTGTATCCAATCGAAAGCGTCGGCAGCCATGGGCGCAGGCGTTCCTGCCTAACGCGGGTCTGGCCAAACGCGATCTCGGCTCCGCGGGCGCTCAGTTCGGGCCGTTGCTGAACGGCAACGGGGATCAATGCTTCAAGAGGCGCCGACGGATCGTACCATTCGAGCAGAGGCGGATCGAAGTCGGCGGGGCGGAGCGGCGAGGACGGATCAAGGTCAAGAAGACGTGCCAGGTCCGCCGCCGCCGCGAGCAAGTCCCCTTGCAGCCGATCCTTCTCGGCCTGGGCGAGGTGGTACTCGGATCGTGCTCGCTCCGCGTCGCCGGCTCGCCCTTGCCCCGCCGCGGCGAAATTGCCGGTGATGCGAGCGACCTCGTTCATTTCCTCTAGCGTCTGGTCAAGTGCGGCGAGGCGAGCCTGGATTGCCGTCAGCACAAGATAGCGCGTCATCACATCCGCCAGCACGCTGCGGCTGATGGCGCGTGCGTCGGATTGCAGCGCCGTCAGCCGAAGCTCGGCGAGCCGCGGTTCCAGCAACGCATCGCCGAGGTGGCTCAAGATTCGGATGCCTGGAACCCCAGTGGTTCCGCCGCCCGTGGCCTGTGCGCCCGCACCCGCGTAGAGCGATTCGATCGAATTGCGAGTGATGATCCCGCGGGCGGTCTGCAGGTTTCCCTGATGCAGGCGCACGTTCACGCCCGCGGTGAACGACGGCAGCAGAAGCGCTCGCGCTTGCAACCGCAACGCTTCCCCGGCAAACACGCCTTCCTGGGCGAGGGCGATCGTGGGATTGGCGAAACCAGCCCGCCGAAGCGATTCCTCGAGCGTGATGACCTGTCCCACGCCGGGAGGCTCGCCAATCGAGCGAGGCGGCGGGAGCGTCGCGGGAAGGTCGGGGACTTCGACGAATCCCAAGGTGGGCCGGACTGCCGGCAGTTCGGCCGGCGTATCGCCTTTCGCCGCGACGCAGCTCAGCGCAAGCATGAGGATTGCGACGCCCGTGTTCCGAAAACTTACGCAACAGAAACCGTGAGCGACCATCGGTTTCTCCTTTGATCGAAAAGGAAACCGTGGGTCACTTCTTGAGTTCGTTCGCGGCGGGTGAGGCGAGCGGCTCCGCCACGGGGCGTGCAAGCTGCGCCGCCGGCGGTTGGCCAAGCGCGACATACAACTCGAACTGCGCTCGGTTGTAGTCGACGACCGCATCCAAAAACGTCATGCGGCTGCGGCCCAGCAAATTCAGGCTGTCCAGCACTTCGATCGGCAGGCCCAGGTTGTTTTTAGTGCGAGCCAAATCCTCGACGAATGCTTGCTGGCTGAGACGAATCGCCTTTTCCGACGTCTCCATCTGCACGAACCGGGCGTTCACCCGGCTGTGAGCCGACGCCACCTCGGCGCGGACGCGGTTGAGCATTTCGATCTCGCGAAGGCCGCTCGCGCGAAGCTGGCTCTCGGCGATGCGGATTTGGGCGACATTGCCGACTCCGAGGTTCCGCAGCGTCCAGTAGGCGATGGCGTCGAAGTCCTGGCGATCGCCGAAGCTGCCGAAGCGGGGCTGATTCGGGGCGCCGGTCGCGCCGCCGCCGAAGGATCCGGCACTGAAGCCGACCAGCAGGTTCGGCGAGAAAGGCAACAGCTTGGCGCCGCGCAGATCGAGCATCGCCGCCTGGATCCCCGCCTGTCGTTCGCGAAGCTCAGGGCGTTGCGTGATGGCGATGGCGATCAGCTCGCACAACGGCACCGGATCGGGAACCAGTGCTTGGGGAATCATCCGCTCTTCCGAGGGAGCGAGCCGTGTGCTGGGATCGAGGTTCAGCAGTTCGCATAGACGCGCGGAGGCGAGCTGCATCTCGTTCTCCGCCTGGGTCACCTCAATGTTTCGCTGCTCGAATGCGGTAGCCGCGCGATGAGCGTCGGCAAGCCGGCCCTGGCCTGTCTTGGCGTAGTTGTTGGTGATGCGAGCCACTTCGCCGGCGTCTTCCCGGATCGACAGGGCGATCGCCCGTCGTCCTTCGGCCCGCAGCAGATCGAGGTAGGCGCTCGCGATGCGAAGCAGCATCTGGTTCCTGACCGCTTCGCTGGCGAACTCCGCCTGGGCCACGCGCTGACGCGAAACAAGGCTGCGGAAAGCGACGTCCGAGAGATTCAGGTTCCAAACGATGCCTGGAATGGTGACGGTGCCGCTCGAAACGGCGCTCGAACCGAGGCCCACATACATGGAATCGCGATGAACGCGGATGATATTGCCGTTGGCTTGTTGCAACACGCCGGCATGATGATTGAAGCTGGCCCCTGCATTGATGCTGGGAAGGAACTGCGCCGCCGCGAGCTGGCGGATGGCCAACACTTCGAGCACTCGTTCGCGTGCCAGGCGAATCTCGGGATTCTGCACGCCCCCCAAATTCAGGGCCCCATCGAGCGTGATCGGCAGCGCGCCGCTCTCGATGATGGACGGCGCCGGCGACAGCTTGATGTCGGGACGATCCGCCTTCTTCGGCGGCGGGAGCTTCTCCTGAGAGAACGCTCCGGGGGCGAGAAGGAAAACAGTAAGGGTGACGCAAGCCAGGCGAATCCTTGCCATGGGCCGCTCCGTTGGTTCCAGTTGCGGCAGTCCTCCGCCGCGTAGCGGATCACTGTCCTTATCGACCGTTCCCACAAGGAAGCGGCGGCGAGACGCCGACCGGCGATTCGAGTACACGCGAGATCGACGGACTAATCCGTGCAACCCACGCAGTCGGCTGAGGGAAGTAAGTTTCGAAACCCTGTTTTCCGCTTGCGGCTTAGCGTTCGGAGAAAGCCCTGGGGCTCGCTAGACGGTTTGCAGATTCATGTAGCGACGAACGTCGTGTCCTGTAGGGAACGCCCTCCGTGGCGTTCCGCCGGACTGGACGCGTCCGAGTAGCCGCGTCCGAGCAGCCGCGTCCGAGCAGCCGCGTCCGAGCAGCCGCGTCCGAGTAGCCGCGTCCGAGCAGCCGCGTCCGAGTAGCCGCGTCCACCGTCCGCGATCCCCGCTCGCGGCTTCGATCCGCGGCGTCCGATCGCCAAGCCGCAAGCGGGAGGAGGCGACTGCAATAGGATGATGAACCATCGGACGCGTCCAGTCCGGCGGAACGCCGCGGAGGGCGTTCCCTACAGAACGCAACGTTCGTCGCTACATGAATCTGCGAACCGCCCTAAGCCGCAAGCGGAAGACCGGGTTTCTTTCAAGTCTTGGGATGCGGCTTGGCGTCGCGAACCACTAGGGCATATAACGCAGGCACCACGAAGAGCGTGGTCACAAGGCCGGCGATCAAGCCGCCCACCACGGAACGGCCCAGCGGCGTGTTCGCCTCGCTCCCGCGAGCCAGACCAAGTGCCATGGGCAACAGGGCGAAGAACGCGGCAAGGGCGGTCATCACCACCGGACGCACGCGGACGGATGCGGCCTTGAAGATCGCTTCCGCGGGAGGCAGCTTCTCGGTTTTCCTCAATTGCTGCGCGAAGTCGACCATGAGCACCGTATTCGACACCACGATGCCGACCATGAAGATCACGCCGAGCAACGACTGCACGTTCAGCGCGGTGTTGGTCAAGTAAAGGATGCCGATGACGCCGACCAGGCCGACCGGGACTGCGGACAAGATCACCAGCGGCGTCAGCCAGGATTTGAACAGCGAGACCATGAGGAAGTAGACGAGCACGCTCGCCAAAATCAGGCCGACCCCCAGGTTGTAGAACGTGTCCTGCATTCGGCCGTATTCGCCGCTCAGGCGGATCGTGCTGCCGACGAGCAACTTCTTCTCGCCCGAATCGAGCGTCGTCGGATCGTAAGCCTTCAAGCCGTTGCCCGACTTTTCGCCGAATCGGCTCAGCAGCTTGTTGATGTCTTCCGACACGCTTCCAAGGTCGCGTACTTCCACCCCCATGCCGATGTCGATCGTCGTCTGCAGGTTCTGGTGCGTCGCCTCCGTCGCGACGGACGCGCGGCGCAAGGTGGCTACGTTTCGCAACGGAATCGGCAGTTTCTGGCGGGCCCCAGTGATCGGAATGTCGAGCAGCGTCTCGAAGGAGGCGATGTCGATCTCGGGATAGGAGACGCCGACGTAGTACTGATTGTTGCTGACAGGATCGATCCAGAAGTTCTTCTTGTTGAACTGGATGCTCGAATTCATCGCGGCCACGAGATTCTTCATGATCTCGATCTGCGTCAGCCCAAGGCTCGACGCCTTCGCTTGATCGACTTCCACGATGTACTGCGGATAGTCGAACCGCTGCTGGATCCGGCAATCGACGACGCCGTCGATGTCTTTGCTTTCGCGTTGAATGCGCTGGGCGAGGGCATACGCCTTGGGCAGGTTCTTGGCCGTGATCTGAATGTTGATCGGCGTCGATTTCCCCTCGTTCATCGCCGAGCGCATCATGCCGCCGGTGTCGAAGGCGAATTCCAGGTCGCCGTTGGAAGGCATGGCAAGAAGCGTCCGCCGCAGGAGTTGGGCGTACTCCTGGGCGGACTTCGTGCGGTCCGGCTTGAGCTGAATCTTGAGCACCGCATCCATCGGGCCGGAATTGAGCGTGTAGGCCGCGGACCAATCGGCGACGACGCCGATTTCCGCGATGAGGATTTCCAGATCCTTGCCGATCAGGTTCTTCACCGTGTTCTCGACGTCTTCGACGCGGCGTTCCGTTTCGCCGATGTCGGTGCCCGACTTGGCCCGGACGGCCATTTCGATCGTTCCCGCATCGGCTTCCGGGAAGAACTCGCGGCGAAGCCGGGGACCGAGGACGACGATCGTCGCCACGAGGGTAAGCACGGCAGCGGCGACGACGGCCGCTTTGCGCGTCATCAGCCGAGCCAGGACACGCCCGTACGCCGCGAAGAGCCGGTTGAGAAGCAATTCCCATGCTTCGAACATGCGGCCGAAGATGGATCGCGCCGGAGCGTTCTCATGACCGCTTTTGTGCGAGTAGTCGCGACCATGATGTTCGTCCTCGCGGGGAGCATGGACCTTGAGCCAGAAGGAGCACAAAAGGGGCACCAGCGTCCAGGACAGAAACAACGCGGAAACCATCGAGAACGTGACGGACCAGGCCATCGGACGGAAGAGAAACTTGCCCAGGCCCGGCATGAACGCCAGGGGAGCAAGCACCAGCAGCGTGCAGCAGGTGGCGACCAGGGCGGGCAGCGCCACCTCGCCCGAGCCGAAGATCGCCGCTTCCTTCTGGTGGACGCCCAGACCGAGATGGCGGTGCGTGTTTTCCAGGCAAATGATGGCGGCATCCACGAGCGGCCCGATCGCCAGCGCGAGTCCGGCGAGCGTCATGACGTTAATGGTGTTGCCGGTCCAGTTCAGGCCAAGCAGCGCGAACAGCACGCAGATCGGAATGGTGAGCACCGCAATCACCGTCATCCGCCATTCGCCCAGGAACAGGAGAATGACGAGCGAGCAGAGGATGGCTCCGAGCACGCCTTCCTCGACGAGGCTTGTGATCGAATGCTGCACGTAGACCGACTGGTCCATCACCATCTTGAGATCGATGTCGTCGTAGGTGAGTCGCGATTTGAAGTCGGGCAGGCTCTCGCGAAGCGTGTTGACGACCGAAAGCGTGCTCGCCCCCTGCTGCCGGTACACCGGCACGTACACCTGTCGGCGGCCGTTCACGCGGACGACGCTTGCCTGAACGAGGCTCGTGTCTTTCGGCGTGGCGACGTCTTTGAGAAAGGTGGTGTTGCCGCCGTCGCTTTTGACGGGGATTTCCCCCATGCGTTCGACGAGGTCGTACATCGAGTTCGAGTCGAGCGCGTAGTCCACGCCGCCGAACTTCGCCCCGCCGGTCGGCATGAAGATGTTGTAGTTGTCGATGGCGCCCATCAGATCGAGCGGCGACAGGCCGCGCGACTGCATCTGCTCGCGGTTCATGTAGGCGAGAATGGCCCGCGTCTTGCCGCCGTATACCACGGGAGCAACGGCGCCTCGCTGGCTCATGATCATGTTGCGGACTTCGAATCGGCCCGTATCGGTGAGGATCGATTCGGGATACTTCGCGCTGTCGAGCGCGATCAGGCAGACCGGCGTGGTCGCCGTCGGATCGAAGGGGAGAATCACGGGCGGAAGGGTGCCCGGAGGCAGGTAAGGCGCGGCAACGGAAGCCAGCGACGCCACTTGCGTGAGTGCTCCGCCTGGATCGACGTCGTCGCGGTAGTAGTTGCGGACGATGCTGCAGCCGACGATCGACCGCGATTCCTGCTTGGCGGTCCCCGCCGCCTGCCCTGTCCAGCGTTCGATTCGGTTGGAAAGATTCTTCTCCACCATCGAAGCAGGCATGCCGCTGTAGAACGTCAGCACCTGCACCGCAGGGCTGTTGTTGATCGGCAGAATGTCGATCGGAATCGACGTGACCGAAAGGGCCCCGAGAATCAGGACCGTGAACACGCCGACGACGACGGTGTGCCAATTCTGAATCGCAAGGCGAATAAAGGCAATCATCAGGATATCATCCCGCGAGGAAAGTTATCGGCCGCCGGACGACTTGGGAGCATCTTCGGACTGCGGAACGACGGCGAGTCCTTCCGTCAGATTCGAGGGGGGCCGAATGATTACTTGGTCCGACGAGGCGAGCCCCTCGGTCACCGCGACGCGAACGCCGTCATCATCGCCGACCTTGATCGAGACAAGCTTTGCCTTGCCGTCGCGGACCACGAACGCGCTCGCCTTTCCATTCTGGGATCGGCCTACCAGGCAGGTGGAGGGAATCGAAAGCTGATCGCTCGCTTTATCCAGAACGAGCCGCACCCGGCCGTACATTCCTTGACGAATTCGGCCGCTGGGATTGGGCACGTCGATTTCGACGTTCATCATGCGGGTCAGCGGGTCTTCGGTTTGGGAGAGCCGGGAGATCTTCGCGGGGAAGGATTGTCCAGGCAACGCATCCAGTTCCACGACCGCTTGGTCCCCGACGTCGACATACGGCACGTCTCGATCGGCGACCTGCACGATGACGCGCATGCGGTCGACGCGTTGCACGGTAAACAGCGGTTGGCTTGAGCTTTCGTTCGCGGCGCGAACGTAGTCGCCGGGGAAGATGTAGCGCGCGGTGACGACGCCGTCGAAGGGGACGGCGATGGTGGCGAAGTCGAACTGAACCTTGAGCCGTTCATGCTCCGCGCGAGCTACCTCCACGCCGGCGTCCGCTTCGAGAATATCCGACTTCGCCTCGGCGATTTTCGCTTCCTTCGCCGCCGCTTGGGCCTTGCTGGTCGCGACGGACGCTGTGGCGGAACGCTCGGCTTCGCTGGCCGCTTCGAGTTGCTGCTTGCTTTCGTCCACCAGTCGTTCGTCGATGCTTCGGGAATCGAAAAGTTCCTTGAGCCGGTCGTATTGTCGCGAGCGGTAACGAAGCATCGCGCTGGAAGATTTGGCATTCGCTTCCGCCTGGGCGATGGAAGCGCGGGCGGCCTGATGTTCCGCTTCGGCACTCTTGGCCCGCGCTTTCATCTGCTCGACTTTCGCCTTGAACTGGTCGAACACCGCCTTGGCTTTCGCCACCGACTGGGTTAATTCCGGCACATCGACGATCGCCAGGACGTCGCCTTGCTTGACCTTGTCGCCGATGTCGACGTTTTGCGTCTTCAAAAAGCCGGACGCTTTGGCGTAAATCTGCACCGTCTGATACGCCAGAACCGAACCAGGTTGCGTGGCCACCCGTTCGGCTCCGCCCCCCGGACGCACGGTTTGCACCGGAATGCCTGTCGGCTTCGAAGACTGGGACGACCCGTCCGCATCCGTCGAAACAAAACGCTCCGGACCCGGACGCTCGGGAGTGAAGTTCTTCCACCCCCAAACGGTCGCTACGCCGACGCCCAATATGGCGAGCACCAAAAGCACTTGCCACAGAAGCAAGCCGGATCGGCCCACGTCAGTCTCTCTCATGGAGCAGTATCCAAATCACGATGAAGATGCTCAGGAAATACGGGCAACTCAGGCCGATCACATGCCGCGGATGGAGTTTCGGAAGTTGGTGCGGCCGAACCATGATCGAGGTGGCGACAGGCATCGCACCGGTTGGCGAAACCTTCGACCCAATCGACCTCCGGTTCCCGCACGCCGATCAGAGCCCCGCACCCGCTGCACCAATACACCACTCGGCTCACTTGCTTGGGCAAGCGGCAGGAACTAGTCTGCCTCCCTCTCCCTCCGGGAGTGGGCTGGGGTGAGGATGCCTTTTCTCGCGTAACGCCACGTCCCACGCCCTCACCCCCGGCCTCTCTCCGGAGGGAGAGGGGAGAAATGCAGGCGCCGCTCGCCTTGAGAACCACGCATCCCATCCTAAGCACGCTTCGTGCCAACCGCGGAATTCGGCAAAACACGAGCATTTCGAAGGTTTGCAATGTTTCAGAAGGTCTTCATCGAAACGGCGCTGGCGATTTTTCGCGCGTCGAGGACGGAAAACATCCTGGCGCCGCTGCTCCCCGCAGGTGCGAGATCAGTCACTCGCGGTCGGCCGGAACCTTGTCCACGGTCAGGTTCAGCGAGCGAAGGCGGTGCCGAAGCGTCGCGCGATTGAGCCCGAGGATTTCCGCAGCCTTGGCCTGGTTGCCTCGCGAATGCCGAAGCGTCTCGGCGAAAAGCAGCCGCTCCACCGCCCCGATGACCGTCTCATGCACCCTGCCGCCCTGCTCCGCCAACGCTTGGCGAATCACGGCGGGAAGGTCGATCGGCGAAGGCTCGGCCGCAATCGGCTCAGGCGGCACCAGCGGGCCCGAAGCGGACGGCAAGAACTCCGGCAGAATCAAGTGGCCCGACGCATTGAGCATCGCCTGCTGGATCACCCCTTGCAGTTCGCGGACGTTCCCTGGCCACGCGTATTGCTGCAGACGCTCGATCGTCTCCGGAGCGAAGCCGCGGAAATCGAGATTCAGCTCGCGATTGAACCGAAAAAGAAAGTAGTGCGCAAGCTCGGAGACGTCTTCCAACCTTTGCTGCAACGGCGGCACAAGGACCGTGATCGAATTCAGCCGGTAATACAGATCCTTGCGGAATCGCCCCTCGGCAACCAGCTTGGCGAGGTCTTGGTTGGTCGCCGCGAAAATGCGGACCTTGACGTCGATGGTTTCGGCTCCGCCGACCCGCTCGAATCGCTGATCCTGCAGCACGCGCAGCAGCTTCGCTTGCGCTCCCGGCGTAAGGTCGCCGATCTCATCCAGAAACAGCGTCCCGCCATGGCATTGCTCGAACTTGCCGATCCGGCGTCGATTCGCCCCGGTGAAGGCGCCGGCCTCGTGGCCGAACAACTCGCTTTCGAGCAGCGTCTCAGGAATCGCGGCACAGTTGATTGCGAGAAACTGCTTATCGGATCGCCGGCTGTGAGTGTAGAGGGCACGGGCGACCAGTTCCTTGCCGGTGCCGCTTTCGCCCAGGATCAACACGTTGACGTCTTGCCGAGCGATTCGCCCGATCTGTTTGCACATCTCCTGCATCACCGCGCTGCGGCCGATGATTTGGTCCGCGACGTCTTCGGCCGGCATGACCGCGGGAACCGCCATGAACCGCGACGCTTCGAATGCTCGCGAGATGACCTGTTCAAGGCGTTCCAAATCGAGCGGCTTGAGCAGGTACTCGAAGGCGCCGAGCTTCATGGCCTCGATTGCCGTCTGCGTCGTCCCTTGCGCGGTGATGAAGATGACGGGCGTTTTGGGCGTCGCCTCACGCAGCTCTCGCATGAGTTCGAGACCCGAGCGGTCGGGCAGTTGGTAGTCCAACAGGATGACGTCGGGCTGCTTCTGCAATGCGAGAGCGAGGCCCTCGGACGCATGGCGAGCCGTGGCCACCGCGAACGAGTCCGAGGCGAAAATGGATTCGATCGAATAACGCACCGATTCTTCGTCGTCGATGACGAGCAACGTTTTCATGTTGAGGTTCCTTGGCGCGGCAGGCGTAGCGTGAAGCAGGCGCCTCCGGTTTCGCGGTTGGTCGCTTCGAGCGTGCCGCCGTGTTCCTGAACGATCTTCCTGGAGAGAAACAATCCCAGGCCCGTGCCGTTCGCTTTCGTGGTTGCGAACGGCGAGAACAGGCGACCGGCTACGGCGGAGGCGATGCCCGGACCCGTGTCCGTCACGCGGATTTCCATGGCGCCGTCCCGCATCGTCGAAATGTCCGTTCCGAGTTCCCCGCCATCGGGCATGGCGTCCAATGCGTTCAAGAGGAGATTCACGATCACGGCCTTGAACTGCCCTGGATCGACAATTGCGGTCGAATGCGGATTCGCACCGCGATGCGTCGCTTTCACCCTCTGCTGGTCGCACCGAAACTTCACCAACTCCCAAGCCTCCTCGACGAGCCGGCCCACTTCGCATGATTGCGGATTCGGGTCCGGAAGGCGAGCGAAGTCAAGCAGCGTTTGCACCGAATGCTCCATGCGACGGACCTCGCGACTGATCATCTTCAGATCCGGTTCGGCAAGCGAGCGCCGGCTTGTCGGGCGAAGGGCGGCATCGACCAACAGCTTGATCCCGGTGAGCGGATTGCGGATCTCGTGTGCCACTCCCGCGGCAAGTTGCCCCACTTGAGAGAGTTGCTCCGCCCGCAGCAATTCTTGTTGCTGCTGCTGCATGAGCTGCGTCGCCTGTTCCACCTTGCCCATTACTTGGCGAATTTCCTTCTCCAGGCTTTCCAAGTCGCCGTCGGCAACGACGTCGATCGATCCGAGATCACGGTCGAGTTGCTGCGCCATCCCACGCACCTGCACGCTCAGTCGATAGATCGACTGCCGGAGTCCGCGCGCAATGCCGAACCCCGCGACGACTCCCGCGAAGGGTCCGACCACGCCCAAGAAGAGCATGGCGAGAAACGCCTCTCGAGAAACGGATCGGTTCCGCTCGGCCCGCTCAGCAAGATTCTTGCGATTCAGGGCGAAGAGATGGCGCGATGGATCGACCACATCCCGAACCGGACGCGAATCCACCATCAGGATCGCATCGTTCATCGCCTTGCCGCCGCTGGCATCGCGAAGCCCCTCCTGCTCCCTCTTGAAGGCGAAGTAGCCCTTTTCGATCTGCTCGACCAACCGCAACTCCTCGTCCGAAGTGCTTGCAGCCTTCGCCGCCTGCAATGCCTGCTCGAAGCTCGCCTCGTCCTCGCCGATTTTGGTGAGACGCTCCGCCTGCGGGTCGAGAAGGTAAAGCAGATTGTGGAAGCGCAACTGGCGGACGTGAATCTCAAGCTCCTGAGCCGCTTCCAGACTGACGACATTCTCAGCGAGCATTCGAGCCGACGTCGATTGCAGCAGATAGAGGTAGCGCAGGCTCAGCACGCTGCCTCCCAGAAGCAGCAAGCCGACGAAGACGGACGGAGCCAACAAGCGAAAAGAGAGGCTTCGGCGCATCGGTAGACGTCCCTTGCCCATTCGGACTTCGCATCACCATCCCTTTCACGATACTGCCGAAAACGGCGCAGATATGCCGTCGCCTCTTCGAAGTCGGGCCGCCTCGAAAATGAGCATGAAGCCGTCGTCGACGATTTCCTTGGCCAGGCTCACCATTCGATGGGAGCCGCATCGAATTAAAACTCCGTACGCAAATTGTGCAGACACTCTCCCCTCGAGCCAGCCCGGCCAGGAACCCGGCGTTGCATGGCACGCAGCGGCTGCTCGCCTTGAAAAACTCGCAACTATTTCCCCAATTCCGATCTTAATTTCAGCTTTTGCTTGTTTTTGGAGAAATCTGGGAATAAATTTAGGCCTTCGCTCATCCCTTAACGGGGGCAGCCGCAGGGATTGTTCGCTTGCGGCCCCAGATTCGGTTTACTCAACGCTACGAGGCAGGTTAGGCCATGCAGAAGTTTCTCGCTTTGTTCGCGGCGGCGGCTTTCGCCCTGACGCTTGGTTTCGGCGCCACCGGCTGCGAAAAGAAGGCCCCAACGCCCGCTCCGGGCAAGGACGCCAAGGACAAGAAGGTCATCGAAGAAAAGAAGGTCACCGACGGCAAAGACAAGAAGGTGATCGAAGAGAAGAAGGTCACCGAGGAGAAGGACAAGAAGACCGTCGAAGAGAAAAAGACGATCGAAGAAAAGAAGCTGCCCGTCGAAGAGAAGAAGGTTGAAGAGAAGAAAGTCGAAGAAAAGAAGCTGCCTGTTGAAGAGAAAAAAGCTGAAGAGAAGAAGACCGTCGAGAAAAAGACTGAGGAGAAGAAGGTCGAAGAGAAAAAGACGACCGACGGCAAAGTCGAAGAGAAGAAAACCGAAGAAAAGAAGACCGAAGAGAAGAAGTAATCGCGTGTGATCTCCCTGGGAGCATGGGGTTTGTTTCATGCTTCGCCGACGAACCAGGCGGTTCGTCGGTCTGTTTTCGGCACTAGGTTATTCCCACGAAAGGGTCCCTCCAATGAAGAAGATGTTCGCGCTCGTTTTCGCTCTGGCGTTCACCGTGGCTCTCACCGGCTGCCCGGACAACAAGGCGAAGACCTCCGCCGACAAGGGCAAGACTCCCGCCGATAAGGCCGTGACCCCGGCCAAGGACGCTCATGTCAAGGACGCCCCCGCGAAGGACGCTCATGTTAAAGACGCCCCCGCGAAGGACGCCCATGGTAAGGACGTTCATGTCAAGGACGCCCCCGCGAAGGACGCCCCTGCGAAGGACGCTCATGCCAAGGATGCTCATGCCAAGGACGCCCCCGCGAAGGACGCTCCTGCCAAGGACGCCCCCCCGGCTCTCGACAAGAAGTAAGCCGCAATCGCATTCGTAAAGCGAGCCGGCCTAGCGCCGGCTCGTTCTTTTTCGGAGTCCCACGATGTTGCGAACGCTCGTTTCCGTCGGATGTCTTGTCGCCGTTCTCGCCCTTGGCTGCGGCGGCGGAAACGCTGAAAAAGGGATCAACAAGGGGTTGGACAAGCCGGTGCCGGAAAAGGCGAAAGCCCCCGACGTAAAGCCCGCCGAGCCGAAAGAACCGGCCAAGACGACCGACACCAAGGAATCGAAGAAGCTCTAACTCGCTCAGGTCGCCCAGCGCTTCACGATGTCGCCATACGCATCGATGCGGCGGTCGCGTAGAAACGGCCAATTGCGGCGTACGTCTTCGCTCCGTGCCGGATCCACCTTCGCGATCAGCAATTCCTCGCCGTCATGCGATCCTCGCTGGATCAGCACGCCAAACGGATCGCTGACGAACGAAGCGCCCCAAAAATCCAATCCCCCATCGGTCGGCCCTTCACGGCCGACGCGGTTGATGGCGGCCACATACAGCCCGTTGGCGATGGCGTGCGATCGCTGGATCGTTTCCCATGCCGAGTGCTGGGCGATTCCGAACTCTTCCTTTTCCTTCGGATGCCAGCCGATCGCCGTCGGATAAAAGAGCACCTGCGCGCCCTGCAGAGCGGTCAGGCGGGCCGCCTCGGGATACCACTGGTCCCAGCACACCAGCACGCC
This sequence comes from Gemmataceae bacterium, assembly GCA_019748295.1. Lineage (GTDB taxonomy): Bacteria > Planctomycetota > Planctomycetia > Gemmatales > Gemmataceae > JAIEPT01. Next base: position 1,633 of record JAIEPT010000303.1, on the reverse strand, counting down.
GATTCGGCCGAACTTCGTGTCGAAGGTCTTGAAGCCTAGATCGCCCGGGGTGAAGTAGTACTTCTCATAAAAGAGCGGGTCCTCCGGGATGTGCATCTTGCGATACAGGCCCAGGTTCGTCCCCTCCGCATCGAAGACGACGGCCGTGTTGTGATAAAGGCCCGGCCCGCGTTTCTCGAAGAGCGAGGCGATGATGACCTTGCCCAGTTCCTTCGCCAGCGGCGCAAGTCGTTCCGTCGATGGGCCGGGGATCGGCTCGGCCAAATCGAACAGGGCGCAGTCGGTCTTTTGGCAAAAGTAATGCGAGCGGAAAAGCTCCGGCAAGCAGATGACGTCCGCCCCCGCCTTGGCCGCCTCGCGAATGCGTTCGACGGCCCGCTCCAGATTGACCTGCGGGTCGGCATCCATCTTCATCTGAATCAGGCCGACATCGAACGGCTGCGGCTTTTTCATCGTCGACGGAATCCTCATCCAATGGCAGAAACGGGTAGGGGCCGCAACATTCTACGTGGTTCCCATCCGACGGAACCAATCAATGCTGCACCTGTCGCAAAACGCCGAGGCGGTTAGAGCTGTAGGCCGGGAAGTTCGGTCGGCGTGCCCATTTTGCCGATCTGCTCGGATACAACCCCGGCCAGCGCCAGATACGACTTCGACACCGTGTGGTCCGGCACGCGATGCACGATCGGGTCGCCGGCATCGCCGCTCTCGGCCACTTGCGGGTCGATGGGGATCTCGCCGAGGAACGGCACGCCTGCTTCCTGGGCCAACTTCTTGCCCCCGCCGTGGCGGAAAATCTCGTAACGCTTGCCGTCGGCTCCGACGAAGTAGCTCATGTTTTCCACGATGCCGAGCACCGGAACATTCACTTTCCGGAACATCTCCAGCCCCTTGCGGGCGTCGATCAGGCTCACATCCTGAGGCGTGGTGACGATCACGGCTCCGGAAAGCGGAGCGGTCTGCGTCAGCGTCAGTTGAGCGTCGCCGGTGCCGGGGGGCAGGTCGATGACGAGGTAATCGAGTTCGCCCCACGGAATTTGCGTGAGGAAGATCGTGAGGTATTTCGCCACCATCGGCCCACGCCAAATCATCGCCGTTTCCGGCTTCACCCAGAAGCCCATCGACATGAGTTTGAGGCCGTACTTTTCGATCGGAAAGACCGACATGTCGGTGTTCGGATCGTTGGGATCCCAGACCTGATTGACGCCCATCATGATGGGCACGCTAGGCCCATAGATGTCGGCATCGAGCAACCCGACGCGTCGGCCCTGCATCAGGAGGGAGAGGGCGAGATTCGCCGCGACCGTCGATTTGCCGACGCCCCCTTTGCCGGACGCGACCGCCACGACATGCTTGACGCCCGGAATCGCGATCTTCTGCGGCTGCTGCTGCCCATGCGAATGCATCATTAACTCCCTACAGTGCGTTTGTTTAGCCGCCGATCTCGGAGCGGCGCGGGCAGGTTGCCCGTGCAATCCGAATTCACTCAAGCGATACGTCCACGCCGCTCCGAGAGCGGCGGCTATTGATCGTCAGACAGCGAAAGCACAGTTGCCGTCTTGCTCCCCTCTCCCGCCGGGAGTGGGGCTGGGGGTGAGGGTAAGACCACCGCCCCGTGCGACGCTATATAAGC
>JAIEPT010000123.1 GCA_019748295.1 Gemmataceae bacterium | reverse complement strand
CCGTGTACCTTCATTGTTATTATTATGCTTGTCCGTTCCCCCCCCCCCCTGTGTGGGATGGGGGGGGGGGGCCTTTTTTGTGCACACAACCGAACCACATGGCATTTACAGTACGTGTACACTTTACATTAAAGTACACTGTACAGTGCATCCATGCTGTCTGAGTTTCGGTGTACACCACCTGATGTACTCTTTGATTTGTTTTGTACTCTTTTTATACCCTGCTCGGTTCGGCCGGGGGCCCCGCCCCCCCCCTCCCCCGCGGGGTGGGGGGGGGGGGGTCCCCCCAGAACTACGGCCCAATGGATCAACGTGATCCATCGCGGACGTTCTGTGCGTAGGCACGACCGTCCACGCACGAAAGCAAGAACCCTCACCCCCAGCCCCTCTCCCGGAGGCAGAGGGGAGCAAGACCCGCGCTCCGCTGCGCGTCGCGGCTAACCGGTTGTCGCACCCCATTTGAGAGCATCCGATGAGCAGCGATCCTTGGTTTCAGAGTCTTTTCGCCGAGCGGATCGGCGGGGCCAGCTACGGCAAAGGGACCGAAATCTATAAGTTCGAAAAGATCAAACGGGCCAAGCGAGCCGTACTCGCCGCACATCCCGAACGCCAGCTGCTCGACTTCGGCATCGGCGAAAACGACGAGATGGCGCCCCCCGTTGTCCGCGAGACGATGAAGCAGGAAATCGACAAGCTCGAAAACCGCGGCTACGCTGACAACGGCATCGCGGCCTACAAGGAAGCGGCCGCGGGATTCATGAAGCGGGCCTTCGGCGTCACGCTTGATCCGAACACCGAGGTCAACCACGCCATCGGCTCGAAGCCGGCCCTCGCGATGCTGCCTGCCTGCTTCATCAATCCGGGCGATGTGACGCTGATGACCGTGCCGGGTTATCCGGTCGCAGGCACGCACACTCGTTATTACGGCGGCGACGTCCACAATCTGCCGCTGCTGGAGCAGAATGGGTTCTTCCCCGATCTCGACGGCATCCCCGACGACATCAAGAAGCGGGCGAAGCTGCTTGTCGTCAATTATCCGAACAGCCCCACCGGCGTCGTTGCAACGCGGCAGTTCTACGAGAAGGTCGTGAACTTCGCCCGCAAACACCAACTCATCGTCGTGCAGGATGCGGCCCACATCCTTCTGACCTACGGCCAAAAGCCGTTGAGCTTCCTGCAGATCGATGGGGCGAAGGACGTCGGCGTCGAGGTGCACTCGATGTCGAAAGGCTTTCACATGATCGGCTGGCGCATGGCGTTCGTGGCTGGCCATGCGAAGATCGTGCAGGCGTTCGCTGACGTGAAGGACAACAGCGACTCGGGCCAGTTCATGGCAGTGCAGCAAGCCGCGGCCACGGCCTTGAACCATCCCCAGATCGGCGATCAGGTGCGGACCAAGTACGAACGCCGGCTCAAAAAGTTGGTGGCGGTGATGAAGAAGGTGGGCTTTGAAGCGACGATGCCGGGAGGAACCTATTTCCTCTACGTGAAGGCGCCAAAGGGGTGCGGCGACCGCAGCTTCCCAAATGGCGAGGAAGCGTCGCAGTTCCTCATTCACGAACAATCGGTGATCTGCGTGCCGTGGGATAACGCGGGAGCCTATCTGCGGTTCTCGGTGACGTATCTCGCGAACGGCGAGCAGGAAGAGGACGCCCTGATGGCGGAGACGGAACGCCGGCTGGCCGCCTTGGGGTTGCGATTCTAAGGCGAAGCTGGGTATAAGGCGAACACTGGAAAGCCCGCGGGCGCCGTCTGCGGGCTCTTTCGTTTTCCCTATCGAGCGGCTCTCATGGACGAGACGCCCCCCATCGCTTGGCTTCGCTGGCTGCTCATGCCGGCGTTCGTCTTGTTGGTGATTCCCGCACTGCTCCTCGTGGCCGCGTTCTTGGTGCTGCGTGCCGTGGCGTATGGCGTAGCCGAAGCAGCTTGCTGCATGCTCCCTTGGCGTCGAGCTGAGACGGGGGCAACGGCACCGCAGCAGGGACCGCATTTTGCGATCCGCACTATGGAAGCCGTGCAAGAGAAGTTGCCGACGCAAGGCGCATGAAAAAGCCTCCAACAGAAGCTGGAGGCTTGATTTGTCGAACCGTCAATCGATTAGTTGCCCAGGTCGACGACTTGGCCGTCATTCGGGCTGATGCCGCGCTGGAAGTTGGCGGCAGTAATGCTGGAAGCGATGTTGCGTACGGTGCCGTCGGCCAAACCAACGGTCATGCCGGAAGCGGAGAACGACTGACCGTAGATGCTGTTGGTGTTGTTGCAAAGAGCGACGGTGGGCGATGTTTGGAAAGTAAGATCAGCGTTGTTGGTGGCGTCGGACGGCAGTGCGTGAGTGCCGGCGCCGAAAAAGGGACTCGTAGGCCCGTTCGGCGAATCGTAGAACTGAGTATTTGCTCCATTGCACACCGCGAATCGGGTCGCGAACATGATGGTGTTCGACGTTCCGTCCTGAATGCGATGCAAAGCGAGATTGCACGTGGTCGCATTGGCTGTCGCAACGGGAACCCCGAGAGCAGTACCCGCTCCAACGTCAGAAAAGACGCGGATATTCGCAACGATGCTCGTTTTTCCGATGTAGTCCGTGGCGGAATAATCCTGCGGCGCCTGGTACGGAGGTACGGTGGCGGTGTTAAATGTCGCGGCGGTATAGAGCGGCTGTTGTTCGATATAGGGAAGGATATGCACAAGCGTGGAGCGAGGGAGGATGCCCGTTCCGCCGCCAAGCGGAGCCCAAGCAGGCGGAAGCTTCTTATACACGTCGCCGACCCCATGGACCGCGAGGGAACACTGCTTCAGGTTGTTCATCGTTTGCGTGCGGGCAGCGGCTTCGCGGACCTTTTGCACGGCGGGAACGAGGAGAGCAATCAGGACGGCAATGATGGCAATGACGACCAGCAACTCAATGAGAGTGAACGCTTGGCGACCTAAGAGACGAGTACGAATCATCCAAAACTCCCAAAAAAACAATTTGACGCAACAACTGATGCAAGCATGCGTCAGAAATGCGCAGCGCGATGGAAATCAACGTGAAAGCTTTGTGAACTCTCGAATTTTATTCCCACCAACCACTTACGACTCAAACACAATGCAAGAAGATCCCTTTGAAGTCGCTTCAATTGGAAGCAAATGGTGGACCGCATCGCTGCGCGACATTGAATACGAAGCATAACCACTTGCTTTGTCACCGCTTATAAGCGTAATGGAGAGACGCAAGTTCGAATAAGCTTTTTCGCGTTATTGCTCAAAAATAACGCACACCTTGCTGCGAATTTCACCACTTGTCTGAAGTTACGTCCACTTCGGCATCGACGCGGGGCCGGAACGCACGTGTCTCCATCACCATGCCCGCTCGACATCCACCGATGCCGCGTTGAGATGGTCCGGTTGAAAAGATTGGAAACGCATGGAACCGGCAATCGGCGTTCGACCTCGATTCGTTGCGGCTTATGCGATAGAATGTCCTGCCCCACGCCACCCGAGGTCGATCAAGGATGAGTCAAGAAACCCTGCCGTTTTTGCCCCCACCCGCTTCGAATCGAGATCGGAACCTGCGTGATGCCTACGACTTGGTCGGAAAAACCGACTGGCTCCGCTGGACCACTTCATTCCGCAAAGTGCGAACTCTGGGCAAAGGGGGACAGGGAGTCGTCTACCTGAGCGAACGGCAGGGTTCCGACGGGTTCAAGCTGCTGGTCGCGCTCAAGGTCTTCTCCCCCGAAAACTACCGGGATGACGCCGCGTACCGCGAAGACATGAAGGCCATCGCCTCCGTCGCGGGGCGCGTGGCTCTGATCCAGCACGACAACATCCTCGATATTCACGACTTCATCGAGCAGCGCGGCATCCGCATCATGGAGATGGAGTGGATCGACGGCTTCGACCTCAACGACCTCCTCAGCGAGCGGATGCTCGAGGCCTCGCGCCGCAGTTTGCCCGAAGATCGGTGGCGCTATCTCAACAACGTCATCCTCACGCCTGGACCGAACCACCTGCGCCTCAAGCCAGGCGTCGCCATCCAGGTGCTCCGCGAATCGCTCAACGGCCTCGGCGCCCTCCACCGCGAAGGGATCGTCCACGGCGACATCAAGCCGTCCAACCTCATGATCAAACGGACGGGAGCCGCCAAGATCATCGACATCGGCTCGGCGCTTTGCGCAACCAACCCCGGCGTTCGCCGCATGTGGTCCCCCACCTACGCCGCGCCCGAGGTGCTGGCCGGCGAGGAAGCGACCCCCGTCTCCGACTTGTGCAGCCTCGGCTACGTGCTGATCGAGATGCTCGCGGGAACCAATCCTTTCGCACGCATCGATCGATACGACGAATTGCTGACCGCCAAGAAATCGCTCGACAAACGCCTCACCGAGTTGCTCCCCGCAGACGTCGCCACCAACGACATGCTGATGCATCTATGCCGCAAGATGACGAATCCCGACCCCGCAAAGCGTTTCCCCAGCGCCCAGGCCGCCGATCTCGACCGCAAAGGCGCGGCCGACTTTCATCGGCAGCTGGTGAAGGGCGATTTAGCAAGCGAGTATGAAACCGACCTGCGAACGTGGCTGGAACTCGTCGAAGAGCATTAAAATGCAACGGTCAGGAGGGCGAGGCCTCCGCTATGCACAACTGCCGAAGAAGACCGTGTTCCCCTGATCGGCTTTTATCCGCGTTGGCCGTCTCCATGAGTTCGGCGAACTTTTTCAGCGCGGCGAGGCAGACCGGCTCCGTGGGCTTATCGTCCGGCCCCTTCGCCAGCAGGATTTGCTTGTCGCGGAAGCATGTGTAGTAGCCCTAGCGGGTTGGCTAGTAACGGACGCTCGGCGTCTTCGGCACGGCGGCTTCTTCCGGCTGGATACTCCATCTTTCCAGTCCCCAAGATTCCATACCGTGCATGAGCCGTGCAACCTCAGCAGGCAGACGCTGAAAAATGCAGAAAACTCGGCATTATTTGCCGATCCGAAACTGGTTACTTCCCGATGCAGAAGCGGCTGAAGATGCGGTCGAGGAGGTCGTCGGTGTAGACGGCTCCGACCATCGAACCCAGTTCATCGAGCGCGAGGCGGATTTCCAGGGCGAGCAATTCCGCGGGCGATTCATCGAGCGCGAGGCCATGAGCACGGCGCAAATGCTCGATGCAGGCGTCGAGATGATGGCGGCAACGACTCAGGCTGGGAGCCATCGGACTTGTTCCATGATGGCGGGCTCGCTCGGCCAACATCGGGCGAAGTACATCCAGACCTTCTCCCGTCGTGGCGCTGACCGCCAAGAGACCCGGACTTGGTTCGGCAAGGTCGGACTTCGTCGCAAGGACCACGATGGGGACCTCCGAAGCGAACTCGCTCGCTTCATCCCTCTCCCCTTCGATGCACAGCAAGATTAAGTCGGCACGCCGAGACGCGTCGCGGCCGAGCGATTGGGCCTGAGTCTCGATGGCATCGTCCGTTCCGCGAAAGCCCGCAGTATCGACGAGTTGCAGTTCGACGTCCTCGATTCTTGCATTCGCTTCCAGCCAATCGCGCGTTGTCCCGGCCTGCTCGCTGACGATCGCGGCATTCTTTCCGACGAGTGCGTTGAACAAGCTGCTCTTTCCCGCGTTCGGCTTGCCCGCCAGCACCACACGGAAGCGATGATTTGATGCGGACCGCTGTTCGGCCTGGCGACGCAGCAAGGTCGCCTTCGCCAGGGCATGGCTGATGCGCGTCAGCATCTCCGTGGAGCCGACGAAGCGGATGTCTTCTTCCATGAAATCGAGGCTCGCCTCGATGTCGGCGAGCAGGTTCATCAGGTCGTCGCGCAAGGCGTGAAGCGGATTGGCGAGGCCTCCTGCAAGCTGCTGCAGGGCCGTCGTCAGATCGTCGCGACGATTGGCTTCGATGACGCCGAGCACGGCTTCCGCTTGCGTCAGATCGAGCTTGCCGGCGAGAAACGCTCGCTGCGTGAATTCGCCCGGCAATGCGGATCGGGCTCCCGCGTTCAGCAGCTGGGCGACCAGCAATTCGACGAGCGGCATGCTTGAGATGAGGTGTATCTCAGCCAGATCCTGCCCCGTGTACGTCTTGGGGCCGGCGGCGAAAATCGCTTCCATGGGCAATCCGCTGGCGAGCCCCGGCAGCATGATTTCATCGCGAACGATTTGGCGAGCCTTCATTCCATCGCGGTAAAAGGAGGGCAGAATGCCGCGAAGCGTTTGCGCCGTGCCGCGGCCGCTGAGCCGGACGACGGCGCGCCGGCCGGGACCGGGGGGCGTGGCGAGGGCGACGATGACGTCGTCGGGATCCGCACGGCGCGACGTGTCAAGCACGGTCCGCCTCGTTGTTGCGGCGAGAACCCATCGAAGGAAGCACGATCAGAAGCGTGATTCCGGCGAGAAGGCCGAGGTAAACGAAGTGATTCATCTCGGCAACGACGACGCCGGTCGTCTGGTAATCGACCTTTTTCTCCTCGATCACTTGTTCCGTGCCGCCCACTTGCACCGCGCCTGCGGCCGCATTGGACACGACTTCGCCGGTCCGTTTCACGAGCTTGAGTGCAACATTGCGGGCAGTGCCGTCGCGCACCTGGCGAAGGCTGGGGAACGTGATTTCATACGTCTTGCGATCCAGCGCGGCCGCCGCCTGGGCGAGAACGAGTTTAAGGTCGGCGATGTTTTTCGCGGGGTAGTATTTGCCTCCCGTTTCGTACGCGAGCCGATTCAGCGAGACTTCGTCGATGCCGTCGTCGTGGATCTTGATCGACAGGTTCTCGAAGATCTGGATCAGGTCCTTCTCGTTTTTGGCGTGGTAGTATTCGCCCCCGGTCTCCTTCGCCATGCGTCGCATGACCACCTGGTCCACTTCCTTCTCGCGGCCGAAACCGAGCATGAAGAGCGGGACTTGCGATTCTTTGGCTCGCGCGATCACTTCCTCCACGCGATGCCGGCTGCTGTTGTCCACGCCATCGCTCATCGCGATCACTACGCGTCTGCCCGCCAAACCGCTGGCATCCAGGGTGGCGATGGCGGCGTGCGTCGCATCGAAGAGAGCGGTTTCGCCTTGCGGCTCGAGCCGTTTGATCTGATCGTTGAGCCGAAATTTTTCGTTGCCGAACGGGCCGGCGTTTTGGACAAGGGTGCCGAAAGGAATCAGCGTCGTCTTGGCGTGAAAAGGCAAGAAGCCGACGAAACGCGTGGCCGCTCGGCGCATGCCTTCGATCTTCGGGATGACGTCGAGATCGTCGGCGACGGATTGCATGCTTCCGGAGCGATCGAGCACGAGCACGCTGCTGACCGGTTCCTGCCGGCCCGGTTCGCCGAGGCCCACGGTATGGACTCGCACGCCTTTGATTTTCGCCTGAGCGATCACCTCGTCAAGCGACTTTGTGCTGTTCTGATCGAGCCCATCGGTGAGCAGGACGAGATGTCGTTGCAGCTTGAGGCGAGTGAGGCCGAGCATCTGGATGCCCTTGTCGGCCGCATCCAGATAGGCGGTGCCGCCGCGCGGCTGCACGTTGCGGATTTCGCCGAGCAACGGTTGGCGATCGATAATGGGTTGCAGCGTGGGCGGGCGGATTTCGTGGTCGAAGAGAATGAGTCCGCACTCGGCCTTGGTCGGCAGCCGGCTCAGAAACGTTTCGGACGCGGTCTTCGCCAATCCCATGCGGCCATGCTCGGCCATGCTTCCGGAGGTATCCAACGCAAGGATGACGGTCAGATCTTCGCTCGGAGCGGGCCGAGGCAGATCGACTTCGCGGACTCGGCGATTGTCCTCTTCGATGACGACTTTGTAATTCGCGTTGGTCAGATCCTCGGCTTTGTCGCCGTCCACGGTAATGGTGAATTTGACCTGGATGAAAAGCCCCTGCGTCCCATCCGCGTCGCGATCGAGAATCTTCACGTCGCGAACTGCGTTGAAGTCGAGCCGATACGGCGTTTCCACCTGCGCGAGCAGCGGCGCCATGCTGAATGCAACGACTGCGATGACGAGGGACCAAGCGCGCATGCCAACCTCCTCCGGCGTTATTCTACCGGAGGTGCGGATGGAAAGAGAGCAAGAACGAGTTCGGTGCATAGGGAGGGCGAGGCATCCGCGGCGCACAACTGTTTGAAGGGAACTGGCGTGTGACGTCATCGGCTTCCAAGCCCCGTTCAAATGGGGGCTAGGCCGATGACGTCCGTCGCAGGTATCAGGTCGTGATCGCGGAGTTGGACCACACGATCGCGAAGCAGTTGCATTCGATGGGCAAGCAGACGATGCTGCCCCCCTTGCCGCCCAAGCCCGCCCAAGCCCGCCCAAGCCCGCCCAAGCCCGCCCAAGCCGCGCGTGCGAGGAAGGAAGCCGCATGATCCGCGTTTCGACGTACGCAAGGCGCTGTATTACCTGGTCGGCATCGACCTGACGGCGATCGAAGGGATCGACGAGATTCACGCCCTGACGCTCGTCAGCGAGCTGGGGACGGACTTCACGAAATGGCCGACGGTGAAGCACTTCACGAGTTGGCTGGGGTTGTGTCCGAACTGGAAGAAGACAGGGGGCAAGGTGCGGTCGAGCAAGACGCGCAAAGGGAAGAACCGCGCAGCCGGCGCGTTGCGTCTGGCCGCGTGGAGCCTGGTGCGCAGCAAGATCTGCCTGGGCGCGTATCTGCGTCGCCAACGCGCCCGGCTCGGGGCTCCCAAGGCGATCACCGCGACGGCGCACAAGCTGGCGCGCATCCTCTACAACCTGATGCGGCACGGCATCGCGTACATGAGGAAGGAGGAAGCCGCGTATGCCGAGCAAGTGCGCGAGCGGCTGGAGAAGCAATTGCAGCGGCGGGCGCGCGAGCTGGGTTACGAGCTGAAAAAGCTGGAGCCAGCGCCCGCGACCGTCGTGCTGCCCGACGGCGAGATCGTCCCGGCCTAAAGCAGCCGAGGTCAGCAGCGAAGGCCGCGACGAATCAACCCAGGAAGGAGACGAGAAGAACGCGAAGCAACGGCACGGCTCAACGAGTCGCCGTCGAAGCTGCGCACCGAAAGCGGCTCACTCATCCTGGGACACGTCACCCCCGGGGGAAGTTCCTGGGGCGGTGATCTGCTGCCTTCGTCAGCCCACTACGCCAGGCGCTGTAAGTTGAGGCAACACCTCAATAGTTATTGCCTTAGCTTACAGCGCCTGGGGCGGCGTGCCTTTGGTCAGGGGGAGGGGCCGCTGGCGACGATCTCGCCGCGGAGGAAGTCGTCCAGGGCGGCCGCGTCCTCCGTCCAGACACTGGCGTTGCGGGCCGCGTCGAGCAGCCCGCGGGTGGCCGCGTGCAGTTCGGCCTCGACGTGCTCGGGCAGGCACAGAGCCTCCCGGACGACCGACTTGGCCTTGCCCCGCCAGGTGACGCAGCTCGCCTTCCACCACGGCCCTTTCGTCCGCCGCAGCCACACCTCGTTCGGGGTGTCGCAGAAGACCAGTCGGGCGAACCGAGACTCGTGGGCGATCAACCGCTGAACCTCGTGGTGCCAGCGGAGCAGCAGGGGGCCGGCGAAGTCGCACCAGAACCCGGCCGGGAACGCGAACCCGCCGACCGAGATGCAGAGCGGGGTGTACAGCAGCCGCCGGTGGGCGAATTGCGGGGGCGGGTTCTGGAGCATCTCCGGAAGCACCGCGATGCTGATGGAAAATGGCTTGGGCATGGCAACTCTCGAAGTCAGAGAGTGATTCGGGTAGCGAGAAAGGCGAGGTATTTGTCGTCCTCGCCGTCGAACACGTCTCGCCCATCCAGCATGTACGCGCGAGTCAGTTCGTCGGCTGCGTCGTCCATTCGGCCGACCTCGAAGTACGCCTGACCGAGCCGCAGGTGGGCGAGTGGATTTTCGATCGCGCCCTGAGCGTTCATGGCTTTCTGGAAAGCCTCAAGAGATTGCTGATGCTGACCGGCGAACAAATGGGCTTCTCCGATTGCGGTGTAGACGGACAGGGCGAGCTGATGTTCGGTGAACGGCTCCGGTATCAGGGTTGCGGCCTCGCGGTACTTCTCCAGCGCCTCTGCGAATTGGTCGGCGTTCAGATAGCCATCGCCGAGATCGCACAGGGATTGGATTTTGTCCAAGGTCGTTTGCTGAGCCATCGTGTGTTCTCCTTTCGGCTGGGCCGGGGTACTGACCAGCTATCAACCCGGCGGTTGTGGCGGCGTAGGGGCGGGAGGCACTTCGGGCGGCAAGTACCTCTGCCCGAGCCTTGCGCCCGCCGATCGATTCGCACCGGGTAAGTCGAGAGTGTAGTTGTTCGGGTCAGTCATGAACTTACGGACCTCTGGTGACTTCGGCCCGGTGAACCGGCCCACTTCGTTCCACCACTTGACCGCATCGTGGGCGTGGGACAGGTCCGCACTCTTGAGCGGTATCCATTCCCTGTTCGATGCCAGGACTTTCGCGTCGGCCCCCTCGCCGACGATCTTGCCTTCCTGCCGCATCCGGGCAACCACGGCGTCATAGGTCGAGGAGTCCTTGTTCGGATTCTGACCCATGTACTCCCGGCGTTTGCCATTCCTCTGCCGCGACGGCCCCTTGTCGAGCGGCGGGTTGCTATACGTCCCCTCGGCCCCGTTGTGGACGAGGACCGACCGACCCTGCCCGACATGGTAGGTGTGGAACTGCTCGACCTCGATGTTGTACAGGTCGATCAGCCCCAGCTTCCGCTCCCCGACCGACGTGACCGGGACGAACCGGCCGTCGTCCGTCTGGAGGATTTCCCCGACCCGGAGTTCGGCCGCCCCGACGTACCCGCCGCGGCTGACCGAGTAGAACTTGTGGTCGGGGCTGCCGGTGACGGTGTTCCCAGGCCACGACACGTCGACGGTTTCGATCCCCCGGTGCTTGATCGTCCCGACCACCCGGGCGGCGTACAGGCCGGGGCCGACTTGGATGGGCGGGTCGGGCGGGTCATAGAACCGGCGGACGGCCGAGAGGGTGCCGATCGACCCGTCGTGCAGGACGATCTGCATGCCCGGCTGGAGGTCGTCGTTGACGATGGCCCGGCCGTCGGCCAACTGGTAGATGCGTCCGGCCGGGAGGACGCGGGTGACCTCGGCGATGCCGAACGGCTCGGGGTAGGTGTACTCGATCCCGATCTCGACCGGCAGCACCTCGGCCGTGGCCGGGTCGGGCGGCTCGGGGCCGTCGTACCGAGCTTCGGGGGGTGGTGCGGGCGCGAGCCGTGGAGGGGGTGCCTGCCGGGTGGCGGACGCCGGGCCGGACGAGGCCGCCCGGAGCGCGGGAACAGCTACCCCGCCGCCGCGGGCGAGGCAGCACTTCTTGAACTTCCGGCCGCTGCCGCACGGGCAGGGGTCGTTTCTTCCCACCCCCGGACGCTCCATCTGCGCCTCCGCTTCTTCGCCGAACGACCAAGCTCAGCAGCCGCGGGGGCTGAGTGAGCTACGACCCTCGAAAACGCTATATGCCCCCGCGGTCTGCTGGGTGGCCTGCCCCCAACCCGCCAAGGAACTTGGGGCTGGCCGGGCTCCCCTCGGAATCCTATTGTATCCGAGCATTCGGCGTCGATGCCCGTTAGGTTTCTGGTGCTGTCAGCCTCGTGCTCAGCTCGGTGGTTCGATTGGGCTGGGGAGCGTTTTCGGCCCACCCGTTGGTGACCGCCGCCCGCCGTGCCAAGCGTGGCCGCGACAATCCCGTTTGGACGGCTGACGCCTTTGCCGACTCCCCCGCCGAATGCCCTTCACCCGCTCTCCTTAGGGACTCGGGCTGCTTGACCGCGATGCCTTTGCAGGGCTGCGGTCGGGGTCCGCGCCGAGCCACATACCACCGCCCCATACCAGGGCCACCGCCAATCGACCATCCTGGACTCCTCTGCGATTGTTTTTTCGTAAGACGTTTGCAGGGTGCCACTTAACGTTCATCGACGTATGTTCGGAACGTCAGCCCCCAAGGGAAGTTCCTTGGGCGGCCGGTGACGCCTTCCGCGGTCCGGCGTGGCCGGCAGCCAGGGGGCTGGATCGGGGTGGTCCGGTCGGCTCACTTCTTCGCTTCGATGACACCGCCGTCGTGGACGATCTTGCACCCCGGCAACGCCGCGTGGAACTCGGCAACCCCCTTCGCCGTGACCTTCGCCTTTCGCACGTCGAGGGTCGTCAGCCCCTTGAGTTCCTGCAGACTTGCCAACCCCGCGTCCGTCACCGCAGTTTCGATCAGGTTGAGGTACCCCAGGTTCTTGCAGTCCTTGAAGTGGGCCAGGCCGGCGTCCGTCACCGCCGTGCCTCGCAGATCGAGGTGCGTCAGCCCCTTGTGGTCCTTGAAGTGGGCTAGGCCGGCGTCCGTCACCGCCGCGCCTCGCAGGTCGAGGTGCGTCAGCCCCTTGCAGTCCTTGAAGTGGGCCAGGCCGGCGTCCGTCACCCTCGTGTGGTCCAGGTTGAGGTGAGTCAGCCCCTTGTGGTCCTTGAAGTGGGCCAGCCCGGCGTCCGTCACTGCCGTGTTGCCCAGTTGGAGGCACACCAGCCCCTTGCAGTCCTTGAAGTGGGCCAGCCCGGCGTCCGTCACCTTCGTGTGGTAGTCCAGGCCGAGGTGCGTCAGCTCCTTGCAGTCCTTGAAGTGGGCCAGCCCGGCGTCCGTCACTGCCGTGTTGCCCAGCTGGAGGTACACCAGCCCCTTGCAGTCCTTGAAGTGGGCCAGCCCGGCGTCCGTCACTGCCGTGTTGCCCAGCTGGAGGTGCGTCAGCCCCTTGCAGTCCTTGAAGTGGGCCAGCCCGGCGTCCGTCACCTTCGTGTAGTCCAGGCCGAGGTGCGTCAGCTTCTTGCGGTCCTTGAAGAGGGCCAGGCCGACGTCCGTCACCGCCGTGCCTCGCAGGTCGAGGTGCGTCAGCCCCTTGCAGTCCTTGAAGAGAGCCAGGCCGGCGTCCGTCACCGCCTCATTTCTGTAGAGGTACACCCCCGTCAGCGCGAAGCGGCCCTTCGGGAGGCCGGCGACGGCCTCCAGCTGGCGGTCCTCGCCGTTCACCCGCACGGTGCCGCCGAGCGACAGCACCCACTCCGCGCCCTTCCGGTCCGGGTCGGTGGCCGCGGCCGGGGGCTTGCCGTCCGGCCCCACCGAGGCGAGGGTCTTGCCGTCCTTGCCCTTGATGGTCACCCTCGCCCCGTCGGGCACCTCGATCTTCGTCTCCGTCCCGTCCTTGTTCTTGATGATGATGACGACGCCGCCGACCATGCACGCCGCCAGCAGGACCGCGACCCCGGCGAACATCCACGGGGTCTTGCCGCCCGGCCTCTTCCGCACCGGCGTCGGCTCGGCCGATGCGGCCATCGGGATCGGCTCGGCCTCGGTCGCGTCGAGGGCCGCGAACGGGTTCGCCTCCGACAGGGCCGTGATCGAGATGGGCACGAGCGTCGGCTGCGGCTGCAACAGCGCCGCCGCGGACTGGCCCATCACGGTCCCCTCGGCGATGCCGCGGACCCGCTTCACCACGTCGGCGGCGGATGGCGGCCGGGCGTCGGCCTTCTTCGCCAAAAGCTGGTGGATCAGGTCGGCCAGCGACTCGGGCACGTTCGGGTTCAAGTCGCGGACCGGCGGCGGCTCCTCCGTGCCAAGGGCCATGAGCACGGCCATCGTGGTCGGCCCCTGGAACGGCAGCCGGCCGGTGGCGAGGCGGTACAGCACCCCGCCGAGGCTGAACAGGTCGGTGCGGTGATCGACCTTCTCGCCGCGGGCCTGCTCCGGCGACATGTACGCCGGGGTGCCGACGACCGCCCCGCTTCTGGTCAGCTCCGATTCGGCGTCCACCGGCTTGGCGAGGCCGAAGTCGAGCACCTTGACGCGGCCGTGCGGGGCTTCGAGCCAGAGGTTGCCGGGCTTGATGTCGCGGTGGACCAGGCCGATCTTGTGGGCCGCGGCCAGCCCGGCGGCCGTCTCGCGGGCGATCCGGAGGACTTGCGGGATGCTCGGGTTGCCTTTCTTTTTGAGGTACTCGTCGAGGGGGTAGCCCTGGAGGAACTGCATGGCGATGTACGGCACGCCGTCGCGTTCGTCGGCCTCGTACACGGTGACGACGTTGTCGTGGGTGATCTTGGCGGCGGCGCGGGCCTCGCGGAGGAAGCGCTCCTTCGCGGACGGATTCGCGGCGAATTGCGGCAGCATCACCTTGAGGGCGAGCTGGCGGTCGAGGCGCGTGTCGAGGGCGGCATAAACCGCGCCCATGCCGCCGCGGCCGAGTTCCTTCACGATGCGGTACGGCCCGAGGCGGCCGACTTCGCCCGGCTCGGCCGGGGGTGCGAAGGTGGGCGCGGCCGGGGCGTCGTCGGCGGACAGAGTGACGGTCTCGTCCCCGTCGCTGGGGACGGACGCCACCTGGGTCTGTGCGGCAGGGGACGCCGCGTGGGGACCGGCGGGTATGGGCATGGTCGATCTCCTGTCTGGCGGCCGGCCGCGAACCACACGGACCTCCCAACCGCCCGGCTCGGGCTTCCGCAATGCGCTCTCCGCTGCCGAACGCTAAAGCTCAGCCGCCGGGGCCGCCGGCAAGGGCTGAATGTCGCGCGAAGCTGGAATGGCGGCCCCGGTCGGCTGCAGCATTTTGTTCGGCACGGGCTGACGCGCAACCCCGTCAACGAATTCGAGGCCTCGCTCTTTTTCTCGCTTTTTGATGTCCAAAAAAATGGCGCCCAAATCGTAATTGAAGCGGGCGGCGTGCGCGTCGCGAACTTTCCGCACCTCGTCCACGATTGGATCGTTCATGGCTTCGCCTCCATCAGTTCCTCGGGCGTACAGATAATCGGGGCTTTGAACCCTTTCGCAATGCAAACCGCCTCAATGACGGGGCGCATCGTGGCGTTGGCCAAGTGCCGACAATTCCATGTCAACAAATAGGGAACCGCCTTCGTGGCCGCGATGGCGATATGCAGAGCGTCATCGGCGGCTTTACTCGGCAATGCTCCCGCACGAAGCAACTCCTCCGCCAATTCAATCGCCTCCGTGGTCGTCTCAATCACCAGCATGTGTTGTAGAACGAGCAGCCGTTCCTGGGCAGCTTGCGCATCTCCAGCCCCTGCTTCGTCAAGAACGAGTTCCGAAACGCAGAGTTCGTAGCTGAGGCGACGAGTATCCCACCAATCGTGCGTGATTTGCTGATGCGCCGCGATGATCAAGTCACGACTGGGGCGGGCTGTCAAGTAGCTGACCACCGTGGTCTCGATGTAGACGCGATCTGCCATGCTCGCCTTCTAGGATTCCATCGTGTAGGGAATCTGGTGTTCCACTCCGTCTTCCGTTCGGAGGAACAGGTGTCCGCCGCTTCTCAAGGAGGAAGCCTGTTCCGATGTCGGCGAGGCATTCAATGTTCGCTCGACAGCAGCGACAATTGCAGTGACGACGAGGCTGCCGCCGCGCCGGAACATGGCCGCAACGACTCGCTGGATGCTCGGCCAGGCAACGCTGATGACGACGCGACCGGCGTGCGCGACCGCGCCGCAGCCGGAAACGCCGCCGGCGAAAACGCTCACCGCACCAACCTTCAGAACTTGCCGTCGCGTCATCTTTCGGTCGTTCATGGCGAACCTCCAAAAAGTGCCGAACGAAATAGCTCAGCTACGGCGGGACGCCCGAAGTGGCGTCACGGTTTCGCGGAGCGGTGAAAACCAAGAATGCACCCGCCGTTAGCTGCAGCGCCTGGTTCGGCAGCGCCGACTCCACGCACGGCCGCGAAGACGGAGGGCGGCCGCCGACGCAAGGAGGCTGCCGCCCGCTCGACGCACGCGCCGCAAGTGTCATGCTGGGAAAACTGCCACTGGCTGCGGAAGCCTGATGCCTCGCCGCTCGTAGCCGCCGAACAACCAGCTCAGCA
>JAIEPT010000385.1 GCA_019748295.1 Gemmataceae bacterium | reverse complement strand
TCCTCCATGCAGCCGTGCCGAAGTGCAGCTGCACGGATATTATACGCTCAAGACGGTTATTCGGATAGGCTCTAAGCAGGTCACGCTCAGAAATCGGCGTATCCTTGCCGCACTTTGTACATTTCATTCCGTCGGCCATGGCTTGTTCCTTTCAGTACCCGAGATGACGATCCAGCCAGATGGTGGCCGTCGATGGGCCTAGGCACTTGAACATCGTCTTAGTCGATGGTCAAGCAAAAAAAATACCTCGTTATATCCTCTCCCAATTCTTGCTCCGGAACAAAAAAAGGGGACGCACCTGTATAGACATGCCTATGTCATTTGAGCTGAGTCCTCGGACCAACACTAAACCTATTTGCTTACGCCGCCCGTTCCAGACCCGTCGGGGGCCGATCTTCGTCAAGCAGGTCTTTCGCGATGCGTTCGATTTGCTCGCGCATCTGGAAGACTTGCTTCTCCAGGACGGCTTTCTGGCTGTCGGCGACGTGGGCCGTCGATTCCATGCGGGCGTGCCGGGCTTGGACGACGACTTGCTGATTTTCCCAAGCCAGGATCTTCTGCTGCAGTTCGTTTTCCGACACCGTGACGGCGTCAAGCCGTTGATGCAGTTCGAGGAATCGTTGATCGAGTAGGCGGCGTTCGTTCTCCATCGCGCCTCGTTCCGAGGCGATGGTGCGGAGGACGCCCGCGTTGTGCGTCAGCCAGCGGCGACGCAATCGTTCGACGCGGCGTTCCGCTTCGGGGTCCGCTCGGCCCACGATTTCCAGGCGAAGCTGTTCCAAGGCGATTTGCCGTTCGGCCTGGGCTCGCTTCTGATCGTCCGCCAGCATGAGCCGTTTGTTGATCTCGTTGTGCTCGCGGTCCAGCTCTTCGCGGAGCGCGACAAGAGCGGCCCGCTCCTCGTTCAGCTTCTCCACCTCGGCCTGACGGCGGCGTGCCCAGCGATGCCGCAATTCGACGAGCGAGGCAAGCGATTGTTCCGCCAACTCCTCGCGATGCCGCACCTCGGTTAGCAGCCGATCCCGTTCGGCCTCCCATGCGGATTCGCGGACTTTGAGTTCCGCATTGCGAGCGAAGATTTTGTGACGCAGCTCCGTCAATTGCGATCGGCGCCGGTCCAGTTCTTCCTCGTTCTCGGCGTATGCTTCCTCGCGCTGCCGCAATTCCTCGTCAGCGGCGGCGAGCGCTTCGGCCAACGATTGAAGCTCGGCGACGGTGCGATCGCGATCTTCTTGCCACGAGGCCTGGAGCAGTCCAAGGCGATGCCGTTGCTCGGCGAGCATGCGGCGCTGATCGGAAAGCTCCTCGGAGAGGTACGAGAGCCTCAGCATCTCGCGCTCGGGGCGACCGTTTTTTCGCTCCGGAGCCACGGCTGCGGAACCGGCTTCCAGGTTCGCGATCGATTCACGCTGCTCGCGGAGACGCTCTTCCAGTCCGCTGGATTCGTCCCTTTGCAGCGCGAGCACACGCCTTTGATTGTGCACCCGTTCATCGAGCGACTTCAACTCGCCTTCGAGCAACGACTTCGTCTGTTCCCAACTCTCGCGCTCGCGGTCGAACTTCTGGGCGGCGCCGTAGAGATCGATCTCCGCTTCCTGCAGATCGCGAGCGAAGACTTTCAGAGCCGCCCGTTCGTTGCCGCGCCGATGCTTCCAGCGCAGTTGCGCCTGTTTGAGCTTCGACCACGATTCGCGCACATGATGCCGGCCCAGTTCCAGGTCGGTGTTGAATTTGATCCGCTTCTGCCGCAATCGGTCTTCGCCTTCCCGCATGGCAAAGTCGCGAGCCGCGAGTTCCGCTTCCTTTTTCTCGATCCGTTCCGCCCCCGCCTTCGTCATGCGGCGGTAGCGTTCCTTCAGCGAAGTCAGGAGTTTCGCAAGACGAACCCGCTCGGATTCGACGAGTTGCTGCTGCTGCAACAAATCGCGCTGGGCGGCCGTGAGATTGCTGGTGATGCGATCGATATGGCGTTCGTACGCGAGTCGATCGCGCAGCAGGGCTTGCCGTTCGGCTTGGGCGGCCTCATGCGTTCGCTGAAGCTTTTGCCGTTTGTCGTCGATACGGCGGTGGGCTTGCTCTTCTTTTTCCTCCAGCGCCGTCGCGCGTTCGCCGAGCCGGTATTCTTCCTCATCGAGCGAGGCTTGCTGTGCGGCCACGGCGGCCACCTGCACCCGCATGGCATCGTGTTGCTTCTTGGCAGGCGTAGGAAAAATCATCGAGAACGGCTGGCGTTTGACGGCACGCATCGACAGGCTGAGTTCGAGGGGACCAACGCGAATACGGTCGCCATCTTTGAGTTCGACCGAGCCGACGCGCTCGCCATTGACGAAGGTGCCCTTGCTGCTTTCCAGATCGCGGAGAACGAGTCCTTCGGGGCCGACGACGAAAAGGCAATGGAAGGGGTCGATGCCGTCTTCCGCGAGCCGCAGATCGCAGCCCGCGGCTGACCCCACGAACGAAGTCGGGGCGTGGAGCACCCAACGCCGGCCCGCCTCGGCGCCGGTTTCGAAGACCAGTTCGCCCGGGGACGCGACGTCGCCGCTGCTTTTCGATTTGCGACCGCGGGGATCCATCCCAGGTCTCCAAGGTTCCGGCCGAGCCCAGCGCGCAGGAAGCGGGGGAACTCGAAGTCCTCATCGGCGGGGCGCGCGGCGAAAGATGAGTAGGAGGCGAAATTTCGCGAACTTAAGCGAAAGGCAGGCGCACGGCGATTTCAAAGGTCCGGTCGTGCGGGATATGCGCCCAATTGAGGCCGCGTCGATGCGAGCCCGCTCTGATTCTTTTGACTTTAAGCAGGAGGTCGCGTGCCATGCTTGAGCGGGCCCCTGGCCGGGCTCTTCAAACGTAACGCTTTCACCGCTCAAGCATGCCCACAGACCGAGGGCTTAAATCTTCGGAAGCTTCACATGCTTCGTCGGTGGAAGCGGAAGCATCAAAGAGCCAGGCCAGGGGCCCGACGAAGCGTGGCACGCGTGGCACGCCAACCGTCCGTTGAACTATTCGAAAGGAACGTGCGTACTGCCGCACTCATCTCAACAGCGGTACACGCGAAAAAAAATCCTCCAGCGCAAGGCGCAAGAGGATTGGGAAGGTCGATGAGCGAAAAAGATCACTCAGCCGGCTTCGCCGCGATGGTTGGCGGAGTCGGTTCGGCGCCGGGCTTGCCGTGGATGGCTTCGAAGACTTCCTGGCGGTGAACCGGGACTTCTTTGGGCGCCACGATGCCGAGCCGAACCTTATCGCCGCGAATCTCGACGACGGTTACGGTAATGTCATTGTTGATGACGATGCTTTCGTTTTTTTTCCTGGACAGTACTAACATCGCCGCCTATCCTTCTTGGAGTCGAGAGCCAAATCCTAGTTGCTGATTCCCACGCACCCTTGTTCGACAAAAACCAAGAACGATTTCGATCGAGGCGAGCAGATTTCCAGGTGCGCCGGCGAAGATCCCCTTCTCCTGTCGGAATCAGGTGAGTCTCGGCGGATGGTTCCCAAAGCGCTGGGTTCGTGGACTCCCCCTGCGTAGAGGCTCATCTATGCTTAATCGTAACCGGCTCTCCTAGACCCGTCAAGCAACGCACATCCCGATTTGCCCTGATTTCCGTTCACCAGACGGAAGGACACGCGCCAGCTGTAAGGTCATAACAACCGGGCAGATACTGCTGCTAGACTCAGCTGTCGATTTTGCCGTAAGTCAAGGAAACGCAACCAGTTCGCCCGCTACACCATCCTTCTCAAGCAACGCACCTTTCCTAATTTAACGGTCACGCCCTCGCGTTTCCCACCTGTCTTTAATCGAACCCGAAATTCTTAGATTTTTCCGCTTCGCCCCAACTTCAACGCCAGCTGACGGCCGCAAGCAGCTGCGCCAATGTAACCTGCGTCGCTTCCTAGGCTCGCGTAACGGATCTGCGTCTTCTCGGCCGGGACTGGAAATGCGAGTTCTTTGACATGCTTGCGAATGCGATCGAGGAACCATTCGCCGGTCGCAATGATGCCACCCGTGTAGACGACCATGTCCGGATCGATCGTGTGCATCATGTTCATGGCGCCGACGGCCAGGTAAAAGGCGGTGTCTTCCACTAACTTGTCCGCCAACGCATCCCCCGCGAGGGCGGCGTCGAACACATCGCGCGCGGTGATGCCGCCTTCTTTCTTCGCCTGCACCTTGAGAACCGACTTCGCCCCCTTCGCCGCCAAGGCCGTCTGCGTCCGCTTCACGATCGCGGTCGCGCTGGCGTATGCCTCCAGGCAACCATATCGGCCGCAGCCGCATTGCAGGGCATCGGTCATCTGGATCTTCATGTGGCCCAGTTCGCCGCCGTGGCTGTGTTCCCCTTCGAGGACCAAGTCGCCGATGATGATGCCGCCGCCCACGCCAGTACCCAGCGTGAAGAGCACCATGCTGTGGGCTTCCCGCCCTGTGCCCGCCCAAAATTCGCCGAACGCGGCCGCATTCGCGTCGTTTTGAAACGCCGTCGGCTTCTTGAAAACCTTGGCGATATGATCGCGCACGGGCACGTTTCGCCAGGGCTTCAGGTTCGGCGGATCGAGAATGATGCCGGCCGGGATATCCATGGTGCCGGGCGTGGCGACGCCGATCGCGGCGATATCCGCCATCTTCAGGTTTGCCTGGGCGACGGCCTGGCGAATCGATTCGCACATCCGCTCGAGCCCGAACTCCTGCCCGCGGTAGGCCTCCGTGGGCAAACTTACGGCCCCCAGCGACTTGCCGTCGTCATCGACGACCCCCGCCTTCATCGTGGTGCCGCCAACATCCAGTCCGACGTACAACGGTTTGCCCATATAGAACGTCTCTTGCGGGATTCGAAGGGAATACGCTATCAGGGCCGGTTGAAGCCCGCTCGCCATGACGGCGGGGCGCCGGCTTCGTCGCGTCCGCTAGCTGATTTACGACGTGCAGGCCGCTTAGGACATTGCGGAATCGAGTCCGATGCCCGTTGATGGACGAAGGAGCCGCGCACGCATTAAGCGGTTCGGCGTGACGCCATGCTAAAACCGCTTACTGCGTGCGCGGCTCTTTCGGCTGGGCCTGACGAGTAGCTGTTGTCCCACGGAAGCTTCGCCTTCGGCAGCGAGACTTTCGAGACAGGAGAACCGAGCATGTTGCAGCAATCGTCCCGTGCCGTCCATTACTCGCTGATCTTGGGCGCTGCGCTGCTGCTCTTCTTTTGGGGACTGGGCGAAGCTTCCCTCTGGGACGTGGACGAAGGCCGAAATGCGACCGCCGCGCTCGAGATGATGCACTCGGGGGATTACATCGTCCCCAAGTACAACGGCGAACTGCGCGACCACAAACCCGTCCTGCTCTACTGGATCCAAATCGCGGCCTACTCGATCTTCGGAACCAACGAGTTCGGCGCCCGCTTCCCGTCGGCTCTTTCCGCCCTCCTTACACTGATCGTCTGTTACGAACTCGCCCGCGCCATGTTCAGCCCGGCCTCCGGCTTGGCGAGCGCCATGGTCGTCGCCACTTCGCCCATGATCATCGGCGGCGCCCGCTTCGCGAATCCCGATTCGCTGCTCACCGCCTTCTCCACCCTGGTGATGCTCGTTTACTGGCGAGGCTATCGTCAGCCGACGCGCCCCTGGTATTTTCTCCTGGGCGCCGTCTCCGGTCTTGCCATGATGGCGAAGGGCCCCGTCGGCGTCGTTCTGCCGGGCGGCATCGCCTTCATCCATTCCTGGATGGAAGGACGCTGGCGGCTCTGGTTCGATCGCCGCATCCTGTGGAACGTCCTCGCATTCACGCTCGTAGGGCTTACCTGGTACATCTGGGTCGCCGCCCTCACGCATGCCGACTTCCTGCGCGGCTTCTTCCTCACCCACAACGTCAACCGCTTCTTCAGCCCCAGGGATGAGCACGGCGGCACGCTCCTCTTCTATATCCTGGTCCTCTTCATCGGCATGATTCCCTGGTCCGTCTACTTCGGCCCCGCCCTGTGGTACGGCTTCTGGTCCGCCATCCGCGACCCCTGGCCCAAGCATGCCGAACGCTGGGACTTTGCCGTCGATCGCACCGCGCCCGGCGAAGCCTCGGCCTATCGACTGCTGATGACATGGGCGGTGTTCTACTTCGTCTTCTACTCGATCGCCGCCACCAAGCTGCCGAACTACATGCTCCCCGCCGCGGCGCCGCTCGGCATTCTGATCGGCCGATATCTCGACCGCTGGCGGCTGAACGAACTCCCCTCCTCCGTCGCCTGCATGCGGCGAGCTTTGATCGCGCAGGCCGCTAGCGCCATTGCATTCGCCGTCGCCATGAGCCTCCTGGGCGGCATGGGGAAACTTGCCGCCCTCGAACGCTGGATCGTCCCCGGATTGGAACGCTGGCTCTGGATCGTGGTGCTGCCGCCGATCGCCATCGTCGTGCTTTGGCCATTGCTGGCGACGAATCGGACACGCGCCCTGGAAGTCAAAGTGGCGTCCGCCCTGGCCTTCTTCGGACCGATCGGCGGCTTGCTGGTGGGATCGTTCGACGCCCTGAAACCGGCCGAGCCGTTGGTGATGAAATCGGGAGCCGGGGATACGAGCAAGGAACTCGCGATCTACGCCTACCGCATGGATCACCTGGCGAGCCTGAACTTTTACCTACAACGCCCCGTGCGTCATCTCGATGCGCACTTCTTCCACCTGAAGACCGAGGAAGAATGCAACGCCGGAGCCGCCCAAAAGCTGAAGCAAATACTCGCCGCGCCGATGCCCGTCTGCGTGTTTCTGCCCGCCCATTTCTGGGACGAGTTCCGCAAAACGAACCCAGGCCTGGGCCAAGAAGCCGCCCGCCATCGCGACATGTACAAGCGCAGCGACGGCGTCGCCGTCATGAACGACGCGGCGAACCAACAGTTCGCGGCACGATGAAGCTGCGTGGGACGCAATCTGCTTCCCAGCCCCGTTCACGGGGCTTTCGCGCAGCGTCTAGGCCCGCCGTTCACGGCGGCTGACGATCGGCGAAACAATCATCCTCAGAGGCCCGTGAACGGGCCGGGCCGGGCCTCGCCAACCACCACGATCGCGGCCCGCTTCACCCGCCGTCAACGGCGTGCCTAGACGCTGCGCGAAAGCCCCGTGAACGGAGCTCGAAAGCAGATTGCGTCCCACGCAGCCTCTCCTCGGGAAATAAAAGGGGACGTTCATGTTTTATAGTAGCCGATTTTGCTGCGTCGATCGCGTGCCGAAGCTGAAAGAGCTGACGGACGGTAAATATCGTTATAGAAAAGATGAATGTCCCCTTTAATGGGCGCCTACCTGGAAGCCGTCAGCGATTTGCTCGGCTCGGTGGGCGTCCTGGTCGCCGGCGCGATCATGTGGGCGACCGGTTGTGGGTACGCCGACCCAATCTTCAGCGCCATCATCGGGCTGTTCATCTTGCCCCGGAACGTGGAAGCGCATGATGCAAGCGGTGGACGTGCTGCTCGAAGCAACCCCGGCCCACATCAACGTGGTCGAGGCGGAAAAGGGGATGCTCGGCGTCAAGGGCGTGGCGTCGGTTCATGATTTGCACGTCTGGACAAACACCTCCGCAATCGACACCATGAGTGTTCATGAGTGTTCATGTGGTCGCGGCCCAGGACATGCAGCCGCAATAAGCAGCCGCAACAGGCAGCCGCAGGTTACGGCGACCCTGCCGATCCGCGGACGGAGAAGCCAGGCGACGCGTAATCGAGGCAGCCGATTGCCCAAGGAATTGCGAATCCCCATCGATCAGGACCATCATGACGAGACGGCGGAGAAGACTTTTTCGCCGTCCCATGGCTCCCAACCCGAGAAAACGTCCATGATGTCGACAAGCGATTCGTTGCGAACAACCATGGCGCGCGACCTCACAGGAGGCCTGGTCGTATTCCTCGTGGCACTCCCCTTGTGTCTGGGGATCGCACTGGCGTCCGGCGCGCCGCTGTTCTCGGGGCTTATCTCCGGAGTCATCGGCGGCGTCATCGTGGGCGCGATCAGCGGCTCGCATGTCAGCGTCAGCGGCCCTGGCAATACGCTCATGGCGATCGTCGCGACCCAGATCGCCACGCTGGGATTCGAAACGTTCTTGCTGGCCCTGGCGTTTGCCGGCGTCATCCAGATCGCGCTCGGGGCGGCGCGACTTGGATTTTTGGCCGCATACTTCCCGTCGAGCGTGATCAAGGGGCTGCTCGCGGCCATCGGCACGATTTTGGTGCTCAAGCAGATTCCTCACCTGCTCGGACACGGGGCAAATCCGGAAGGCCACATGGCGTTCCAACAGCAGAACAGCGAGAACACGTTCAGTGCGCTCGTTCACATGTTCGACCACATTCATCGCAGCGAGATTGTCATTGGACTTGGATCGCTCGCCCTCCTCTTTGCCTGGGCTCGCATCAAACCGCTGAGACAATCCGCGGTGCCGCCGGCGCTCCTGGTGGTGCTGTTCGGGATGAGCATGGGTTGGCTGCTCGGACAACTCGGCCGAGCTTGGCGGATCTTGCCGGAGAACTTCGTCCAAGTGCCGGTGGCGGACAGCGTCGCAGGGTTCCTGGGGCAATTTCAATGGCCCGATTTTTCGCAATGGTCCAACCCGGCCCCCTACCTGGCGGGGCTGACCATCGCGGCGGTGGCGTCGCTGGAAACGCTGCTCAACCTGGAGGCGGCAGACAAGATCGACCCGCAGCAACGAACATCGCCGCCTAGCCGGGAATTGCTGGCCCAGGGTATCGGCAACCTGACCGCCGGACTCATCGGCGGCATCCCGGTGACGTCGGTCATCGTCCGCAGCTCCGTCAACATCAATGCCGGCAGTCAAACGAAACTCGCCACGATCATCCACGGCATCCTGCTTCTGGTCAGCGTCGCGCTTCTGCCGTTTTGGCTGAACCAAATCCCCCTGGCCTGTCTGGCCGCGATCCTGATCTACACCGGCATCAAGCTCGCCAGTCCCAAGCTGGTGGGGCAAATGTGGAAGGCGGGGGTCTACCAATTCGTGCCGTTCGCGCTGACCTTGGTCGCCATCGTCTTCACCGATCTGCTGATCGGAATCCTGCTCGGCCTGGCCGTGAGCCTCGGCGCCGTCCTCAACAGCAACCGGCGTCGCCCGATCCGCCGGTTCGTCGAGAAACATCTAGGCGGCGACGTGCTGCACATCGAGTTGGCCAACCAGGTCAGCTTCCTGAATCGCGCCAGCCTCTTGGAGGTGCTTGATGCGGCGCCGCGCGGCGGCCACGTGCTGCTCGATGCTCAAAACACCGATTACATCGACCCGGACGTGCTCGATCTGCTGCATGACTTCACCGAGCAAACCGCGCCGGCGCGCGGCGTGAAAGTGAGCCTGCTTGGGTTCCGGCGCAAGTACCAATTTCAAGATCGCACGCAATATGTGGACTATTCCACACGCGAATTGCAGAGCCAACTCTCTCCGCAACAGGTCGTCCAGATCCTGAAAGAAGGCCACGAACGCTTCCGCACCGGCGAACGCTTGACCCGCGACCTCGGACGCCTGGTCCACGCCACCGCCGCCGAACAGCATCCGTTGGCCGTGGTGCTCAGTTGCATCGACTCGCGTGCGCCGGCCGAATTGATCTTCGATTTGGGATTGGGCGACATCTTCAGCATCCGCATCGCCGGGAACATCATCAGCCGCGAAGTGCTGGGCAGCATGGAGTATGCCTGCGCCGTGGCCGGGGCGAAGCTGATTGTCGTCATGGGACACACCCGCTGCGGCGCCGTGACCGCCGCCGTCGATCTGGCCTCCTCAACGGAAACCGCCGCCCAGGCCACCGGTTGCCAGCATATCGAGCCCATCGTTCAAGTCATTCAGCAATCGATCGACCCGCTCATCCGCCAGCGCCTGACTCAACTGTCGGCCTCCGAAAAGGAAGCCTTCGTCGATGCGACGTCGCGCGGCAATGTGTCCCACGTGTCCGAGATGGTTCTTCAGCAGAGTCAGAGGCTCAGCAATATGCACCAGGAGGGCCGAATCGCGATCATCGGCGCGATGTACGACATCGCCACCGGCAAGCTCGAATTCATGCCGCATGCGGATGCATGCGTCGAGGCGCCTATCCACGCGACCGAATCCGCTCAACGCGACACCCGAACTCAAGTAGAGGCGCGTCGTGTTCGAGACGGAGACACGTGAAGCAATCTTTGCCGATACGACCTCGAGCCGCGACCGCGACCGGCCGAGGGCCGGGATCTGCTTCCGGGTTCTCCGCTTGTAGGCAGGCATGCAATGTGCTGCGATTGCGAGAATTGAACTCGGTGAAGGGCAGACGGACCGTGGCCGCCGGGAGGAGCGATGAATCAGCCGCCGACCACGTTTCCGACGGCCCCGCCGTTCGGCCTGATCGCGTCCCTGAGCCGCCATCTGGCGGCCGCCTTGACTGTGCTGGCATTCGCCGCGCTGGCATTCTGGGGCTTCCGCACCGAATGGAAGTTCAGCAATCCCTTCGCCGCCAAAGCGGAGGAAGCCGGGAAGCAGAAAACCGATACGGCTGACTCCGACGTCGTCCCACCGCCGAAGGACTCGGCCCATGCTGCCTGTCCGCTCGACCGGACGCAAGTGCGGCTGAAGTCGAAGGAGGTTGCCTCCCTGATGGGCCTTCAGACGGTAGCGGTCCAGATGCAACCGCTCCAGGCCACGATCACCGCCCCGGCCGAGTTGAGCTACGACGAGACCCGCCTCGCGAAACTGTCTTCCCGCGCTCCAGGTACCGTTGTGCGCGTCGAGAAGGAGGTCGGCAACACCATCCGGGCGGGCGAGGTGGTGGCCCTGATCGACGCCGCGGAAGTCGGCAAGACAAAGGCCGAGTTCCTCAAGGCGATTTCGCAACTCGATTTGCAGCGGCAGACTTTCGAGAACCTGAAGCTGGCCGCCGGGGCGATACCCCAGCAAAAGATCAAGGAGGCCGAGTCCGCCTTGCGCAATGCCCGCGTACGCCTCCAAGCCAGCCGCCAGGCTCTGGTCAATCTCGGCCTTTCGGTCGAGATCAAAGAGGTGCAGAAACTGGCCCCCGACCAGCAGGACGAGTTGCTTCGGTTCGCCGGGCTGC
This sequence comes from Gemmataceae bacterium, assembly GCA_019748295.1. GTDB lineage: Bacteria > Planctomycetota > Planctomycetia > Gemmatales > Gemmataceae > JAIEPT01. Next base: position 4,649 of record JAIEPT010000385.1, on the reverse strand, counting down.
CGAAGGAATACGTCAAGTCCCTGGATGCCGACACCGCCTCCTCCAACCTCATCCCGGTCGTCGCGCCGTTCGCGGGCGTGGTCGTCGAGCGCCGCGTGGTCGTCGGCGAGGTGGTGGACTCGTCCAAGACGATCTTCCAGGTCGGCGACCTGAGCCAATTGTGGATCCTGGCCGACATCCGCACCGAGGACGCCGACCTGGTGGCGGTCGGCCAGCGGCTGACCTTCGAGTCCGACGGCCATAAGGGCGAACCGCTCTCGGGCGAAATCTCTTGGATGAGTACCGCGGTGGATATCCGAACTCGTACGCTTCGTGTCCGGGCGGTCGTCGAGAACCCCAAGGCGCACTGGCGCGCGAACACCTTCGGCGCCGCGCGGATCCGCTTGCGCGATGAGAAAGATCCGGTCATGGCCGTGCCGGTCGAAGCCCTCCAGCGCGACGGCGATTGCTGGTACGTCTTCGTCCGCGTAGATCCGACGACCTTCGAGATGCGCTCCGTCCAGCTTGGCATGCGTGGCGCCGTCGGGGCGAGGAAGGAGGCGTGGGTCGAGGTTCGCGGCGGGGTCGAACTTGGGCAGCACGTTGCCACGGTCGGGGCGTTCGCCCTGAAGTCGGAGGTCCTGAAGGACAAACTCGGCGGCGATGCGGATTAAGGCGAGCGGCAAGAGATAGGCTCCCTCTCCCCCCCGGGAGAGGGCTGGGCTGAGGGTGATTCCTGCTCCCTCTCCCCCCGGGAGAGGGTTGGGGTGAGGGTGATTCCTGCTCCCTCTCCCCCCGGGAGAGGGTTGGGGTGAGGGCGATTCCTGCTCCCTCTCCCCCCGGGAGAGGGTTGGGGTGAGGGCGATTCCTGCTCCCTCTCCCTCCGGGAGAGGGTTGGGGTGAGGGTGATTCCTGCTCCCTCTCCCCCCCGGGAGAGGGTTGGGGTGAGGGCGCCTTTTCTCGCGCAACGCCACGTCGCACGCCCTCACCCAGGCCGCTCTCCCGGAGGCAAGATATTGCATCTTCAACGTGAATTCTTTGGACCATTGGAAGCAGGCGTGGTGTGCTATGTGTGCCATGCTTCGCCGGGCCCCTGGCCGGGCGGTTCAATGCTTCCGCTTCCACCGTCGAAGCATGCGAAGCTTCCGGAGCGTTCAGCTTTCGAGCGTTTGGTCCGAGATTTCGGTCAGGGGGCATGCTTGGCCGGTGGAAGCGGACCGTTCGCGGGCCCCAGCCAGGGCCCGTCCAACCATGGCACACCACGCCATGGCACACCACGCCCGCTTCCAAGATCCAAACGATTTACGCCGAAGATGCAATATCTTGCCGGAGGGAGCGGGGAGATTTGCAGACACCGCTCGCCTAAGAGGGAGAAATGCTCAACGCTATCATCGTCTGGTCGTTACGGAATCGGCTGATTGTCCTACTCGGGACGATCGGCATGGTCGGCGTCGGCGTGTTTGCCTTGAAGCGGGTGACGCTCGACGCCTTCCCCGATGTGACGCCCGTGCAAGTGCAAATCAACACCGTCGCCCCCGCCCTCAGCCCGGAAGAGGTCGAACGGCAGATCACTTTCCCCATCGAACAGGCGATCAGCGGCCTCAAGGGGCTGGCGCAGATGCGCTCGATCTCCAAGTTCGGTCTCTCGCAGGTGACTCTTCTTTTCGACGACAGCATCGACATCTACTTCGCGCGCCAGGTCGTCAACGAACGGCTCGGGACGGTCGAGTTCCCCGAAGGCCAGTACCGTCCGAAGATGGGGCCGGTGTCCACCGGCCTGGGCGAGGTTTTCCACTACGTCGTCGTCCCCCGCTACGGGAAGGACCTCTTCGACGTCCGCACCGTTCAGGACTGGACGATCAAGCCGCAGGTCCGCACCGTGCCGGGCACGGCCGAGGTGAATTCTTGGGGTGGGCTCGAGAAGCAATATCAGGTACGGCTCGATCCGGCCAAACTGATCCAGTTCGGGTTGACCTTCGGCGAAGTGGCCGACGCCCTGCGGGCGAACAACCTCAACGTCGGCGGCGGCTACATCGAGCGAGCCGGCGAGGCGCTGCTGATCCAGGGCGTCGGCCGCACCTCCACCATCTCCCAGATCCTGGACGTCGTCATTAAGGCCAAGGACGGCGTGCCGATCCGAGTCCGCGATGTGGCCGCGGTCACCATCGGGGCCGACATCCGCCGCGGGGCGGTGACGGCCAACGGCAAGAGCGAGGTCGTGCTTGGCCTGGGCTTCATCCTTATGGGCGAGAACCCTTACACGGTCACGCAGGCGATGAAGGACAAACTCGCGGGGGTCGAGAAGACGCTGCCCGCGGGGGTCGAGGTGCAGACCGTCTACGACCGCACGGACCTGGTCGACCACGTCATCGACACGGTTCGCAAAAACCTGTTCGAGGGCGGGCTGCTGGTGATCGCCATCCTCTTCGTCTTCCTCGGCAACCTGCGGGCGGGCCTGATCGTGGCGTCGGCCATCCCGCTGGCGATGATGTTCGCGTTCGCGGGGATGTGGCGCTATGGGGTCGCCGCCAGCCTGCTGAGCCTCGGGGCGCTGGACTTCGGCATGGTCGTCGACAGTTCGGTGGTGATGATCGAGAACGTCGTCCGCCGGCTGTCGCATCCCGACGCGCAAGGCCGCACCCACATCGAGGTGGTCCGCGACGCGGCCATCGAAGTGCGCGGGCCGACGATGTTCGGCGAACTGATCATTCTGATCGTGTACCTGCCGATCCTGGCCCTGGAGGGGGTGGAAGGGCGGCTCTTCCACCCGATGGCGTTGACCGTGATCTTCGCTCTGGTAGGCTCGATGATCATGTCGCTGACCCTCATGCCGGTGCTGGCCAGCCTGTTCCTGCCGGCGAAGATGGAGGACAAGGAGCCGTGGCCGGTCCGGATGCTCCAGTGGCTGTACGCTCCGGCCCTGCGGTCGGCCCTGGCCGCGCCGTACTGGGTGACGGCTCTGGCTCTGGTCGCCTTGGCAGCCGGTGGCTTGTTCGCGCGTCGGCTTGGGACGGAGTTCGTGCCACGCCTCTCCGAGGGAGCGCTGGTGATCGGCATCGTCCGCCTCCCGGGCACGTCCCTGTCCGAGGCGATCCGCTACAACACGCAGATGGAGCGGCTGCTGCTCGATCAATTCCCCGACGAGGTGAAGGACATTTGGAGTAGGGCCGGCACGGCCGACGTGGCGACTGACCCCATGGGGTTCGAACTGACCGACATGTTCCTCAGCCTCAAGCCGCGCGAGCGGTGGACGAAGGCCGCCTCGCAGGACGAACTGGTGGGTCGCATGCGCGAAGCGCTCGGAGGCCTGCTCGGCCAGCGCATCAGTTTCACGCAGCCGATCGAGCAACGCGTCAACGAGATGGTCTCCGGCGTGCGTGCGGACGTCGCGGTGAAGGTCTTCGGCGATGAGTTCCCGGAGTTGCTGGCCAGGGCGGCCGATGTCGAGAAGATCCTCCGCAGCCTCGACGGCGTGGTCGATCTCCAGGTAGAGCAGGTCACCGGCCAGCCGGTCCTGCAAGTCCGGGTCAAGCAGGAGCAGTTGGCCCGGTACGGGGTGCCGGCCCAGTCCGTGTTCGACCTCATCGAGTCGATCGGCTCGCGCCCGGTCGGCCAGGTCTTCGACAGTCAGTTGCGTTTTCCGCTCGTGGTCCGCCTGCCGGAGGCGCTGCGGGCCGGCCCGGAAGAGATCGGCTCGATGCTGCTGGGGACGGCGAACGGCGAACGCATCCCGCTTTCGCGGCTGGCTGAGATCAAGGTCGTCGAGGGACCGGGGACGATCCCACGCGAGTGGATGCAGCGGCGCATCACGATCACCTGCAACGTCCGCGGCCGCGACCTGGGCGGGTTCATCGCCGAGGCGCAGCGGAAAATCGCGGAGGAGGTGGTGCCGAACTTGCAGCCGCGCTACCGCGTGGAATACGGCGGGCAGTTCGAGAACCTCCAACGCGCGCGGGACCGGCTGACGGTCGTCGTGCCAGTCGCCCTGGCATTGATCTTCCTGCTGCTGTACTTCACGTTCAACAACCCTTGGGACGCGCTGCGCATCTTTGCCGGCGTGCCGTTCGCCGCGGTCGGCGGGGTGCTGGCGCTAACGCTGCGCGACATGCCGTTCTCGATCTCGGCGGCGGTCGGGTTCATCGCCCTGTCGGGCGTGTCGGTCCTCAATGCCCTGGTGCTGGTGTCGGGCATCCGCAATGCCCGCGAGGAGGGGCAGTCGCTTGAAGAGGCGATCGATCACGCGGCCGAGACGCGCCTGCGGCCGGTGCTGATGACGGCTCTGGTGGCGGCGCTGGGGTTCGTTCCGATGGCGATCAGCACCGGGATGGGCGCCGAGGTCCAGCGGCCGCTCGCCACGGTCGTCATCGGTGGGATCGTCACTAGCACGGTGCTCACGCTCTTCGTTTTGCCGGCGCTCTACCTGCTTACCGGGGCCTGGGGCGCCCCGGCCACCTCAAAAACCCGGCCGGGCGGCGCGGTCGAGGCGCCTCAGCGAGCGGGATGACGGCAAGCCATCCGTCACTCGCTTCGCGAGAGAGCAGAGGAGAGAGTGGAGAGTCGAGGGGACTATGCGATGATGTCTGCGGGATAGGCGAGCGTCGAGGCGTTAGCTCGACGTGGACTAGTGCGTTGTCTAGATTAAATCCTTGGGTTGCAGTCGCGCACTAGCC
>JAIEPT010000388.1 GCA_019748295.1 Gemmataceae bacterium | reverse complement strand
ACCGACCGCTTATGCGAACGCCCGCGCCCCAGCTGCGCCAACTTTCCCAAAATCAGCCGCACAGAATGGACAGCTACGACGGATGCGGACGGGAATGTTGAACGGCTTGCCATTTTCACCGCTCTGCCGACGGCGCGCCAGTTGGCGGAAAACCCTTATCACGATCGGATCGAAGGCGATGTATTTGTCTTCACCGGCGCAGGAAGATCAGGCGATCAGTCCGTAACAGGACCCAATGCTCGAATTCGAGAGCAACGAGCGAAGCCGTTTCCCATTTATGGATTCTTGCAGATTGTCAGCCGCAGAGATCCAACCATTGGCAGCCGCCGATGGCGCTTCATCGGATTGCTTGAATACTTACGCTGTTTTCGTGAGAGGCAGCTCGATGCACTCGGCGAGTGGAGAAACGCCTGGGCCTTCGAATTGCGCCTGCTGGGTGAAATTGAATTAGTCAAGATTGACGAAGACTTGGCTCTTGCAAACGAGGTGCTTGGCAGACTTCCGACTTCGTCAGAAGACGACCTCGAAGTGGTTAATCCGGCTGAAGAGTCCGGCAGCACGCCAATAGTCCTCGAAGAGTTGGAACCTATACGTCGGCAACTGTTGGCCTACGAGCCGAGAGAATTCGAGTTCGTAATTCAGAATCTGCTTCAACAATCCGGTTTCAGCAATGTTGAGGTGACGAAGTTCAGCAAAGATGGGGGAATCGATGTAAACGCCAAGCCCGGCTTACGCTCGTGGCCCATGCGTCAGGTTCTGCTTCAATTGCAGGCGAAAAGATGGCTGCATACGGTTGGTCGCAAGGAAATTGCCGAGTTGCGGGGAAGTCTGAAACCGCATACCGCAGGCTGCATTGTCACGACGAGTCATTTCTCGCGTGCTGCACTTGCCGAAGCCGTTGAGCCCGGCAAAGTTCCAATAGCGGCGATTGACGGCTATGAACTTGCCAGCATCATCAAGCAACTCAAATTAGAACTCCCGAAAGTTCCGACCGGAACTGCTTAGAGGCGCCTTCAATGCGCAAGCTTCTTGCCATCTATCTAATCGCGCTGCTTTCGCCAATTGCTCTGAGCCAATTCATCCCCCTCGAGATGAACCAGGGCAACACGGAAAATCGCACTGGGATGTGGTTCTGTCCGGATCTGGGGAAGGCGAGCGAGGTTTTGCCGCTCAAGACGCGGGTGTGGGCGACGGCGGAGTCGGTTACGGGTGGGGTTGCGATGAAGGCGGTCTTCGAGCCGGGGAGCAAGGGGATCCTTGCTTATGAGAAGGATGCGTATCCCGCGAACACGGTGGGGATCACCTTGTTCGCGAAAGCGTCGCGCAAGCTCACGATCAAGGTCGCGAATGTGCCGGCGGAAGTGGGCACGGAGTGGAAGAAACTCGATTTCCCGTGGGAACGGCTCGGAACCAAGCGCGACACGCCCCGGCTCGGCTTTCAACTGGTCGTTGCCGTGCAGGGGCCGATCGTGGAACGCACCTGGCTCATCCTGGATCGCATCGGGTTTGACTCGCCTGCCTTCGATCCCAATCCAAAGATCGAGCCGAAGGCGGGGCCGGACCAGACGATCTCGAGTGATGAAATCCTCTATGGCGTCGAGCATCTCGCCAAGACGTGCGAGCGGGCCAAGAACAAGCAGCCGTTCAAGATTTTCACTCTCGGCGATTCCGTCACCGCCGGCGCCCAAGCGTATCGCGGGACGTGGTCGGTGCCGCTCAAGGATGGGGTTCCGTTCCTCTACTTCGCGCATTTCGCTCGGCTGACCGAGGAACATTACGGCTACCGGGGCATCACGCCGGTGCAGCATGGCCATGGCGGATGGACGGCTCAGCAGGCGCTGAAGATCATCGACAAGGAGATCGTGGACGAGGCGGGCCCCAACGACCTCGTGATCCTGCAGTTCGGCGGCAACGATATGGGATGGGCGAAGAAGACGCCGGGGGAGTGGAAGGCGGACATGAAGAAGCTCATCGCGCGAGCGAAGACGAAGACCGATCAAATCCTGCTGGTAACCTCAACGCCCGTGTCCGGCTTCGGCAAGATTCAGCCGGAGGTCACGAAGATGCTCAAGGAACTGGTGGACGAAGAAAAGGTCGCGGCGGCGGATATCTTGAAGTTCGGCTTCTATCGCGGCGAGCCGTTCGCATTCGCCTGGCTCGCGAATGAAGGCCACCCGGCTTACATGGGGCACATCACGATGGCGGAAATGATGGCGCCGATTCTGACCGGCAAGCACCGCACCTATCCGGAGTGATCACGGCTCCTCCGCGAACGAATAGGGGAACGACGCGAGGAACCGGGCCCTTTCCTCGGCGCCGAGCGAATCGCGTAGGGCGCGGATGGTGTAGCCGCCGCGGATTTTGCCCTGGTCCAAGAACATCCAGTCGGAAATCTGACTGCGCGTGACCTGGACCACCTGCTTGCGGCGAATGCCGCGGAGGAACACTGGTTCGTCGTCCACGATACCAGAGATGTTCTCGCCCGTCAGTTCGATGCGGGTAAGCCAAAGCTGCTCGCTGTTACGTCCCTCGCGGAATGGGGCCTTGACGGAGAAGCCTTTCTGCTTCGTGCCGGGATTCTGCAGCGCGAAAACGAACACGTCCCAGTGGGAATGAGCGTCGGCGATGGCGGCACACATGCGGGGATCGTCATTCGCCATGAAAGTGAGCAGCCGCTCGCGCGAAGCGGACGACGGAGTCGCCTTCTTCGCATGCACGGCATTCGTGCAGCCGCACGCGAGCAAACAAAGCCAAACGGCGGGGCGCGACCAAGACATGGCGCCTCTCCCAAATGGGTTCGCAGACAAACCCGGGCAATCGAGATAGAGAATGGTAGGTTCAGTTTCCAGCCTTACGGTGAAGGTGTCAATGCGAAATGTGAAGGAAATCTTAAGAAGCCGATCGCTGGTGTTGGATGGCGGATTGGCGACCGAACTCGGGCGAAGGGTGGGACGCGGAGCGAAAGACCTGGTTCGGAACCGCCACTCCCTTCGAGTGGACCGCCGCAACGCGCCGCTGGCGAGAACTTGGCGCCACCTGGATCGGCGGATGTTGTCGAACGACCCCCGGGACGATTCGCGAGATCGCGACGGTGCTGCGGGGTTCCGGCGAGCAACCGCTATTAGGCGGCTGGTAAGGCGTCCGCAAGAGTCTCATAACGCACAGACGGCTTGCGCTTAAGCAGCCTGGGCATGACGAGACATCTGCAGGACGCCTTACCAGCCGCCTAACAGCGGCTGCTCGCCTTCCGGACAGAGAAAGGAAGCATGTTGCCGGATCGACAAGTCCATAGACTGGTCGCCACGAAGGCGAAGGCTCGGAGCGTAGGTATGGCGGCGATTGGTTTGAAGGAAGCACTCCATGCGGGATGGCGTTGGCTTGTCGAGCACGCTCGCGGCAACGTCCCGGCGGGGCCTCGCCTTCCGCCGCCTTCCGCTAATCGCGAACCGCTACGTCCTTTGGAGCGGGTCGTTCTCACGGATGCCGTTGCCCGCCGACTGTTCGATGATTTCGCCGCCCACCGCGCCACGCCGCGCGGCGACGAAGAGATCGGCTGGATGATCGTCGGCCTTCGCAGCGGCGCGGAAGCGGTTATCCAAGGGCTGCTGCCCGCGGGTTCGATGCGCGACGCGGGTGTCGCCCATGTCGAATTCAACCGCGAAGCATACGGCGTCGCGATCAAGTTTCTACGGCAGCGGAATCCGTTGCTCGATCTTCTCGGCGTCGTCCACACGCATCCCGGCAGCCTTCGGCATCCCAGCGAAGGCGATTGGCACGGCGACTCGCGCTGGGTCGGCAAACTCCGCGGACGCGAAGGCATCTTCGGCATCGGCACGGCCGACGCGCGAGGGGCGGACGGCTTCATCGCACAGCCAAGCCCGCATCGCCAAGTTCGCGGCCCACTGACTTTCAGCTGGTATGTCCTGCGTCACGGCGAACGCCGTTATCGCACGACTCCCATCAGCATTACCCTGGGGGACGACGTTGCCGCCCCCTTGCAGCGCTGCTGGGAATCGGTCGAACAGCATGCGATTCCCCTGGAACGCTTGTTTCGCCAGCAAGTGGGCTTTACGATGGAAGAGTTGGAACTGGACGGACAGAGCGTTCTCTCCGCCCGGCTCCCCCTCGTGGAACCGGCCCGTTCGCTGCGGATCGTCATTGATCGCGACGATGTTCGCTGGTATCTCGAGGAGGACGATCGCCTGACCGCAATCCGCCCCGCCCCCGGCCCGCTCGACCGAAACGCGTATGCGATTCTGGCGAAGCTGGCGGAGTAACGGTTAGCCGCGACGCGGCGGCGGAGCGCGGACTGAGTGCCATGCGACGATTGGGTGCGCTGTCCGCGTTCCGCTATCGCGTCGCGGCTGACCATCGATGCTGAATATCTCTCACGGAGGATGCCATGGATTTCCGCCCCCTCAATTCCGACGAACGGCAGAAACTGATCGACGCCCTTCGCGGCAACGCAACGAAAAACCAGGCGATCGTCATGGATCAACGCGACACCTCGTTCGCCGGGGTGGCCGACGAAATGTCGGATGACCAAGTGATCTCGGCGATCAAGTCCGTTCCGACGCACTACTAGCCGATGGGCCTGCTCGATTCCGAGGCCGGCAAACGGCGGCTGCTGACCGTCGAGATCCCGGTCATCGAACGCTACAACGAGGGGCGCGATCCGGATTTTCGCATCCAGGTCGTCCCCTCCGGCCCTGCCCTGGCGCTGCGATATCGGCTCAAGCCCGGGCACAACGCCTATGAGATGGAAACCCGTCTCTTCGCGACGTATCCCACGACGGCCCCCGAGACGCGCGTGCTGACGCCGATCCGCCAATGCCCGCACCTGCTCGAAGGGCAAACGCTCTGCTTGTGGCGCCAGGGCAGCAGCCGGCAGACGAGCCGCTGGGACCCCGCGAAGTTCACCTGCGTCTTCGCGGTGCAAGCCGCATGGCGCTGGCTCGCGTGTTACGAAATCTGGTACGCGACCGGCGAATGGCCGATGCCGGAGGCGCCGGCGTGAGGCCCGTCTTTACGCCAAAGGTGTTGCAACGCAAAGCCCAGGGTTGCGAGCGTAGCGAGCTACCCTGGGTAACGTCAAAACCATGCTGCGGTACCCCGAAGGGGTACCATCGGTCGAGAACTTCGCGTTGCTGAAACCCCATTGGGGTATTTCCGGAGAGCGCTCAGCGAACCCAGGCTAGGCTCCAATCGGTCGCCAACCCTGTGTGCGGCAAGTTTTTCTGGCAGTCGCAAAGCAGCTGCGGCCAAGATGTCAGCAACACCCAAGCATGATCGGGCCACCCATTCGAGAGAATCCACGAATTCGTCGATTCTTCGCCCGTATGGCTGCCAGAAAAATTTGCCGCACACGTGCTGGATGCGGCAGATTTTTCGGGCGGGGGGACGGGGCCGCGAACGCTGAAAGCGTTCCACAACAAAGCCCAGGGTTGGCGACCATCGGGATCCAACCCTGGGGATCGCAGCCGCAAACCAGCCGCGAACTCTGAAAGAGTTCCCCAAAAGATTCTGCTCAAGGGAAGGTTCTCGGACGCACGAGACATCCTGGCGAGCCCCTTCAGGGCTCCAGTTCGGCAACGTCTTCCTGACCCAGGGTTGGATCCCGATGGTCGCCAACCCTGGGCTCTGCTGGGGAACGCTTTCAGCGTTCGCGGTCCCGTCCGCCCGAAACATTTGCCGCACCCCCAACCCTGGGCTGTTGGATGGAACGCCCTTGGCGTAATAATCGTTGCGAGGCATCCGAATGTCCGATTCTAAGGCTGCAACGTGGTCGGTCCATCGGCAGGACGACAACGGCAATCGTTTCGTCGTTGCGACAGGGTTTGCGGAAAGCGATGCGCGGAGCATTGTGAAGGAGTACGACGCCCGCAGCCACAAACAGCTTTACTGGGCATCCTGCGAGGCATTCGAACGAGGACCGGAAGAAGTTCGACTACGCTTCCGCGAAAGTTCTAAAGAAGAACGCCGAACTCTATCGCCGGCTCGCGTGAATCCCATGCATCTCCTCCAAGTCGGCGTCGGTTCCGGCGGCATTGCGGTGCTTGATCTTCTCGCACGCCATCCAGCCGCCGAAGCGATCACGCTCGTCGATCCCGATGTCTACAAAGCGCACAATGTCGTCCGACATGTGTTCCCGCCATCCGCGGTTGGCCGCATGAAGGTCGAACTCGCACGCGAATGGGTGATGGCGATTCGGCCGGAGCTTCGCGTCGAGACGCTGGTCGCCGCGGTTGGCGATTCGCAGCATGCGGAGGCGTTTGATCGCATCGCTGCCGTAGCGGATTTCGGCATCTGCGCGGTGGATGGCGAACCCGCGAAATATGCGTTCGATGCGCTCATGCGGAAGCATCGCAAGCCGTGGACGTTGGGCGAAGTGCTGTCCGGCGGCATCGGCGGGTTTGTGCATGGGTTCGTGCCGGAGGGGCCCTGCTACGGCTGCGTCGCCAGTTTTCTGAAACGGTCGGTAACGACGGATGAGGAGAAGGCGCCCGACTATTCGCAGCCGGGCGGGCCAGCGCCGGAGACGACGGTGCCCGCAAGCAAGACGTCGATCGCCGTCATCGCGGGTTTGCAGGCGCAGCTCGCATCGCGGATGATGAAGGGGGAAGCCTCCGATTTCACCAGCCTGCTGCTTACGCTGGAGCGGACGCCGGGGGTTTTCGAGGAAGCGTTTCGCCCATTCAAGTTCCCTATTCCGCGGTCGCCCGAGTGTCTGATCTGCCGCGGCGATGCCGGGCCGGCGGATTTGGATCGGGCGCTCGCCGAGGCGTTGGATCGCTTGCGTCATGCCTGATCTTTTCTCCGCAACGCGCAGCTCGCCGCCTCAATCGCAGGCCATGCGCTACAGCTACGAAAAGGCCGGGCTGACGATCGACGATCAGCCGATCCCCTGGTGCGCGGAAAGCGTCATCGTGGAAGCCTTGGTCCGCATCGGCACGATCACGCCGCGCACTCGGCTCGAATTCGGACTGAAGCTGACGGGTTCCGCTTCCATCCCACCCGAAGTCGTTCGCCCCGACGAGACGCCCGGCCTCGCACGGCTATTCTTTCGTCTGCCGCCGCCGCATGCTTCGACCACAGCGGACCTGCACTGGAAGCAGCGATCGCTCGGCCAAACGACGTTGCCGATCGTCACGCGCGACGAGTTCCTCAGCCGGTTGCAGATTCAACACGCCACGGTGCAAACGCTGCTGCTCGGAGCCACCGCCGCGTGTCGGACGCTCGTATCGTCGCAAGCGAGAGGGCTGATCGCGTCATCGGTATGGTCGAGCCCGACCAGCCTGGCTCCGCTCGTCGATTTGCTTCCCGCGATCGAACTCGCCAATGCCTTGGGCGGAACCGTCGAACGTGCGGAGTTGATGCTCAGCGGGGCGCAATTGCGAGGCAAGCAAGCTCTCGCTTCGGTTGAGCTGAAGAAGCCGCCGCGGACGGGCCCCTGGCAAGTGCGCTGGCTGCTCGGCGATCGCACGATCCAACTGCAAACGATCCGCGCCGTCACCCGTGTCGCGCTTGAAAAATCGCTGCGGTTGCTCGGCGGCCGCTTCCTCATCCAGAGCCCGTCGAACCTCAGCGTCGTACGGCTTCCGCCGGACGAACTCAAAGCGGACGAACGCCTGGGGCCCATCTTCATCCTGGCGAGCAGCGAACTCGGCATGGCAGGCCGATGCACCGTCACCCTTCGCGGCCTCGATGCGAATCAGGGGCTGGTCTTCGAACTGCCGCCGCAAGAAGTGCTGGTCCGCGATGGGCCGACCCCGGTGGCGCCGGGCACCTTCAGCCAGGATGATGTGAAATCGATTCGCTCGTTCGAGCTGCGCGTCGGCAAACGCCGCATTGGACTGCTTTCGCTCGATTCCGCGCCTACCGCCCACTTCGATGCGGAAGGCAGTTTCGCGTTGCCCACGGAAGAGTTCGCCTGGTCCGCGACGGCGGAATCGCAACTTCAAGAACGGCTTAGCCATCTCATGGGCGGCTGACGCTGTAGCGCTCAGTCCGGCTTCGCATACTTGAACTTGCCTCGCGTTCCGCACGTGTGCGGCATGTTCGTTGCATCTTTGTAAGGCTCTGCGGCGTGGCTCCCCTCTCACGCCGAATTCCAGCGGAATTACAGCGAACATCAGGGATAGACGAAGGAGTTTCCTATGAGACATATGCTTCTCGCCTCTTCGGCGTTTTTAGCCATCGCAATCAGCATCTTTGCTCTGCCTTCCGAGAGTCACGCCCAACGTCGCGGCGGCGGCGGATTTGGCGGTGGACGGGGAATCGGCGGCGGCGGCTTCGGCGGCGGCGGCTTCGGAGGCGGCGGCTTTGGCCGCAGCGGCGTTTCCATCGGCATCGGCAATGGCGGCTTCCGCAACGGCGGTTACGGCAATCCGGGGTTTGGCGGATACGGACGCGGGTTCGGCAACCAAAATTGGTATGGCTCCGGCTACGGGCAGCCCGGCCTCTCCGTCAACATCGGTCGTGGCTTCAACAATTACGGCTATAACGGCTATAACCAGGGCTATTCCAGCGGATATGGCTCCAGCTATTACAGCGCTCCCGCCGTGGTCTACTCCCAACCGGCCCTGCAGGACTATTCGTTCTACCCACCCCAAGAATCGGCCGGCATCGTGGATTCGTCCGCCAACTACTCGGCGGCAGGCACGGTTGTCGTCTATGTTCCCGGCAATGCCCAACTGTGGTGGGGAAACACTGCAACCACGACGACCGGCGTGGAACGCCGTTTCGCCACTTCGCCCCTCGGCCCTCAAGGAGGCGTCGAAACCTTCCAGGCGCAATGGATGGACGCCAACGGACAGATGCAGAACGAATCACGTCAAATTCGCGTGATGCCGGGGCAAACGGTTGCAATCGATTTCCGTCAACCGGCCGCCATCAACAACCCGCCGCAACAGGCGGCTCCCAGTCAGAACGTGGCGCCGAACCCGGTCCCGAATCGCAACGTGAACCCCGACGACCTTCCGCCGGAACCTTTCAACCGCTAACCCCAGTTCGCGCACCGAGCGCCGACGCAAGCGATTTTCCTAAGGGAGTCGCTTGCGTCTTCTTGTTCGGATTAGGGAGGGCGAGGCCTCCGCTGTGCACAACTGTTGGAGGGAAGCTGCATCTAACGTCGCCTGCATCCCAGCCCCGTTCACGGGGCTTTCGCGAAGCGTTTAGGCCCGCCGTTGACGGCGGGTTTCTTGGCGCAAACATCGCGTCACGAGGCCCGTTCACGGGCCTTCTCGCCGCTTGCCTTCAGCCGTTCTCAAGCGGTTCAAGGGCCTGCGGCTCAAGCCGAACCGCGAGAAGGCCCGTGAACGGGCCTCTTGAGGAATGCTTGTTTCGCCGCTCGTTACCCGCCGTCAACGGCGGGCCTAGACGTTTCGCGAAAGGCCCCTGAACGGGGCTGGGAAGCCGATGACGTCGCACGCCAGTTCCCTCCCAACGTTGTGCACAGCGAGGCGCCTCACCTTCCCGAGCCGCGGTTCATTCAACCGGCAAGGATTAGCCAACCGGCTGAAGGCCGTCGATTTCGCGGAGGTGCTTTTCAGGAAATCGCAGCCGGCGGGCGCTTTCGCGGGTCCGTTCCACATCTTCGTCATGAGGCCGATTGAGTTTTCGAAGCAGCCGGCATCTTTCGGCTCTCACGCGGAACTCGTGCAAGTGCCGCTGGCGATCCGCGAGCACTCCGAGTTCGCGATCACGCACCTGAAGCTCCTCGTGCGTCTGATGACCCAATTCAAAGTACGCGGCTACCGCATCGAAGAAGCCCGGCTTGGGCGGCATTCGCAGCGAACGCATGGTCGCCTCGGCCCGGTCCAGTTCAGCGCGTCCCTTTTCCTCTCGCCCTGCATAGCGATCAGCAACCGCGTTCCACGCATTCAGTTCCGCTTCTTCGCAGCGATGCCCGCAGCGAACCGCGGTCGCTTCTCCCTTCGCGACGAAATCAGCAAGGTGCACCCAGTTCTTCCGGCGAAAAGCGATCTGGCACAGCGCGCACCACGTGAACAGTGCGTAATCCAGGATGCCTGGCAAGTCGCGGTTCTGCCCGATCAGGTCGATCTCGCGCATGCCCAGGCCATGGGCTTCGTCCCACTGTTCGTTCTCGATGGCGATCATTCGGCGACGAGCGTGGAAGAGGAAGCGGTCGTCGTCCACCCGGTCGCCCAACTCGCGTTCCATTTGGTCGAGCGAATCGCGAATCGCTTCGCCGTAGCCTTCGGCATCGCAACAAAGATAGGCGCAGAGCAGGGCGTCCAGCACCCGCACTCGCCCGGGAAACTGAGCGAAGCCCGGCTTGCGGATTTCCAGCGCGCAACGCGTGGCCAGGTCGATGACGTTGCGGCAATCGCGTTTGTAGTGGATAAGAGCGGAGATGCGAGCGGCGTCGTGAAAGACTTCCCACCAAGGTTCGTCGTATCGGCGAGCAAGATCGCGTGCTTCGGTGAGGATGGCGACGGAGCGATCCGGGTCGGTTTCGCGATACTGATAAGCTTCGTGATAGGCGGCAGGGAGGCGAAGCCGGTCGCGGTCCTCGCGACGGCCGAGGGCGACCCGCGTCTGCTCGAACCATGCGCGCAGGTTCATGGGAGGTTCCTTCCTGGAATCGCGGCCATTTGCAAGTCTGCGGGCATTGTAGGGGAAGCAGCGGGCGAGCGAAACGTCCAGCCCGCTTTCCGCGCGGCGAGGCAAGTTTCCGCCAAGTCGCGAAAAAACAGGCGGTCTCGTCCGCATTTGAAGCGTACGAATCGTTGTGGGAGATTCTTCATGCAAGTGTGCGAATATCGGTGGAGCATCCTGCATGCGATCACACGCATCCTGATGTCCTTCTGCGGATGGTTGATGATCGTCGGCCTGCCGGGGCTGTTTGCCTGGATGGCCTCGATCAACAAACCCCACGAAGGGACCGTCGTTCTCGGCGTGGCGGGCATCATGGCGCTTTGCTGGCTGCTTCATTCGCGGAAATACTGGCGGCGACTCTTCAGCCGCGAACCGCAACTGCGGATGGGCCCGGAGGGCCTGGACGGGCCCCGCATCGGCAAAAACCCGATTGCGTGGTCCGACATCGAAAGGATGGTGGGGCGTGAGAGATCGGCGGAAGACTACACCTATCTCACGCTCTACACGACGCGTGGCCGCAAGCATATCGACCTGGAAGGGCTGAACGATTCGATGACCGCGATTTTCCGCACCGCCGAGACGGCATGGCAGCAAGCAACCGCCGCCTCGATGCCAAATGGCGGCGCCTGATTAGAACATCTCTCTCAATCTTTCTCTCAGGTGGACCCGCCATGCGCCTCCTCTCCCTTGCGTTCCTCCTTCTCGCCGCTCCCATTTCGTTCGCCGATGAGCCGATCCGCCGCCGGCTGCTCGTCTCCGACGAATCGAAGGGCCGGCTCGCGATCGTCAATGAGGAGGGGAAGATCGCCTGGGAAACCAAAATCCGCTCGCTCCATGATCTGCACATGCTGGAAAACGGCAATGTGCTCGCGCATCGCACCATCACCCAGATCGTCGAGATCGATCCCAAGACCAACAAAGTCGTCTGGGAGTACGACGCCGCCAAAAAGAACGGCAACGAAGGCAAACGCGTTGAGGTGCATGCGTTTCAACGCCTCGCCGACGGCGTCACCATGATCGCCGAGTCGGGCGTGAGCCGAATCATCGAGGTGGATCGGGAGGGCAAGCTGCTGCGCGAAATCAAGCTGCAAGCGAAACGGCCCGACGCCCATCGCGACACTCGCCTGGTGCGGAAGCTCGCTACCGGCAATTACCTGGTGTGCCATGAAGGCGAAGGCGCCGTCCGCGAATACGACGGGCAGGGGAAAGTGGTGTGGGATTACGCCGTGCCCCTTTTCGACCGCAAGCCGGCGGGCGGCCATGGGCCCGAGGCGTGGGGCAATCAGATTTTCAGCGCCGTCCGCCTCAAGAACGGAAACACGCTCATCGGCGGCGGCAACGGCCACAGCGTGATCGAAGTCACCCCCGCCAAGGAAATCGTTTGGCATCTCAAGCAAAACGACCTCCCCGGCATCACGCTCGCCTGGGTCACGACCCTGGAAGTGCTCGCCAACGGCAACATCGTCATCGGCAACTGCCACGCCGGCCCGAACCAACCGCAAATCGTCGAAGCGACTCGCGACAAAAAGGTCGCGTGGACCTTCCGCGATTTCACCAACTTCGGCGACTCGACCACCAACTCGCAAATCCTCGATGCGAAGGGCTCACTGCGGTAATCGCGAATGGCGGCTGCATTTCTGCCCGTTCCCGCTGGACTGCATGTTTCAGCGTGGCCAAGCATGCGAAGCTTCCAAGGAGCCGCGCACGCAGTAAGCGGGTAGGCATGACGCCCAGCGAAACCGCGTAATGCGGGCGCGGCTGCATCGAATAGGCGCTGCTCCCCGGCGGTGGGGCTGGGGCACGCTTCTGGTTTCCGTCTTGCCTAAACCGTCACCGCCCGCGAACCCAAGCCGCGATGCGTTCGCGTCACGGAACTGACGCGATCTCGCCTGCTCGGCTGCCGAGTGCGCGCCAGACAGGCTTCCGCAGGCGAAGGAGCCGGTCCCCGCATTGGCGACGTTGTTCGTTCCTGCATACTGCAACGACGGGACTCGGCCCACGGTAGGATCGCTGGGGCAGAGAAACGCCGGCACAATCGTGGACGCGGTCGGCGGGTTTGCCGCGCCGCTGTAGGTCATGCTCGGAATCGTGAAGTCGGGAGGGGCGAGCGTGAAGATTTTCCGCTTGCGGCTTAGCGAGAACAGGGCTTTCTCCGAACGCTAAGCCGCAAGCGGAAGCCAGGGTTCGGAAACCGCTTCTAGCGGGGGAGACGCTCGACTGGGTGCAAGAAGCGTGCCCCGACGCTGCTCACGCCGGCCCGCCTGTTGGTAGGATGACGGCATTGCGAAGTTGCGAGGTGCTGCCATGGCGATGCTGGTCGAATGTCCGAGTTGTCGGCGCAAACAGATGGTTGGCCACGAGCTGGCGGGGCGTTACACGCTTTGCGTTCAATGCCGTTGCCGGTTCTATGTGGAGGCGCCGCCGCTGGGGGCCGCGGTGGCGATCGTGCCGAAGGAAACCGTGCAAGCGGATACGTCCTTCCAGTCGCCGGCGCGGACGACGATCGATGATTTGCTGGTGGATACGCAGAAAGGGGAAGCGATCGTCCTGCGGATGCTTCGCCGGCAAAACCGCCTCCTGCTCGGCATGCTTCTCGCGATCGCGATGATCCTCGCCGTCAACGTCGCGATGCTATGGCTGGTGCTCCGCGGCCGATGAAAGGAGCCGCGCACGCAGTAAGCGGTTCGGCATGGATTTCACTACAACCGCTTATTGCGTGCGCGGCTCCTTGGATCCCTCAAACCAGCATCAGCGCGGAGGTTCCTGCGGGGAGGAAGTGGCGCCATTCCTGGATCAGTCGGCGATACTCCTGGCCCACGCGGCGGGGTTTGCGGTTCAGATCGTAGAGTCCGACGGGATGCACGCGGTTGCGTTCTTCGCGCAGGGCGATGTCCCAGTCGATTTGATCCGTCAAGCTGTACCAGGTAAAACCGACGATCGGCACGCCGTCTTGCCGTAGGCGCAAGAGCGTGTTCCATTCCTTCCACAGCCACTGCACGGCGCCTTCCTCTTCGCGGATGTTCGTTTCCGTGTGCATCAGCGGCAGGCCGTAGCGGTCGTAGTACTGCTTCGCGATCACGTAGTAGCCGAAGAATTCGCCGGACGCGACGGTCGAACCATCGGGCTTCAGCAGGTGCTCGTTGGTGACGTAATAGTCCGTTCCCATGATGCAGCGGAAGCGGAAATCCTGGTTCATGAACATGTCGTAATCGCTGGCCGACATGCCGTTTTCCATCAAGTAGCGGTAGATCGGAGCACACACCTGATGGCCATAGGTGAGGTCGAGCGGCAGGAACCGGCGTTCGTTGTAGAACTTGGCCGCCTTGATCAGATCGGGGCGCGAGGGGTGCGTGTACTCGGACGACTCGCTTTGGACGAAGACCGCATCGGGCACATGCTTGAGGATCGCCTGCATCGCGAAAAGGTTGGCTTTGCAGACGTTGACCGTGGCCCGCACGAAGGCCTTGTCGCTCGTCTCCATCTCGTTCCACCAGCCGTACTTCGCGGAGAAGAGGGTGGTGATCAGAATCTCGTTGACCGGGGTCCAATACTTGATGTGGCTATAGCGGCGGGCGCAGGCGTCGGCGTATTCCGCGAAGTAGCGGGCGAAATCGACGTTCTGAAAATTGCCGAGCCAATCGGGCACTCCGAAATGGCACAAGTCCATGATCGGATGGATGTCGAGCTTTTGCATCCCGCGGACGACTTCGTCGGTCCACTCGAAGTCGTATCGGCCGGGCGCCAGAAACGTTTTGTGAAGCGCAGGGCCCCAGCGCAGGTAATGGAGGCCCTGTTCGCGGACCAGATCGAGGTCGGTGCGCCATTGTTCGTAATGGCCGCACTTTTCCATCTGATCGACGCGGACTCCGCCAGCGATCGTGGGGTAACTGTTCTCAATGCCGGTGGCGAACATGAATCCATGCATGTCCGAATGGTCTCGCACGGGAAAGGGGCTTTTCATCGAGAGGTGGCCGAAGCGCGAAAAGGACAGGACTCCAATCATCAATCGATAGGAGTCCTGTCCATGAGCGGAAGGGGACGGATGATTTAGCAGGATTCCCATTCTTCCGCGCGCCACCAGCGGGCGCGGAACTCTTCCTGCTGCAACTCCTTGGGGGCATCGTCGATGCGCGGGGAAGTCGGAGCCTGGACGCGGAAGAATTGAGGATTCTCAGCGCAAAGGACCGTGGCCTGATGGCTCGGGGAAGAAAGCGTGGCGACGGTCATTGCGGAATCTCCAGTGAATTGCATGATGGGGAGCGTTTGTTGGGGTTTCACGAAGCAATCGCCAGGCCGAAATCACTACCGATCATGATCGAACATGCCGCCTCAGACAAAACGGAACCGAAATGGAACCGAATCACGGCCTGAGAGCAAACCCCTCATTGAGGTTGCGCTATCCAGCACCTTGGCGTTTCGTATTCGAAATGGAACTTGTTTTATCGGATTAAAAAAGCGGTTTGCTGCAGTTAAAGCCGATCGCGCACTTACTTGCGCAAGAGCCGCGCACGCAGTAAGCGGTTCGGCGAGTCGTAATGCGTAACCTTACTTGCGCAAGAGCCGCGCACGCAGTAAGCGGTTCGGCGAGTCGTAATGCGTAACCGCTTACTACGTGCGCGGCTGTGCGTCGTGTAGGTGTTGATGATCCTGTGGGTGCGAGACCCATGCTGGTATC
>JAIEPT010000224.1 GCA_019748295.1 Gemmataceae bacterium | reverse complement strand
CGACGTGGCGGCCGACGTTGCGTTCTGTAGGGAACGCCCTCCGTGGCGTTCCGCCGAACTGGACGATGCGGACCCCCATCACCCAACAATCCGCGAAATCCTCGGCCCTTATCTCTGACGCCACGCATTGCCGCTCAGCCGGTTGCTGCAGATGGACTGCTGAGGCCGACATCGTCCAGTTGGGCGGAACGCCACGGAGGGCGTTCCCTACAGAACACAACGTCCGCCGCTACGTCGATCTGCAAACTGCTCTAAGCATGGCACGCAACGCAGGCTTCGAAGATCCAAAGGGTTTGCGTGGAGGATACGATTCAGTTGTCGTTCGTTCGCGCAAAGTGCGCCAGCGCGTTTGCGTGATGAGTAAAGTCCCCCCAGCTTCGCGCGACCATTGCCCGAGACGCCGATTTTTTCGATAGACCTTGCGTAATCGGCGCCGATGGAATCTTTGACGCGACTGGCGCGATCGGCATCGTTGCCGACTGGTTGGCGCGGCAAGGTATCTCCCATGCGTGTTGCGCTGCTCGGCATCTTGAGCCTGTGGCTGCTTGCATCCGCCGAGGCGGTCGCGCAGGCGCCGCGTCGTCCGAGCCTGAGTTTCGACGATTCTCAAGATGCCGCTCCGAAAGCGGGGACCGAGGAATCGCAATCGCCCCCCACGTTGCCGAAAGTTCCGGTCCAACGACCGCCTCTTCGCGTCCCGGAGCCCGCGGATCTTGTTGACCTGCCCCATCTCGATCAACCCGAGGTCGTGGCTCCCGCGCCCGTCGCCGTCGGAACGGGACCGGTGCTGGCGGGTCGCTTCCGGATCGGCGGCGGGACGATGTTCTTGAAACCTTCGTTCGACACGAATCCCGCCTATGCCCGCGTCACGAACGTGCCCACGCCCACGGTCACAACCACCGTGACGACTCAGGAGAACTTCGGCTGGAATTATCAGTGGTCGCCGTTCGGCTGGCTCGAATACGGCATCGTCGATGGCCTCGGCGTCCGCGGGCGATTTTGGCAGTTCGCCAATGCTCCGGGGACGCAAACCGTATCCAACAATTTCGTTCCCGGCAGCCTGAATACGACGCAGATCGTCTCGGCCTTCCCGCTGGGGCTTGGCGTCATCTCGAATCCTGGCGGCGTGGGGGCGGGGTTCAACGACAATCTCTCCTTCAGCAGCAGCCTGCTTCTCACCGCGTACGACCTGGAACTGACGCGCGAATTCCGCACCAGCTTCCTCTGGGTTTCGCTCTCCGGCGGCGGCCGTTACGTGGAAACGACGCAGACTTACGACGCGCTGCTCGTCAGCAATCCCGCGGTCCCCGGGGCCGGGACGGTGCGCAGCGATCTCCGATCATCGCACTATTTCGACGGATTCGGCGGAACCGTGTCGCTGGAAGTCGGCGTGCCGATTTTGGAGAGCCGATGGAGCGTGTATGCCAATGGCCGCGGCTCGCTGATCTACGGGTCGATGCGAGAGGCCGCGAACCTGACGACGACCACTACCGCGCCGGGCGGCGTGACGACCCTGCAAGTTCAACGCGCTTCAGCCATTCAGGATCGCCTGCTGCCGATCGCGGAGTTCGAACTGGGCACGGAATACGCTTTACGGTTCAAAAGGCTTCAATTCTTCACGCGTGCCGCGCTGGTCAATCAAGTGTGGTTCGGAGCGGGCAACGCATCCAACAATCAGACCATCACCGGCACGGGCAATGCGCTGGCGGTGCCGCTGACCCAGGTGGCCGACAACAGGATCAACCTGGGGCTTTTCGGTCTCGCCCTCACCGGCGGCGTGCGATACTGAATCAGCGTGCACGATTCAGGTATTTGATTCAATGGATGCGGCGTGTGCCATGCTTCGTCGGGTCCTTGGCCGGGCTCCTTCATGTGTCCCCTTCCACCGACGAAGCATGCCAACTTTCCGAGCGTCTGGCTTCCCGCCGTTGGTCTGTGGGCATGCTTGTGCGGTGAAAGCGGAAAGTTCGCTGACCCCGGCCAGGGATCCGCGCAAGCATGGCACGCATGGCACGCATGCCACCAGTGTCCCCCCTTTACTTCGCCGTGACCACTTCGAAGATCGCTTCTACTTCAACGGCGGCCCCCGTGGGCAGGTTGGCGAAACCCAGGGCGCTGCGGGCGTGGTAGCCGAGGTCGTCTTTGCCGAAGATCTCGTGATAGAGGTCGGAGGCTCCGTTGACGACGAGATGCTGATCGGCGAATTCGAGCGTCGAGTTGACGCATCCCAAGAGCTTGACGACGCGCAGGCCGTCGAGTGTTCCGTGTGCTTGCCGAACGGATTGCAGGATCTTGACGGCGCATTCGCGCGCGGCCTGGTAGCCCTGCTCGATCGACATGCCGCCGCCGAGCTTCCCTTTGATATCGCTCACATGGCCGGACGTAAGCAGCAAGTTGCCGGTGCGGATGCAGAGATTGAGATACCCTTTTTCCTTGATGGGGAAGGGGATGCCGAGATCGTGGGCTTTCTTGTCGGCGCTCATGGCGAGGCACTCCGGAAAACGACAGCAATGAATCGGTGCTGGCGTTCTACGACCTTCGCGCATGAAAACGACCTGGCCGACTTCGAGGCAGCCAGGTCGCGACAACGCAAGCAACCCGTGCGAGCTTACTCGCGCGGAGAGCCGTTGTTTTCTTCGCGGTTCTTCTTGTTGTTGTTGTTGTTGCCGCCCGTGCCTGAGCCTCCCGTGCCCGTACCGGATCCGATCGTCGAGCCGCTGCCCGGCGTTCCGGTACCCGAACCTGGATTGGTGTTCGGATTGGCGCCGGTTCCCGGATTCGGCAGCTTGCGCGGCGTGGCGGGGTTCAGGTCCGTGCCCGAGCCAGGCTGATTGGGGTTTTGACCGTTCGGGTTCGGCTGAGCTTCTTCGGTGCCGAACTGTCCGCCCGCTTGACCGTTGGCGGCCGCGTTCGGGTTGGTGAAGTCGTAGCTCACCGACTGGCCCGCAGCGGCGTTGATCGACTGGTTGCGGGTGACCCATTGGCCGTTCGGTCCCATCCAGCGAACCTGGAACTGCTGGGCTCCATTGTTCCCCTGGATCGGGAGGGTGACGAAGCGTCGGGTGGCGCCGGTGCCGTAGACGGGTTGGCCGCCCCACATCACTTCGGCGTTTTCGGGGACCGTCAGCACAACGGTGCCGCCGCCGTTGGTGGCGTAATTGGCTTGCTGAATGTTTTGGTCATTGCCATGGCCAGCCATGCCGTGCTGTCCCATTGTGCCGCTGTAGCTGGTGCTTGGGCCGCAGTTGCCGCAGGCGCCGCCTGACCACATGCCGGAGGAGTAGCCGCCCGCGGCATAACCTTGGTGATGCTGCTGGCCGGAGTAGACGGAACCGCCGCAGCTGTTGCAGCCGCTGCTATGGCTCATGCCCATGTAGCTGCCATGGCCCATGCCCATATAGCCGGAGTTGTGACCGGAATAGCCGGAGTATCCGGTGTGGCCGGAATAACCGTGGTGGCCGGAGTAGCCGGAGTAGCCCGTGCCGCAGCAGCCGCTATGGACCGGAGCGGCAGCATAGGTTTCGCAGCAAGCGGAGCCGCCGCGATTGCGGCGACCGAAAGCTTCGGCGGTGGACGGGCTCATCAGAGTCGCAAGTCCCGCCAGCATCAGACAGACAGGAATCCAATTTCGCATCATGTTCGCAACCTCCTGGAATGGAAAGCCGCATCCGGGCGTGCCGGATCGGCGGCCAACGGAGAGACAGACCATCCGCAAGCCATTCGGAATTCGAGAATCGCCTGCACTGCAAGCGAAATGCCGGAGGTGAACAGGGGAGAATCAGTTAGAACATGACAGAGACGCGAAAAGGCTTCGATTTTCCTAGGCGAATGTTCCCCAAGCCGAAAACGTCACGTTACTTAAAATTACTTGCAAACCGTTCGAAAGCCGATGGGAGCGAGTGGGAAGATTACGTCGGTTTTTCCGTTTTTAACGCTCGGCTTGGCTTCCTTGCCTCGTCATTCGCGTCAATGGGCAGTCCGATTCCCGCTGGAACAGGCAAAAAACTGCGTCCGCACTCGTCGCAAAGTCGTGCCGCACGCCGTCGCCAGGCTCGCGAACCCGCGATTCCTGTTTGTTCCGCTTCCATGAGGCGTGGGCGAAAATGCGAGACCCAAAACTCCATCCATTCACGCCAGACGGCAATCGTCCGTGAGGGATCTCGTCGAAACCACAGCGATTGGCCATCGATGACGACTTCATATTGCGTGCGTCTTTCGCCTGCCCGGGCTGCAACTTCGATCGACCGAGGCAACGCTGTCCAGAGCAGGTCCGCAAAACGAACGCCATCGCGTTCGACGCATATGTTTCCCTGCGTAGTTTTCTGGGCCAGCAACACGTCGGCTTTCTCGGCGAACTTGGGCGTGGAGGCGGACTTCGCCAAGTCGAAGATCGTCGGAGCACGCTCGTGCCAATCGCCGTCGAGGAAAGAACGCCGAAGTACCGTCCATGCCAGCGAGCGCTCGAAGAGATGGTCGCCGAAGAATGCGCGCGCTTCGGGAGCTGCCTGCTGCAGGTCGGCGAGATCTTGCGGCAACGAGTCGTTGTCGGCGAGTTCCGTCACAAGGACTGCAGTTCGCAGACGCCGGTCGGTGGGCCAGGTTTCGTGAAGCGAGCCAAGAAGGTGCCGGCACGCTCCCAGAGGAAAACTGCCGCGAAGCAAGTTGCTTAGATGTTCAGCGACGAAAGGAACCGGATCGTCGCCACGACGCTCCGCGTCACGCGCTTCCAGCTGCAGCAGCGAACCGAGCGCGGAGATCGCGACGGCATCCTCGTCCTGCACATCCGCCCCGCGACGCAGGCAGCGTGTCAGATTTTGCGAACGAACCTGTGCGTTTCCTTTGCCGATGCTGGCGCGGGCCAAGCCGCCCAACACGGCCCACTCAAGATGCTCGTTTTTGAGGAGCGAGGGAACGAGCACCTCCCATGCAAGGTCGATCCACTGACGCTCGGAGATGGGGCCGCTGCCGAGCCAATATCCGGCTCCCGCGAGCACTAGCGAAATGCCGAGCGACAGCAGCGCGACAAGCAACTCCAAGGTTTCTTCGGGCAATGCAATGCGAAGGGCGACGAACGCCACAGCAGTCATGGGCACCAGTGCGACGGCGGCTTTGGCGTGGGCGGTGAGCCAATAGCCGGGGGGCCGAAGGATTTCGACGCTTCCGTCCGGCCTGCTCATGCGGATCTGCGGAACTAGCCCGCGATCCTCCCAGCGAAGGCGGTAGCCGTAGCCGGACATCGACTCGCCATCGGTGATGAGCGGTGGAGTCTCGGAAACCCTGGATGATGCATGGTCCGTAAAACAGTGCGGGCAAAGACTACGCGGTTTCCCTTGGATGCTCGCAAGAAGCTGCCGGCGTCCTTCCGCGTCGTCCACGCCCTGGCTCAACAGCAAGCGGTGAAGCCGGCCGATGCCGTCGCGCGGATCGCTGCGTAGGGCGAGTTCCTTGCAGCGTTCAAGAATGGCCTGGTCTTTTTCGAGTCGGTAATCGACGACCCAATCCGCAAGGACGCGCCAAGGCTCGCGCACACGCTGTTGGTCCAGCACAAGGCGATGGCGGTCCCATAAGTGGTTCAGCATGTCGCGTTGCTGAAGCTCGATGCCGCAACGCGGGCAGTTCATGCGGACGCGCTGCTGCAATGCTCCGCGGACTTCGTCGATCGCTGCCATGCGTCCGACTCGCAACTCAAGTCGATCCAGCCGTTCGATGCCGCGCAGCTTTCCGGAGCCTTCGACGAACTTCCGCAGCAGTTCGACCGCCTTCTTTTCGCCGTGGACCTGCCTGAGCAATGAGGCGAGCAAGTCTTCCCGAATCGATCGCGGGATCGCCTTGTCGCCGATGAGCGGCGTCAGCGTCGCAACGGTTTCCTTGGGGAGTGCGGTCGCTCGTGCCCCAATTTGTGCCGCGAGTTGTCGGCCTATTTGTTCGAGGGCGCCTGCTTCCTGTGCGAGCAATCCCCCAATCAATCGATCGACGCGCGGCGACGCGGCGGCAGCCCCGGCGACTTGCGGCATCACGGTCGGGCGATCGGGACGCGGCAGGCGTTTGAGCCGAAGGCAAAGCCATGTCGCGAAGCGCCGATCCGCCTGCTCGCCATGCCGATCCACGGCAAGCGATTCCGCCTGACGCCATAGGTTCGGGTCGAACGACGAGGCGAACAACGCATCGAACAACGCATCGAGCATCGCCTCGCGCGTGGCGGCATAGCTGCGTCGAACGCCGCGGAATTGGAATACCTGATGCGCCTGGCGCAGATGCGTTTCGAATTCCCCCGCGGGCACCCTCGCGGCACATTCGGGACACGGAATGGGCCGATCCCGTTCCAGCGAGCGCAGGCATGCTTCGACCGCCGCCGATGCGATGCCCATCGCGGCAAGCCGCTCGGCGATCGCCATCCGCTCCTCCAGCAACGCGGGGCCGGGCGCGGCATCTTCCAGAGATTTGCGGAGTCCGTCGCCATCGATCGCCTTGCTCCCCAACTCCTCGGCGATGTACGCGGCCCCGATCGCTTCCCCGAATCGCCGCAGGCGTTCGTCCGAGGCGACGAGCAACCGGGGCAACGTTTCGCGATGACGTTTGACCCCTTCCCGCGCCGCATCGATCCATCGCCATGAAGTTCCTTGGCCGCTGGATCGCGGATCGGCAGGATCCGGGGGCGTAAGCATGTGACGGCGAAGTAGTTCTCGTTCGAGCGACGTGGCGTAATTTGTGCCGTCGAGAAGTTCGGCCAGGCGCCGATGGGCGGACAGGTCGCCATCCGCAAAGGTCTTCTCCCAAAGCCTGCCGACGGCGATGGGCCGCGGCAGCATCGAACGGTCCACCTCGGCGTAGCCATGAGCCGTCCTGAGATGCAGATCGCGGTCGCGGGCCGAAAGCTGCACCTTGCAAACCGGGCATTGCGTCGGCTTCTCCCCTTCAAGCACCGCCAGCACTCGGCGATACTGCGAGTCGTCGATCCGCGGCCGCAGGGCAACCAGGGCTCGGAGCGAATCGTCCGCTCCTCCAGGCCCGGCGCGTCGCAGCAGCGACAAGAGCCGGTCATCGGTTTTCGACGTTTCGAGCGGCCACAGCAATGCAGCCGCCTCATGGCGAATGCTCTCCGCGGGGTCGCTCAGCAGCGTTTCCAATCGCTCGGCTGCAGGCGTTGCCTGAAGCGGTTGTTCCAGAAGGTCGCGGAGTTGAGCGAGCCCCCATCGACGCGCCAACGTGTGCTCCGAGCTGAGCATGGCGTCCGCCACGGGAATCGGCCCCAGCAACCGAGCATAGAGCCGCAACACGGGAGGCAACGCATCGTCGGGCGTTTCCTCCGCGAGGCTGTCCGCATGGCGTCGAACATTGTCGAGAGTGGCCCGAGTGAGACGTGTAACGACGGCGGACGACGAACCGGCCCGATCGCGCAGGAAGCCGGCATAGTAGATCGGGCGATCGACGATCGGAACGTGGGAATCGACAAGTTGCGGAACGAGCGGTCCCTCGTAAACTTTCGCTCCTTCCGATGGATCAGCGGGCGGTTCGCCGACCCACCTGCGAATCGTCGCAACGTCCTCGCCGGGAGCGCCCGCGGAATCGAGCAAGATCTGTGCGGAACCATCGCCTTGATACGCGGCAAGCATGGCTCGCAACGGAGGAGGCGGAGGTTTCCGCAGCCATTCGCGAAACTGCGCCACCGACTCCGGGCGTTGCGCGGGATCGAAGTGCAGCACCTTCGACAACACCGCGAGGAATCGCGTCGGCCATTCGGCGACCAGGTCGTTCGCCTCGACGCCCAACTGATCCGCCCAGTCGCGAAGGAATGCAGGCGGAATCTGCTGCAGCGTTCGCTCAAGGCGTGTTGCATGCGCGGGCTGATACTGAGCCCACGGCCGGCCTTGTTCCAGGGCGATGTGCCACGCCTGCTGTCCCGCGAGCAAGCCGTAGACGAGCCAACCCCACGAGTAGAGGTCCGCACGTCCTTCCGGCAATCTCGTGGGCTGAAACAATTCGGGCGCCGCGAAGCCGCGGGGAAAGCGATCCGCGGGGAACAATCGC
Source organism: Gemmataceae bacterium (assembly GCA_019748295.1). Lineage (GTDB taxonomy): Bacteria > Planctomycetota > Planctomycetia > Gemmatales > Gemmataceae > JAIEPT01. The sequence goes on along the minus strand of JAIEPT010000224.1, from coordinate 7,264 downwards.
GACCATCGCGTGACGGCCGAGGGGCCGGCAGCCGCCGCGAAGCGTCGCGGATCGAGGGTCAGGTCGCTGGCGAGATAGTGCGTTCGCCCCGCGCGATCGACGATGATGGCGCCGGGACCAAGGCCTTGCAGCACCCATCCCTGTGCATGCGATTGCTCGATGAAGACGAGGATTTCGGCAAGTACAGTGAGGATCGTGGCCAACGGCACGACCTGCTGCTGCCAATCGGCAAGGGTCAACCCATGCGGCCTCGCCAGAACGAGAATGGGTTCCGGATCGCGGGTCGCAAAGGCGAACGAGTCGCGCGGGCGATCCATTTCCAGCAGATCGAGCGGTTGCGGCCAACTGCGATTGCCGCTTCTTCCGAGGATGAATCGCACCTCTTCGCGGACCATGCGCCGACGCCAGGCGACGTCGTCGGCATCTTCCAGATGCGGATAGCGGAGCGTGCGAAGCAGGACCTCCAGCCATTCGCGATCGTCGGTTTCGCGAACTCGCTTGGAGGAGAAATCGAAGTTGTACTGGATCTTTCGGCCCACATAGAAGCCGAGGTAGGGCGTTTCGCGCAGGACTTCCGAAACGACGTAGCCGCCCGGCTGCGTCGCCGTTCCCGTCCCCGCCAATCGTTCGCCCGCCTGCAGCTTCATGCGCGTTCCTCTCCCCTACATTACTTGGAGAAGCCTCCCGCTCCCCTCTCCCTCCGGGAGAGCCGGGAGAGGGGCTGGGGGTGAGGGCCGAACCTTGGCCCGAACGGTCGGCTTGAATTCAGCCGCTTTAGCGAAGAGCACTGGCCGGCGGACGGCGCGAAGCTCCTGCCCTCACCCAAGTCCCGCTCCTGGAGGAGAGGGGAATCGGACCATGATCGACGTCACCATCAACGGCGAACCGCGATCCATCCCCGCCGCGCTTACGGTGGCCGGGCTGCTCGACCATTTGAAGCTGCTTCCGCAACAGGTCGCCGTGGAAGTGAACCAGCAAGTCGTCCCGCGAGCCGAACACGCTTCGGTGTCGCTGCAAGCCGGCGACGCCGTGGAAATCGTTACCTTCGTCGGAGGAGGATAAAGTCAAAGGATGAACGAGGAAGGATGAAGGATGAAAAGGAACAAGCAACTTCGTCCCTTCATCCGATTCGTTTTTCTCTTTTTCATCCTTCATCCTTCCTCGTTCATCCTTTGACTTTTTGGTCTCCCATGCTCCCTCCCGATAAGCCTCTCGTCATCGGCAAATTCTCCTTTCGCAGTCGGCTGATTACCGGCACGGGGAAGTTCGCCACGCTGGATTTGATGAAGCAATGCATGGAGGCGAGCCAGTGCGAAGTGACGACGGTGGCCGTCCGCCGCGAACGGCTCATCGACAAGGAAGGGCGGAACATCCTTGACTACCTCGACCTGAAGAAGCTGACCATTCTGCCGAACACGGCCGGCTGCTTCAGTGCCGAGGACGCCATTCGCCATGCCCGGCTTGCCCGGGAACTGCTGACGAACCTCGGCAACCCCGGAGCCGACTGGGTGAAGCTCGAATGCCTCGGCGACCCGCGTACGCTGTTGCCCGACCCGATCGACACGCTGAAGGCGACCGAGCAACTCGTGAAGGAAGGGTTCACCGTCCTCGTCTATTCGAGCGACGACCCGATTCTGGCTCGTCGTCTGAAAGAAGTGGGAGCCGCCTCCGTGATGCCCGCCGGCAGCCCGATCGGCAGCGGTCAGGGCATCCTCAACCCGAACAACATTCGCATCATCTTGGAGTATCTGAAGGCGAACGATCCCGATTACCCCGTGATCGTGGATGCCGGCGTCGGCGTCCCCAGCGACGTCGCCGCCGCCATGGAACTCGGCTGCGACGGGGTCTTGCTCAACACCGCCATCGCCCACGCGGAAGACCCGCTGCGGATGGCCCATGCCATGCGTCTCGCATGCGAAGCCGGCCGATTGGGTTACCTTGCAGGCCGAATCCCCAAGAAGCTCTACGCCCAAGCATCCAGCCCCATGGAAGGCCGCATCGCCCCCGCCCGCTGATGTTTGTTCTGGCTCTCCTCTCCCCCTTGGGGAGAGGGGCGGGGGGTGAGGGGAGTAAGCGGTGCTGAGACGTGTCGTTTATCGACAGTCAGGATGAAATTGCTCGGGAACCATCACGGAATATGCGGCGATCGACCCCGGTAGGGGTCACAGAAGGTAGCCGGTGGTTGAGCGCAGCGATACCACCGGTCCATGCAGCACGCGGGATTTTCGATCCCGGAGGGATCGCAGAAACCGACATCGCCGCGGTTTCTGCGATCCCTCCGGCATCGGTCGATGCCTAGGATGCCGCGATCCGGTGGAGTCGCTGCGCTCAACCACCGGCTACCTTCTGTGACCCCTACCGGGGTCGATCGCCGCATATTCTGCGATGGTCCCCGCGAGCATTCGAATGCTGACGATCAGAAGCCGCCGCTCTCGGAGCGGCGCGGCATGCACCTCACGCGGTCGCTAACATTCCCCGCGCCGAGCAAGTACCGATAAAATCCCAATAAGGAGAACAGCCATGGCGACAGCAAGTGTGCCAGTAATTCATAGCGATCCGGACATCCTCGGGGGAACGCCCGTGTTCGTGGGCGCCCGCGTGCCGGTCCGCAATCTGATGGACTATTTGGAAGCTGGCGATTCGTTGAATGAGTTCTTGGCGGACTTCCCCACGGTCCGCCGCGAGCAGACCGTCGCCGCGCTGGAGTTGGCCAAAGAGATGCTGGTGTCCCATGCTCAGTTTCCAACCCCCCCCAAATAAATCACCAACCTAGCAATCCGCCCTACGATCCGCCCCTTTTCCGCCTGCGAAAACCCGTTTGCTATCGGTGCGATTGGGGCCATTTCGACCGCCGAGCGCAATCTTCCGACTGCCCATCCTAAACGAAACGACCCAGATCGCCAAAGTCAGCAGAGGCGCCCCAGGACGAGCCACGTTTTTGTCCAAGGGGTGCATCGTCTTCACGTCGGGCGCCAAGCCCCAGGGTAAGCGCAGCGCACCCTGGGGATCCAGACCGCGGGCGCTATGATCCCCAGGGTGCGCTGCGCTTACCCTGGGGCTTGGGAACGAAAACAAGTCTTTGCACCGTTTGCTCCCCTCACCCCCAGTCCCTCTCCCCAAAGGGGAGAGGGGAGCCGGAATCAGCAGAAGATGCGGTCCAGGCTCGACAGATCATCCGGTGCGAGTTCCGGCAACGGCGACGGCGCCAGCGTCGATCCATCGCCGTGCGGCGACACGAATCGGAAACCCGCGGGGTTGTACGGCGACCCAGGCGGAGCTTCGTCGCCGGCATACTTCAGGATTCGCGGCAATTGCTCGGCTGCCTGTTCCGGCGTGAGACCCTTCGAGAGCATCATGTCGAGGTACTGGAACTCGAGCACTGCGCTCGCGCCCCAATCGACGGCCGTCGTGTAACCCGAAATCGGAAACGGCGCCTTCCCCTGGATACGCTTCAGGAAATCGCCCGTCTGGTCTTCCTTCATCACCAGGCATGCGGAGAAATGCAGCAGCTTCAGGTTCTCGGCATGTCGCAGCGAATCGACGACCTTCTTCGTGTCGATGGTCCGCCCCTGCACATTCAGCCCCTCCGGCGTGCCATGACTCGCGATCATGACCACGGCGGGTTCGGGGAAATAGAGCAGCTCTCGGCACCAGCGCTGCAGGCTCGCTTCGTCGTCGAAGAAGCGATGCCGCACCGCGATGCCGGGGATGCGTGAAAAGACCTGCTCCACCATGCGGCCATACGAATACTCGTTTTCATTGAGCGACCGCTGCCAGTGGGCTTCGAGAACGAGAACCCAGGTGAGCCCGCTCATCGCCTTGGCTCGCGTGCCGTTCCAGGGGCCGAACGCCATGCCGCCGTCCGGCTTCCACTCGCCGGCAAACGCTTCCCCTTCGCCCGTCAGCTCGAACCAGCCTTCGCCGCCGATGTTCGGCTCCTGATAGCGGAAGACGAAGCGGCCCCCTTCCATTGTTCCTTCAATCGTGGACGGCCCCGCCCCTTCGTAAAAGCCGACGATGCGATCCGCTTGCTGCGTGAGCCGCAGCCGGCCGAAGGAGGATTCCCACACGCCGTCGAAGCCGCGATGGCCGACCCAGTCCATCCAATGGCCCATGGCATCCGCTTTCCAGCGTCCCGCGAACTTGCCGGGGCGAATTTGCTCGAACCAGCCGAAGCCGTGTTCGGAGTCCTGGTACTCGAAGTCCAGGCGATTGGCGGAGACCGTGCCTTGGAGGGAGCACGGCACGCCGCGATAGACGTAGGTTCCGCGAACGACGTTTCCTTCCTGCGTCAAATCCATCGGTCCGTACGTCGTAAACCATCGACCTTCGAATCGGGTCATGTCCGTCTCCTCGGTATTCGTGTAGGGGGAAGCGAGCCATTGTAACCCCCAAGTCAAGGGGCAAGGAAATCGGGTCTGCCAAGCCCAGGGGCGAGCGCAGCGAGCTCCTGGGATCGGAGTGTCGGAAGTGCAACATGATTTCGGTCTGGATCCCAGGAGCTCCCTACGGTCGCCCCTGGGCTTGGTCGGAATCCTTGAGCGCTCGTAATTCCCGCGCGTATCAGTTAGAATGCCCGCCATCCCTGAACGTCACGCCCCGGTTCGAGTCGCCATGCTTCGCATCTATCTTTTCTCGATCGTCGCGGCCGCAGTTCCCGCTTTCGTCTCTGCGCAGGAAGTCGATTATCGCCGTGATGTGAAGCCGATCTTCGCGAAGCATTGCGTGGCGTGTCACGGGCCCAACAAGCAACGCTCGGAATTGCGTCTCGATACCGCCGCCCATGCCAAGCATGGCGGAAACCATGGCCCTGCCTTCATCGCGGGGAATGCAGCCAAGAGCCGATTGATCCAGGCGATCGCCGGGGCGGCGGGCGTGGCTTCGATGCCGCCGAACGAACGGCCCAAAGTTTCCGACAAGGAGATCGCGGTCCTCAAGCGTTGGATCGAGCAAGGGGCAAAGGCGCCGGCGGATGAGGTCGCGGAGAAGTCGGAAGGGGCCAAGACGGATCACTGGTCGTTTCAGCCGATCCAACGCCCGAAGGCGCCGGATTCGGGGAAGGGGTGGGGTCGCAACGAAATCGATCGCTTCATCGCCGCCAAGCTGGAGAAGGAGAAGCTCACGCCCTCGGCCGAGGGGGATCGCGTGACGTTGATTCGCCGGCTCAGCCTGGATCTGACGGGGTTGCCGCCGACGCCGGACGAAACGGATGCGTTCGTCCGCGATACGTCGCCCGAGGCTTACGAACGCGTTGTGGAACGGTTGCTCCAATCGCCGCACTATGCGGAACGTTGGGCCCGGCATTGGCTCGATCTCGCCCGCTATGCCGACTCCAACGGCTTCACCATCGACGGCCCCCGCACGATGTGGCCCTATCGCGACTGGGTGATCCGAGCCTTCGAGCGCGATTTGCCGTTCGACCAGTTCGTCGTGGAACAGATGGCCGGCGACTTGCTTCCCAACGCCTCTGCGGAGCAGAAGGTGGCGACCGGATTCCACCGCAACACCCTCTTCAACCAAGAAGGCGGCATCGACCTGGAGATGTTCCGCGTCGAGTCGGTGTGGGATCGCGTCAACACCACCGGCGCCGCATTCCTGGGTCTCACGATCAACTGCGCTCAGTGCCACGACCACAAGTATGATCCGATCTCGCAACGCGATTACTACGGGCTTTTCGCTTTCCTCAACAATTGCGACGAGCCGAACCTGCCGCTGCCGACGACGGCGCAGCAAAAGGATATGAAGGCCCATCGCGAAAAGGTCGCGGTTCTCGATAAGGCGTTGAAAGGCCTGAATACGTATTCCATCGCCAAGGAACGCCAGTGGGAACGCGACCTCTCGGCCGAGGACAGGTTGAAGCTGCCTCCCAAGATTCGCGAACTCGTGGATAAGACGGATTACCAGCGAACCAAGGAGGAGGCGCTTGCCCTCTCGAACTGGTTGCGGCAGATCGATCAGATCCCGCAGCTCAGCGCCGGCCTGGGCGACTTCGCGATTTCTTCCCCGTTGCCGCTGGTTTCGACGTTTGCCGTCCATCAGCATTTGCTTCGCTATCGCACTTCGCTGGAAACGAAGTTAGCCGAGCTGAAAAAGAAGGAGCCGCCGATCGTGCAGGCGATGGTGGTCGCGGAGCGCAAGGCGCCGCGCGAGACGCAGATCTTCATCGCGGGGGATTACACCCGCAAAGGGAAGAAGGTGACGCCGAGCGTTTTGGAAGCGATGCCTCCGCTGAAGGCGGGGCCGACTCCGAATCGCCTCGACCTGGCGAAGTGGCTCGTTGATCCCGCGAACCCCTTGACCTCGCGTGTGATCGTCAATCGCGTCTGGCAGCAGTATTTCGGCCTGGGCATCGTGGAGACGGAAAACGATTTCGGAACGCAAGGGACCCCGCCAAGCCACCCCGAGTTGCTCGACTGGCTGGCGAGCGAATTAATGGCCCGCAAGTGGAGCATCAAGGAACTGCATCGGCTCATCGTCCGCAGTGCGACGTATCGCCAGGCAAGCGTGCATCGCGCGGACCTGGCGAAAGCCGATCCGCGCAATCGGTATCTCGGCAGACAGAATCGGCTTCGCCTGGAGGCGGAAGCAGTGCGCGACGTCGCACTCGCTTCGTCCGGGTTGCTCGATCGCAAGATCGGCGGGCCAAGCGTGTTTCCCCATCAGCCGGACGGGGTGTTCGCGTTCACCCAATCGCAACGCGACTGGAAACCGAGTGCGGGAAGCGACCGCTATCGGCGCGGCATGTACACGTTCTTTTGGCGATCCGCCCCGCATCCCGGCCTGGTGGCGTTCGACGCCCCCGACTCCAACACGACCTGCACTCGCCGTAATCGTTCCAATACGCCCCTCCAGGCACTGACGTTGCTCAACGACAAAGCCTTCTTCGAGTGTGCTCAGTCATTGGCCGCACGCGTTCTCAAGGAAGCGAAGGGGGACGACGCCGAACGGCTCAAGCATGCGTTCCGCCTATGCGTATCGCGCGAACTCACAACGCGCGAAGCGGAACGGCTGGAGGCGTTGCTGTCGAATCTGCAGGGCGAATTGGCGAAGGCGCCCGCCGAGGCGAAGAAGCTGGCGCCGTCCAGCGTTCCCGCGAACGTTACCCCCGCCCAAGCCGCCGCATGGACGCTGACGGCCCGCGTGATTTTGAATTTGGATGAGTTCATCACCCGCGAGTGAGTTCTTGCTCCCCTCTCCCCTTGGGGGAGAGGGGCTGGGGGTGAGGGGGCGGCGCGTAGCGTGGTGTCGCCTGCATCCGTGGTCA
>JAIEPT010000159.1 GCA_019748295.1 Gemmataceae bacterium | reverse complement strand
CACTTCGCCGAATTGAAAATCCCTGGCGACGGCCTTGGCTAACCCGGACGTTATTTGTGAAACGGACCACTTAGCGTACGGAGTAAGGCCTGTTCTCGCTAAGCCGCACGCGGAAGACCTGCCACAGACCGTCTTGAAGCAAGACCATAGCCCCCGCATTATTTTCTCGCCCAACTCCGCTTGATTTTCGCTTTTGGGGTCACCTAGAATCACTCCATCGGGTCATGCGTTGACGTGGCATGACGGGCTAGAGCCCACCGCCTGGAGGTGGTTACTCCCTTTGGGGGTGGGGTGGTTCTGGCAAAAGGAGGTGATCTAGTGTGTAATGGTAACCAGGTGCGGCTGTTCTGATAGCCGCCGACGGGCTGCCGTCGGTGCAGCCGCAATGCAAGTAGGGGGCCTCGGAGCGTATCTCTCCGGGGCCCTCCTTCTTTGCGCTAAGTTGGCAGTAGACCGGGTTAGCCGGCTTGCGGGGCTCGACCGGTGAAGATGTGACCCAGACCACCGAAAAAGCCCCGCTGAAGCGGGACACTACGAACCCGCGCTAACAAAAACCGCGCGGCTTTCGGCCACGCGGTTTCGCTCTTTTGATCCACTCGCCGACTTACGCCACGACGCGTTCGGGTTGCGGTTGGGCTTGGATCTGCGGTTGCACATGCGGCTTCGGTTCGCTGTGCGGCTTGTGTTGGAAGAGGTGCTGCTTCCCCTCCACCACGTCTCCCGTCACCTCGAACCTTTCCTTACTCTCCATGTCGGGCAGTTCGTACATGATGTCGGTCATCACCTGCTCGATGATGCTTCGCAGTCCGCGGGCGCCGGTGTCGCGGGCCTTGGCCATGCGGGCCACCGCGTGCAGTGCGTCCGGAGTGAAGTCCAGCTCCGCGCCTTCCATCTCGAAGAGCTTCTTGTACTGACGCACCAGGGCGTTCTTCGGCTCCGTAAGGATGCGGACCAGGGCGTCCTCGTTGAGCGGATCGAGCGGGGCGAGCACAGGGAGTCGCCCGATGAACTCGGGGATCATGCCGAACTCAAGGAGGTCGTCGCTGGTCACCTGGCTCGTCAGTTCGCCGAGTTGATTCTCGCGGGCTTCCGGCGTCGCGGCGAAGCCGATCGTCTTCTTGCCGAGCCGTTTGGCGATGATGTCTTCGAGACCGACGAACGTGCCGCCGCAGATGAAGAGGATGTTGGTGGTGTCGAGCTGAATGTACTGCTGCTCGGGATGCTTGCGGCCCCCTTGGGGCGGCACGTTGCTGACGGTCCCTTCGAGCATTTTCAAGAGCGCCTGCTGCACGCCTTCGCCGGAGACGTCGCGGGTGATCGAGACGTTTTGGCTGGTCTTGGCGATCTTGTCGACTTCGTCGATGTAGACGATGCCGCGCTGGGCCGCCTCGATGTCGAAATCGGCGGCGTGGAGCAGCTTCAGCAGCAAGTTTTCGACGTCTTCGCCGACGTAGCCCGCTTCGGTCAGGGTCGTGGCGTCGCCGATGGCGAACGGCACATCCAGGACCTTGGCGAGGGTGCGTGCGAGCAGCGTCTTGCCCGAACCGGTGGGGCCGACGAGAAGGATGTTGCTCTTCTCGACATCGACTTCATTCTGCCCGGCTTCGCCGAGGCTGAGCCGTTTGTAGTGATTATGGACGGCAACCGAAAGAACCTTCTTGGCCCGCTGTTGGCCGATCACGTATTGATCAAGCTTCTCCTTGATGGAGCGCGGCGAAGGGATGTTTTCGACCGAGCCCTTGGAGGCGCCGCGACGGCGTTTTTCCTGATCGATGATCGAATGACACAGCTCGATGCATTCGCCGCAGATGTAGACGTCGCCGGGGCCCTCGACGAGGGGCCCGACGTCGCGGTAGCTTTTGCGGCAAAACGAGCAGAAGGCGTTGCGATTGCGACCGGCGTTGCCGGGAGAATTTTTCGTGCTGTTGGCGCTCGGCCGTCCCGTGCTGCTGCCCAGGCCGGAATCTTTCGTTGCCATCGAATCTCCTTCGGATGACCGAAACCCTGAGGTCCGTCGGGCCAGGGCGGGAAGCGGCGAGAGCAGTTGCCTTCATGTGCTGCATCGGAGGCGCCCGCGGCAGGTCGGCCGAGGCGATTCGCAAGCAGCGGCAACGGCCGCGCAGTTCTCCCGTCCGGCATTGTAAGTCGTCGCTTGCGTATTCGCAACATTTCGCAGGTCGAGAAGATCTCGAACGGCGGATGCCGAAGCCGTTTGCGACGGGTCCGAAGGTCAATCGCTGGGAGGCGAGGGAGATTGGATGCGATCGTCCGTCTTCGGCTTCTCGATGCCTTCCATCTGCCGGCGAATACGCTCGAACTCTTGCGGAGCAAGCGAGCCTTCTTCCATGAGCCGGCGATAGTCTTCGATCGAGAGCGCCTCGGAGGAGGAATCGTCCTGGAAGTACCGCTTGCGCACCTGGAACACAGCCGCCGCGCCGATCAGGATCAGAAACAAGATCCCGACGAAGAGGCCGACGGCCTCCATGGCGCTGGTCTGTGCCGTCAGTCCAGGGAGCGAACGAGCGGCGAACCTCATCTCGCAATCCAGCACGAGGGAAGAATGCGGTTTGTTGCCTTAGGGGTGACCCGCCCCGCGTCGGACCTAGCAGCAGGGCTCTGCTCCACTCGTGTGCCCAATTATAGCGCGGCTTCCGAACGGACTAAAATGGATCGCCGCGCCTTGTAAGAAAAACCTGTGTGGGGAGTATGCACCAATCGCGCCAATCGAGAAAGTCTGCCGCAAGAGCAACGAACGATGCGCCGTCAGCGGTCAGCCAGGGGCCTCAGCTTGCCTAGATGCGCGATTCGCGCCAAGCGACAGGGAAGGAAAATGCCCAAATGTCCCACGTAATTGCAAGGAATACAATGAAGGCAAGCGTTTAGGCGAGCGGCGCCTGCATTTCTCCCCTCTCCCTCCGGGAGAGGGGCCGGGGTGAGGGCGTGCGACGTGGCGTTGCCCGAGAAAAGTCACCCTCACCCCAACCCTCTCCCGGAGGGAGAGGGAGGTAGACTAGCTCCTGCCGCTCGCCTTAGCCGCCGCTCTCGGAGCGGCGCGAACCTAGATTGACGGTCAATCGAATCATTGCGGACGACAAGCCCGCGCCGCTCCGAGAGCGGCGGCTAAACGGTGGCGGTTCGCGGAAAGCTTCTCTCCATGGCCCGCACCTTCGTCGCCCTTGCTTCCCTCGTCATGCTGCTCATGCTCGCCGCGATCGGCGTCGGCACATGGTCGTTCATCCTCAAAATGCAAGGACAGCGCGACGACAGCCTGTTCATCCTGCACTTTTGGCTCGGCCTGGGGACAGCCCTCGCGGTGCTGCTGGTGCACTGCATCATCTTCACGTACTTCCTCGGAACGGGCCGATGGGTGAAGGAAGTGAGCATCGCGTATCGGTTGCCCGACGATCCGTTTTACAAGGAGACTCGCTACCTCAAGCGTCGCACCTTTCCGCCGGCCCTCTTCTCGATGCTGATCGCGATCGCGACTTCGGCGGCTGGCGCGGGTGCGATGTTGCAAGGCTGGCATTGGACCTTGCATGCCGTCGGCGCCGTTCTGACGATCATCATCAACGTGTGGGCGTTCGACATCGAGTACCGCAGCGTCGCCCGCAATGCGGTGGTGATGGATTTGGTTCTCGATGAAGTGGATCGGCGGCGCGCTTCGCAGGGATTGGAATCGAATGCCGAGGCCCTCGCCCAGGATCATCCCGCCTGACGGCGAAGCGATCGCTGTTCGCTGTCGCGGATGGCGCGAGCTTTCTCGGCCGCGGTGTGCAATTCGATGGCTCGATAGAGCGTCTCAAGCTGCGGCGTCAACTCTCTGCCGCGGCGACTCATCGCGATGCGAGCGGTTTGCAGCAGTTGGTCGATGGGGGATGCTTCGCGAAGGGCGCCGTTCGCGAAGCATGAAAATGGCGGCATGTATTTGGGAGCGAATCGCCCCGCGGGGAGCACCTGGCTGAAGGCTCCGATCGTCGTTCCGGTGTTCAACAGTGTGCCAAGCCCGGTCTTGACGTGGCCGCCGACGAAGCAGCCGACCTTACGCATTCCCGTGGATACCGATCGCCCCTGCTGGACGACGCTGACCTCGCCGTAGTCGTTGCGAAGGTCGCTGCTTTGCGTGCCGGCGCCGAGGTTCGTCCACTCCCCCACATAGCTGTGCCCGAGGAAGCCGTCGTGGCACTTGTTGGCGTAGCCGTGCACGATGGACGCTTCGACTTCGCCGCCGATCTTGCATTGCGGCCCCAGCGACACGCCTCCGCGCAGCTTCGCTCCCAAAACTTGCGTGCCTGGCCCGATGTAGCAGGGCCCTTCAATGCGGCTGAATGCCGCGACGGTTGCATTTCGGTCGATCGCAATCGGCCCGTTGCGTGCGTCGATCAGGACCATCGGCTCGATCGATGCGAACGGATCGATCCATACCTCGTCAACCGAACCCAGGACCGCTAGACCCCGGGGCGACATCGCGGGCCGGGCGCGGAAAACGTGGAAGTCGCGTTCCAGTTCGGCGGCATTTGCTTCGACAAGATCCCAGGGCCGATCGATCATGCGGCCCGAAGCCGCGACGTTCGGCAGGCGTATCGGCAAGTGATGGAGGACCGCCTCAACGTCCGATTCCTCTATGCCGTCCCAGCAATCGGGGGTCACCTTTGCGAAGGCAATCTGATCGCCGATCAGGGCGACGCACGGTTCGTCCACATCGATCGGCTCGCTCGGCAGCCAGCGGCCGTTGATGAGCAAGACGGGTTGAGAACGCAACCAAGCGAGGTCGTTGATCGGACGATGCGAATACTCCAGTCGGCAGACGTCCGCCAACCATGGTCGAACCCACGCGCCCCAATCCAGGGCGTGGGCCGCATCGAGTTGCTTTTCGCGCAAGGAACGAGCGCCGACGATCAGATCGAACGTCGGGCGGGTGAGGCTGAGCGGTTCGAGTTCAGCCCAACCATCTTCGAAGAGAACGACGCGCATCACCGCCTCCTTGCGGTTTTCGGCAGACCGAAAACGAATTTCCCCCGCTTGCGGCTTAGCGAGCGGAAGCGTCGGATCGTTAAGCCGCAAGCGGTGTCCGCGGCGGTCCATTGACGATCGCCGGGCGATCATAGCGGGGCGGCGTTTGGGAAAATAGGGGAACTGCCGGCGGGGATGTCTACTCCGCCTTCTCCGTCTCGCTGCCCTTTTCATGCTTGCCCATCATCCGGCGGCGCAAGTCGTTTACCGCTTGGTGGGCAAGCCGAGTCGGTTCGGGTTGGCGATAGCCGCGACATTGAGACAAAACGATACGGATGCAGCTTTCGAGGTCGATGCCGTGCCCCGGCGAGATGTAGAGCGGCTTCACGCTATTCTTGGTCCGCAAGACCACGCCGACCTGTTCATCATCGATCATCAGCGGCGAAGAACTGCCGGCCTTCTTTCGCGGCTCTTCGAATTCGCCGATCAGCTTCGACTTCGCGCAACCGATGGTCGGGATGCCAAGCCAAAGGCCCAGGTGGCTCGCGACCCCGATGCGGCGCGGATGAGCCCGCCCCTGGCCGTCGACGAGCACGACATCGGGTCGATGCGTCAGCTTCGAGAACGCTTCGAGAATCGTCGGCGCTTCGCGAAACGTGAGGAGCCCGGGAACATACGGGAACGGGCTTTTGCCGACGGCTTCGGCTTTGTCCACGATCGTTCCATCGCTCGCCTTGAGGACGACAACCGCGGCATAGAACCAGGGGGAGAAGCGGTTGTAGGAACAGTCGGCCCCGGCCACCAATTCGCAGGCGCCGAGGGGCGCGGAATGATTCACGCGATCCGCCAGCTCGCGCTGGAGAGCGACCGCTTCCTTCGGGGTCAGGTTCCACGAATGCAGCATGAGTTTCATGGTTGCGAACGAGGCGCCGTATTCTGTTTCCATCGCTCCGCGACGAGCGTATCGAGCAGCAGTTGGCCCATATGAAAGAATACCAGCGGCGCCATCGCCAGCGGGTAATCGGCTTCGAAATACTGGTCGAAAAGGGCGAGCGAAACGGGGAGCGTCTTTTGGCTGCCGCAGAAACCGACCGCGATCGCGCGAGCCCGATCGATGCCGATGCGACGGGCGACGGCGTATCCGCCCAAGAGCGCCGCGAGATGCAGTCCCGCGGCGAGGATGGCGCAACTCACGAATCCCGCGATGCCAAGCGTCTGCTCCTCTCGCAGGCGAAGGCCCATTGCGGACGCGGCTCGGGCGACGGTCGCCAGGATGAATATCTGCGCGATGGCTCCGAGCATCGGCTTGTGACGATCGGCGAAATGCCGTGCGGAATCGCGACGCCGCACCGATTGGCCTACAAGCACGGGCAGCACGACCGTGGCGGCGAGATCGAGCATCATGCGAGGAATGGGCAATTCGATGCTGGCGCCGAGCGTCAGCGCCAGCCATGCGGGAACGATAAAGGGGCTGGCGAGCGTGGAAATGAGCACGGCAAGGAGGGCCGTCGCTTCGTTGCCGCCGGCAAGGCGCGTCCACAAGATGCAGGATGCCAGCGTGCACGGGACGCTGCAAGCGAGCAGAAAGCCGACCCGCAAATCCGCGGGAGGGCCGAGCAGATCGCCGAGAAACCAACCGGCCGCGGGCAAGGGCAGGTATCCCACCGTCACCGCGAGGAGCGCGCCCCATGGCGAACGCATTTCATCGCGAAGCGTGCGGGTCGGCATGGTCCACGCCATCAAGGCGAGGGCCACGCCGATGACGACGCGGGGATCAAGAGGTTGCAAAGCGGCGGCCAGCGGGCCAGGAAAGACGAGCGCGATCCCAACCAGGCTGACCATTGCGATCAGGAACCATCGCTCGCGCAGGAATCGTTTCACTTTTTGACGCGAGCCAGGTTCTCTTCCGCCCGGCGCGCGGTCCAGTAAACGTTGCCTTGGTTCTGCCAATCCCTCAGCAAAAGCTCGGCACGGCGACGATAGTTGCCTGGAGCGTCCGGTCGAACGGCGTCGCGGACCACTTCGAGATGCCGGCGAATCCGCGCGGTCGTTTCCTCGTCGCCGACGTCGCTTTGCAGGTTCTTCAGCGTGACCTCCGCCGCGCGGGCCATTCCCGTGCGGGTTTGTGCTTCGGCGAGCTGCATTTGCGCTTCGAGCGATTCGTGCAAGTCGAGGTGGAGCAACTCGAAGAACTCGATCGCGTATTCCGCCCGGCCTTGCTTGGCGATGGCGTCCATCTTGTCCGCCAACGACTTGGCCGACAGCCGATAACGATCGACATAACGGCTCCACGCGGCTCGGGCGTTCGACCAGGCCCGCGCGGCTTCTTTTTTCGCGACGTCCGACTGCCCGCCGCGAGCCAGCGCCCGCTCGGCTTTGTCCTCCCACGCGTGGCCCACCAGGTAGCTCGTCTGAGGAGCCAGCGAATCGCGCACCACGCGCATCAACAACCGCGTCAGCAACCGCTTTTCCACCTTCGGCATTTCGATGTTCGGCTGCTGAAGCGCGAGTGCGTACTGGTCGTCGCCCCACCCTTGGTTGAGCAGGCTCTGGGCGTTCGGCTCCTTGCGGGCCTTGGCAAGGTAGCCGATTCGCAACGCCTCGCGCCATTCGGCGACCTGCTGTTGGAAGGTGCGAAGCACGACGATTTCGATCGAGGCGTCTTTCGCCGAGGCGATCAGGCGTTCGAATTCGTCGGCACTGGCGACGCTTGCCGCTTGTGCTTTGCCCATGCCCTGCTTCTTCAGGACGCGAAGGATCACGTCGTCGGGCTTGAGGCCCGAGTTCGCCGCCGCGGAGTTCGGCGTGATGGACACGACGACCAGTGCGTTTTTCGGGGCGCCGAGCTTCGAAGCGACGTCATCCGGCAACACGTCGAATTGGATGCCTAGCGGCGCGTTCGCGTCGAAAGCGAGAGGGATTCCGACCTGCGTGGGCGTTTCGCCGAACTCCGCTTCTTCGAGGGCCGGCTTGATGCGGTTGATGCGTGCGAGCGCGTCGTCGAGCTTGCCGCGGAGCATCATGTCGCCGGGCTTCAGGCCGTACTGCACGTAGAGAGAATTCGCCATGCCGTTGATTTGCTGGAATCCTTCGTCCGCCCATTGTTCGCCGAGCAGCTTGTACTGAGCAAGATGCCCCAGCATCCGAGGGAGCGGGACACGGTGACGTTGGAACTGCTGCTGCCGCTGGCTTTCGTCGATGCCTCCGTCCTCCTTCGAGATGAAACGGCGGAGCCGTCCGTAAGGATGGGCTTTGTCTTTTGCCGAAGTCCAGAATTGGACGGGAGCAAGTTCGCTGAACCGCTCGAGCATCTTCCGAGCGTCGTGAAACAGATAAACCGGTTCGCCCGGCAATTCGAGTTCTTTCTCGATGAAGCGCATGCGGGGCGCGATTTCGTGTTGCGTGATCACCAGGCGGGTTTCGAGCGTTGCTGCCTGTTCAGCGTCGAATCCGGATGCCGCGAGCAGCTTGGGGTCGTCGCGAAGCTCCTTCCAGGTTGCCGGCTTCTTGCCGTCGGGGCCAAGAATCACGCGAGCCAATCGCGGATCGACGAACATGAAGGCGGGCGAATCGGGAATCGGCTGGGTCGCGATGAGCCATGGACCATTTCCATCGGTCACGTCGGCGGCCGTCACTAAAGCGCTGTCGCAGCGCACTTGCCGCATCATGCGGAGGAAGATGAGCGCCCGGTCAAGCCCGTTGCCGTAGCCGCGGCGAAGCGTCCACACGGGGGGAAGGTTCTCGTCCTCTTGTTCATGCAGCAGAACGCGTCGCGCGATCCAGTCCATCACGATTGCGGGCAGCTTCGATTCCTTCGGGTCGGTGTGCGAGAGTTGCCGCAAGGCGTCCCGAAGGAGGAACGCGTCGTCGAGACAGTACGCATCCAACTGAAGAAACGCGGGCTGATCGACGCGCTCGAGATCGGCGTCGTCAAGGCCGGCCTTCTCCTTGAAGAACGTGCGATCCTCTTCCGTCAGTTTGTATTTGGCAAGCGTCTCCGGCTTGTTGAGCGGCGCTTCGAGCAGGCGAAGGGCATCGCGATAGTGGGCGATGTCGGTCGCTTGGCTGGCTAATTCGCTCGCCAACTTGGACGCGTTGTCTTCCGCTTCCTTGCCTTTGGCTTTCAGGTCCTTCTTGCCGGGATCGTTGCGAGGGCAGCCGACGACGAGCAGCAGCATGCCGAAGAGCATCAGCGTTGAAAGGGGTGAACGAAGCTTCATGGCGGCCCTTCGGTGCGGTCGGTGCAACGCGATTACTTCCCCTCGGCCGCCTCAAGGGCGTCGCGAAGGGCGGTGCATGTGCGGATCAGGCGGGGCAGTTCGTCCAGCGGAACCATGTTCGGACCATCGCTCTTGGCTTGGTCGGGATCCGGATGGGTCTCGAGGAAGACGCCATCGCAGCCGACCGCCACCGCGGCGCGTGCCAAATAGGGGATCATGCGACGTTCCCCGTCGCTGCGGTCCCCTTTGCCGGCTGGTTTCTGTACGCTGTGAGTCGCATCAAAGATCGTCGGACAACCGAGTTCCTGCATCCAGGGGATGGCGCGGAAGTCGTTGACGAGCTGCCCATAGCCGAACGTGGTGCCGCGCTCGGTGAGCAGCACCTGGCGATTGCCGACTTCCGCCATCTTGTTGACGACGTTTCGCATGTCCCAGGGGGCCATGAACTGGCCCTTCTTGACGTTGACCGGCTTGCCCGTCGCGCCCGCGGCGAAAAGCAGATCGGTCTGACGGGCGAGAAACGCCGGAATTTGCAGGAGATCGACCACTTCCGCCACGGGACCGATCTGCGGGATCTCATGGAGATCCGTGGTGACGGGCAGGCCGGTTTTTCGTCGGACCGCGTCGAGCGTTTTAAGTCCCTCGATCAGCCCAGGCCCACGGAACGATTTGCCGGAGCTGCGATTCGCCTTGTCGAAGGACGCTTTGAAGATCAGGTGAAGATTCTGCTGCTGAGCCAACTCCGCCAAGCGATCGGCAATGCGCAGGGTGAAGTCATGCCCTTCGATGACGCAGGGGCCCGCGATCCAGAGGAGCGGATGTCCGGTGCCGCAAGCGTGGGGGCCGATCTTCACCGAGTCCATGGCGAGTCTCCGAAACGGGGGAGCGAGACTCTTTCAAGATAAGAGACGCTTGAGACGTGGAAAAGAGTCCGCAGGTCAAAGGAATGAGCGGGATTGAATCGGTGGGCGGAATTCACCAATCGAGCGGAATCTTGGCAGGGACCGCCGCGCGAGGAGCAGCGGCCTGGACCTGCGGCTTTTCGCGGCGATCCGCATCAAGGCAGACACGTACGGCGGCCGCTACCTTCAGAAGATGAATCCCGCCGCGGAAGATGAAGATCGAGGGGAGCACCAAGGCGCTCGCCGTGATGAACTCCGGAGGATCCGCGATGAGAAAGAGGACGATCAGCAGCCAAAGCGCCGTCCCGAGGAACAGCAGCAGCCAACCCATGATCTCACGAAGCCAAAATCGCATGGCGGGAATCGATAGATGGGTTATTCGGCTTTTGCGATTGGGGTTCGGCGAACTTCCTGCTGAATGCCTTGCGGAAGCCGAATACTCCGTCGTTTTTCGTCGCCGTCAATTGTAACGATGAACACAGCATCAGCTGGAGGATGCATGGCCGGCGATTCGAGAATGATGTATCCAATTCCGGATTGCGCGACTGAAAACTCGCAATCCCCTACAACAAGCGACATCTGAACGTTCGCGGAATGTCCCGTAGTCACCTGTTCGCGGGTCAACATGGATTCACCTGAATTCGTTCGCCGTGCGGAAGCATATGCCGCCGCTCGAGGTTGGACCATCGATCGGCAGTTGGGCCACGGCGTTCAAGGTACAGTATTCGAGGCGGAACTCCAAGAAGGCTTCCTAATCGCAATCAAGATACATGAACGCGAGGATGCTTATCGAAGGGAGCGAGACGTGTATCTTCGACTCCGCGAACTTGGTCTGGATGAGTTGCACGGGTGCCATATCCCGGAACTCATCGACTATGACGACGAACTACAGCTCCTTTGCATGACGATGGTGAAACGTCCTTACATCCTCGATTTCGGCGGCGCGTTCCTGGACGACCCGCCGCAGTTTTCGGAAGAGACCATGGCGGAATGGTGGGCGGAGAAGCGGGAACAATTCGGGCGACGTCTGCCTGACGTCGCCCGTATTCTGCAGTCGCTCGCGGAGCTGGGCATCCATGTGCTTGACGTCAATGCGAACAACATATCGTGGCCGGACTGAGTGCGGTTACCAATCGCCGCCCCCGCCGCCGCCCCAATCTCCACCGCCGCCGCCGCCCCAGTCTCCGCCACCGCCGACATCGCCGCCTCCGCCGCCCCAATCGCCGCCGCCTCCGCCCCCCATGTCGCCGGCGTCGTTCCAATCGCCGCCCCCGGCATCGGCTGCTCCGCCGCCTGCCGGGTCATTGCCGTAGTCGCCGCCGGAAACGGACGGATCGCCGCCGCCGACGTCGGTGGGTTCGGCACTAGCTGCTCCAGTGGCGCCGCCGACGGCTCCGCCGCCTGCGCCGCCAAAACCGGACGAGCTATGGCCTCCGAAGACGTTGTTGTACATCCACATGCCGGCCGCCGCGCCGAAGAGCCCGCCGAGCATGTTGCTGAAAAAGCCGCCACCGCCGCCATAGCCGCCGTAACCGGGGCCTCCGCCGTACGCGGGGCCGCCATAACCGGGGCCTCCGCCATACGCGGGGCCGCCCGCGCCGCCGCCGGAAAACGCTCGCAGCAAGGCGCGGATGAGCCAGAAGACAATCAGTACGCCCAGGCCAATCCAGACCCAGCGCATCCAATCCACTTGCCGGCCTTCCTGCGCTTCATGGCCGACCGGTTGGCCTTGTATTTCTTGTTTCGCCTGGGGAGCGGCGACGCTCGTCTTGCGATGTTCCTGCATCACCTCGACAACGTAGGAAGTAGCCGCCGTCAGGGCCGCGTCCTTGTCCCCTTCCTTCTTGCCGGCGTTCCTTTCCTCTCCCTTTAGGTGGAAGATGATTTTTTCCTTCAGCGTATCGCGGTTACGGCTCGGGAAAAGCGACTTCTCCGTCTCAGGGCCGACGAGAACGCGCACGATCCGCGGTTCGTCCACCAGCAGAATCATGACGCCGTCCACGCGTTCGTTCTTGAAGCGGGAAATCGCCCATTCGTCGAAAAAGCGGCTGACCGCTTTTGGGTCCTTCAGGTTGAGTTCCTTGGGACGTTCCGGCGCCTTCATCGTTTCGATCGCGAGATCCTTGCGGAAATCGCGCTTGATGCGTGCGATGTCCGCATTCGCCTTGTCGCGTGCTTCCTTGCTGAACCAGCTCAAGTCGTCCTGAACGCGCCGCGCCGGCGCCTTGGGTTGGGCGTCAACCAAGTTGAAACCCAGCAAGCCGACCGCAAGAGCCGTCAGCATCAGTCGAGTGGCATGCAACATCGCAAATTCCCCCAGTGTCGAAGCTGTTTCATTCTACACGCCGTTGATGTCCGGCGGAACGATCCGCCTGTAAACCATGCACAAGCTGCGGATTACGAATACTTGGGCCCTTGACATTCAATCGCCCGCCGTTCGAACTTGGCGAGTCTCCATGCTCTTATCTTGGCTCCGTCGCCGCCGTCGCGAGAAAATCCTCGCCGCACCCTGTCCGCCCGAATGGCGGTCGACGTTTCGCGCTTTGCCGCACATCGGCCTGCTTCCCCCCGCGGACGCCGAGAGGTTATTCGCCGCGGCCCGCATCTTTATTGCGGAGAAATCGTGGGAAGGGTGCGGCGGGCTCGAATTGACCGACGACATGCGCGTCACCATCGCCGGCTTCGCGTGCCTTTTAGCGGTGGGCATGCCTGAGTTTTATT
This sequence comes from Gemmataceae bacterium, assembly GCA_019748295.1. Lineage (GTDB taxonomy): Bacteria > Planctomycetota > Planctomycetia > Gemmatales > Gemmataceae > JAIEPT01. The sequence goes on along the minus strand of JAIEPT010000159.1, from coordinate 2,496 downwards.
TCGACAACGTCGCGACCATCCTGGTGTACCCCGCCGCATTCGCCGTGCCGGACAAGGTTGCGATCGGGGCGAACGCGGTTCTCGAGACGCAAAGCGATCGGCTTGGAGAAGCACACCATCGCGGGCCCGTGGTCCTTTCCTGGGCGGATATTCGCGAGGATGCGGAAAACCCTTTCGGCGGCGTGAATCTCTGTTTCCATGAGTTCGCCCACCAACTCGATATGACGAACGGCGAATTCGACGGCGTGCCTCGTTTGCCGAGGAACTTGCGTCAGCCATGGGCGGACATCATGGAAAAGGAGTTCAAGAAGCTCCGCAAGAAAGCGCGCGGCGGCAGGCGAACGGTGATCGATCCCTACGGAGCCGAGGAACCGGCCGAATTCTTCGCGGTCGTGACCGAGGCGTTTTTCGACGTGCCGCTGGAATTGCGTGAAACGCATCCGCAACTCTACGACCTGTTCCGCAGCTACTACCAAGCCGATCCTGCCGCCTGGCACGAAGTGCAATCGTAAGCCCCGCATTGCTCCACGATATTTCGCCTTCGGCCTGAGCGGGCACGCGGAGGTTTGCCCTTCTGATTCGCCATTGGTACTCTTGACCCAAGACCTTGGGGCGATCATGAGCAAATGCATTCTGCTGACGGGTTCGAGCGGCCGCATCGGGCGCGGCGTGACGGCCGAGTTGCTTCGGCGCGGCCACGACGTGCGCGGCTTCGACCTCGTTGCCACGCCGGGTCTGGCCGACATGGTGGTCGGCACGCTCACGGATCGGGCCGCCATCGATCGGGCGATGCAGGGGCGCGACACGCTGATCCATCTGGCGGCCACGCCGGACGACGATGAATTCGAAACGAAGATCGTTCCCAACAACATCATCGGCCTGCACCATGTGATGGAATCGGCGCGAGCCGCGGGCGTTCGCCGGCTGATCCTGGCGAGCACGACGCAGCTTCACTGGTTCGACCGAATGCGCGGCCGGTTTCCGCTGACCGAAACAACGCCGATTTCGCCGCGTTATTGGTATGGAGCCAGCAAAGCGTTCCTCGAAGGGGCGGGGAAGGCGTTCTCCGAAAGCTTCGGCCTCGAAGTGCTCGCGATTCGCCTCGGTTGGTGCCCGCGGACGAAGGAACAGGCCCAGGAGATTCTCGATGCGGAGTGGGCTCAGGACGTCTACCTCAGTTCCGCGGATGCCGGGCGTTTCTTCGCGCTGGCGGCCGAATCGCCGCGAACCTTCACGTACGAGACGATCTTCTGCATCGGCAAGCCACTGAAGACGGCGACCTACGATCCGGCCAAGGCGAAGGAATTGCTGGGCTACGAGCCGCAGGACGCATGGCCTGTCGGCTCCGAGGATGTGATCGCTCAATTGAAGCAATAGCCGACAACGAGGACCTCGCTGTGCGATTCGCGATTTGCAACGAGACGTTCGAAGGATGGGACCATGCGAAGGTGTGCGAGACGGCCGCGGAGGTCGGCTACACAGGGCTGGAAATCGCCCCCTTCACGCTGGCGCCGCGCATCACCGACGTGTCGGCCGAGCAGCGGAAGCAGATTCGCAGTACCGCGGAGAAGGCGGGTCTTGAGATCATCGGCCTTCACTGGCTGCTGGCAAAGACCGAAGGCTTGCATCTGAATTCCGCCGATCCCGCGGTGCGTCGACGGACGGCGGAGTATCTGATCGAACTCGCTCGTTGCTGTCGCGATTTGGGCGGGAACCTCATGGTGTTCGGCTCGCCGGCGCAGCGACGTGTCCCGGCCGGGGCGTCGCATGAGCAGGCGACGGAATGGGCGATCGATACGTTTCGCCGAGTTGCCCCTGCCTTGAACGAGCACAAGGTGACGCTCCTATTAGAGCCGCTGTCGCCGCCCGACGCGGATTTCATGAACACGGCCGAGGAATGCGTGGCCCTCTTGGATCGTTTGCAGGATCCGAACTTCGCCCTGCATCTGGATGTGAAAGCGATGACGACCGAGCCCATGCCGCGTCCCGAGGCGATACGGCGCTTCGCCTCGTGGACTCGGCACTTTCACGCGAATGATGCGAACCTTCGCGGCCCCGGTTTCGGCGAGGTCGATTTCGGGCCGATCTTCGAGGCGTTGTTGGTCTCGAAATACCGGGGTTGGGTATCCGTGGAGGTGTTCGACTACAAGCCTGACCCGGTGACGATCGCGAAGGAAAGTCTCCGTTACATGCGCGAAACCCTCGCAGCCGCCCAGGCCAAGCGGTAAACCAACTACCGTATCCACCAAGCCGTTGTGGAGCGGTCTCCGACCGCTCCACACGGCCCGACCGAAGGTCTCCATGAAGCGCCAGGGATCATGTTCGCCAGACCGGAAGAGCAGCAACCACGGATAACACGGAATGCACGGATGAAGACCGTTTGATCCGTGCCATCCGTGCCATCCGTGCCATCCGTGCCATCCGTGGTGTGCGCCGTGCAAAGGCGCTGGTTTTCAGTGGGTGCGAATCCCACCCGGCAGCTTGGTCATTCTAGCC
>JAIEPT010000163.1 GCA_019748295.1 Gemmataceae bacterium | reverse complement strand
ATCGAATGTTTGGTTCACATCGTGGTTAGCCGGGCCGCGCTGCGGAGCGCGGCCTGGGCGCCCCGCGATCGCATGGCAATCAGTCCGCGCTCCGCTGCGCGTCGCGGCTAACCGGGGAGTTAGCTTCGCACTAGTTTCTGAAACGCTTCGCGGAGTTGGCGGGTGACGGACCCCGGTTTGCCGGTGCCGATGACGCGGGCGTCCACCTTGACCACGGGAATCACTTCCGCGGCACTGCCCGTCAGGAAGCACTCGTCGGACACATACACGTCGTGCCGGGTTAGCGGGATTTCCTTGACGACGATCTTCGCCTGCTTCGCGAGCTCGATCACCGTATCGCGAGTAATGCCTTCGAGAATGCCCGCATCGATCGGCGGCGTCAGCAGTTCGCCGTGGCGGACGAGGAAGATGTTGTCCCCCGAACACTCGGCCACTTCCCCCTTGTGATTCAGCATCAGCGATTCAGGGCAGCCGGCAAGTTGGCCTTCGATCTTGGCGAGGATGTTGTTGAGGTAATTCAGCGATTTGATGCGCGGGTTCAACGCGTTGGGATGATTGCGGATCGTGGCAACCGTCGCGATCTCCATCCCGTTTTCGTACAGCTCGGCCGGGTAGAGACTGATGTCGTCGACGATGATGATGACTTGCGGGTCGGACGTCTTCCGCGGATCGAGGCCCAGATAGCCGGCCCCGCGCGTGACGAGCGGTCGGCAATAGCCGTCGACCTTGTTGTTGATCTTCACCGTATCGGCGATCGCCTGCTCCATTTGAGCGGGGCTGATCGGAATCTGCAGCTTGATGGCGATCGCGCTTTCGAAGAGGCGTTTGACGTGTTCTTTCAGCTTGAAGACCTTGCCGCCATAGATGCGGATGCCTTCGAAGACGCCGTCGCCGTAAAGCAAGCCGTGATCGTAAACGCTGATTTTGGCGTCTTCCTTGGGGAAGAACTTGCCGTTGATGTAGATCTGCGGAGAAGACATCCCACGATCCTCGAGCGGAACCATGCCCGAGGTATCTTAGGACCGGAGATTGGGAACGACGAATGGAGAGGCCGTCAGCCAAAAGAGCCGCGCACGCAGTAAGCGGTTTGGCATGACGCCACGCCAGAACCGCTTACTCCGTGCGCGGCTCCTACATCGCTAGACCGTCGCCGGTTCGCTTTCCTGCACCGCAGAGCTTCGTTCCAACGGGGTTTCGGTCTCAACCTTGCCGTCGGTAAGGCGAATGATGCGATCCGCTTCGTGCGTCAGTTCGACATGGTGCGTCACCATGACGATCGTGAGCCCGTCGCGATTCAGCTCGCGCAGGAGGGCGATGATCTGTTGGCCGTTGGCGGAGTCGAGGTTGCCGGTCGGTTCATCCGCGAGAAGGACGCGCGGGTCGTTCATCAGAGCGCGGGCGATGGCGGCCCGTTGCATTTCGCCGCCGGACAGTTCACGGGGCCGATGGGTGATGCGGTGCGACAGGCCGACGCGTTCGATCAGTTCGGCCGCCTTCTTGCGGATGGTTCGGCGGTTCCACATCCAGCCCATGATCGAGTGCTGAATCATGGCCGGCGCCATCACGTTCTCGAGCATCGTGAGCTCGGGGAGCAGATGGTAGAACTGGAAGATGTAGCCGAAGGTGCCGTTGCGAAGCTTGTCGCGCTGCTTCGCAGGCAGGTCGTCGATGCGTTTGCCGTCGAGGAAGACAGCTCCCTGATCCGGGCTGTCGAGAATGCCCATGAGATGGAGCATGGTGCTTTTGCCGGAGCCGGACATGCCGACGACTGCAAGAAACTCCGCGAGCGCGACGCTGAGCGAAACGCCGCGAAGGACGGGGACCTCGACCGCATGCTTGCGGTAGGTCTTGTGGAGGTTGTCGATCCGCAGAATGGGTTCTGTGCCGAACATGGTCGATCTCCCGTGTCATGCTCCCCTCTCCCCTCTGGGGAGAGGGGTTGGGGGTGAGGGGCACTCCCCTCGCGGTGATTCGTTGATATTTCGCCAAGCCTCAAGGTAAGCGCAGCGCACCTTGGGGATCCATGCATCCGCGGGTGCGATCCCCAGGGTGCGCTGCGCTTACCCTGGGGCTTGCGGAGAAACAACATGCTTATGCACCGTTCTTTCCCCTCACCCCCAGCCCCTCTCCCCAACGGGGAGAGGGGAGCCGGAAGTTACTCGTATCGCAGCGCCCTTACCGGGTGCAGCGACGCCGCGCGAAACGCGGGCATGATGCTGAACAGCACCGCGATGCCGATGGCGCCGGCGTTGACCATTCCCACCATCGACCCGTGGATGCAGGTCGGTATTTCCTTGAAGTAGTACACGCTGGGATCGAAGACGCTCATGCCCGTGACTTTGGCGATGAACTTTTCGACGGAGTTGATGTTGAGCGTGATCCATATACCGAGCGCGCTCCCAAGGCCCGCGCCGACGACGCCGAGCAAGAGGCCGTAACCCAGGAAGATCTGCAACACGCCCAGGCGTGAAGCGCCGAGCGATTTGAGGATGCCGATGTCGCGCGTCTTCTCCGCGACGATCATGCTGAAGATCGCAAGGATGCCGAACCCCGCCACGGCCACGATCATGAAAAGAAGCACATTGAGAATGCCCTTCTCGATGCGGATCGCGGCCAGAAGCGGGCCCTGCTTGTCTTCCCATGTCGCGATCTTGAGATTCTCGAACGGGAACAGTTCCTCGATCCGCGCGACGATCTTCTTCGCGTCTTCCTGTTCGTAGCTCTTGAGCTTCACCTGAATCGCCGTCACCCGGTTCGGCATGGTGCGGAGCTGTTGCAGATAGTCGAGCGACACGAAGATGTAGTTGCCGTCGTATTCGCTGAGGCCTGACTTGAAGTAATCGACGACGACGAAGCGATCGTAGACCGGCGTGAGCTTGGCTCCGCTGATCGTCGTGAGCACAACGGAGTCGCCGGGGTTCATGACGAAGTGGTCCTTCGTCTCGCCCGCGGCGTCTTTCTTGCGGAAGCTGGCGATCAGGTTGCCGACGAAGCAACCCTGCGGAATCTTGATTTCCGTTTCCACGCCCTTGGGAGGCGGAGGCAGCTCGGGATTCGCCGGAAATTCCGTGGCGGGAGCGCGTTCGAGCGCTTGCTTTTCGATTTCCAGGAAATGTGCTTTCATCTGGGGCGGCAGATCGAAGGTCGGGTTCTGGCGATTGCCTTCCTGCGTCAGATATTCCTTGAAGCCGCCGATCTCCGCTCGGGCTTCGGGCCTCACGCCGATGAGTTTGACGGGCCGGGTGTACTGTTCGCCGTTGGGGAAGCGGAACTGCATCATGGCGAACGTTTCGAGCGTCTCGTTCATTGCCTCGATGCGGTCCTTGAGGAACGGGTCCTTCATGATGACGTCCATCTTCCCCTTGGGGTCGAAGAACCCATCAAGCCCGCGCGATTCGATGACGATATCCGCCATGAGGGCATGCAAATTGTCGCGCAGCTTCTCGCTGAAGCCGCTCATCACGCTGTTGACGACGATGAGCGTCGCCACGCCGAGCATGACGCTGATGATGCACGCGAAGGCGAGATAACGGGTGCGCAGGTAGCGCCAGCAGAGAAGGGCCTTGTACATCGCGATCGTCCTTGATTGCGAACAATGGTCAATCGAATCAAACCGTTTTGGTTAGCCGCGACGCGCAGCGGAGCGCGGGCAGCACACCCAATCATCGCATGGCAAGCAGTCCCGCGCTCCGCTGCGCGCCGCTCGCCTAACCGCGCCGTTCGGACGTCACTTCTCCGGCCGCAGGAGCGGAAAGAGGATGACGTCGCGGATGGTTTGGCTGTTCGTCAGCAGCATGACGAGGCGGTCGATGCCCACGCCGAGACCGCCCGCGGGGGGCATGCCGTGGCGGAGAGCGCGGACGAAATCGTCGTCCATCTTCGCCATCGAGTCTTCTTCCGAAAGTCCAGTCAATTGCTTGCGGAAGGTCTGCTCCTGCGTGACCGGGTCGTTCAGCTCCGTGTACGCGTTGGCCAATTCCATGCCATGCACGTAAAGCTCGAAACGCTCCGCGATGGCTGGGTTGCCGCGCTTGCGCTTGGTGAGCGGGCAAAGGGCGGCGGGATAATCGTAGACGAACACGGGGCCGACAAGCTTGTCTTCCACGCGGTGCTCGAAAAGCTCATGCACCAAAACATCGTGTTCCTTCTCGACGCGCGGCTGGCCCTTGCCCGCATCGGCAGTCAGCGGGATGTGGTACTTCTGAGCCGCCACCTTCACGGCGGCGGGGTCGAGCATGTCGCAGCCGACGTGCTCCTGGAACAACTCGCCGTATTGGCGACGCTGCCAGGGCGGGCTGAAATCGATCGTCTTGTCCGCCCACGGAATCACCCGGCTGCCGCCCAGGCAATCGACGCAGGCAACGATCAGGCCTTCGGTCAACTCCATCATCGTCTCGTAGTTGCCGTACGCCTGGTACAGCTCCATCATCGTGAATTCGGGGTTATGCTTCGGGCTGATCCCCTCATTGCGGAACACCCGGCCAATCTCGTAAACCTTTTCGATGCCGCCGACGAGCAGCCGCTTGAGATGCAACTCAAGGGCGATGCGGAGGAACAGCGGAATATCGAGCGCGTTGTGATGCGTCTCGAACGGCCGAGCCGCGGCTCCGCCGGCGATCGCGTGCAGCGTCGGCGTTTCCACTTCGACGTAGCCCTGCTTCTCCAGGTACGAACGAATCTGGCGCAGGATGCGGATCCGCTTCAGCGCCTTGTCGAGAATGTCCGGGTTGTAAACGAGATCGAGATAACGATGCCGGAGGCGGAACTCCATGTCCTGCATGCCGGCCCATTTGTCCGGATGCGGTTGGAGGGACTTGCTCAGAAACGTCAGCTTTTCCGCGAAAATCGTCGGCTCGCCTCGCTTCGTCTTGCCGAAGGTTCCCTCGATGCCGAGCAGATCCCCCAGGTCGAGTTCCTGCGCGAGAGCCCAGCCGGTTTCGCCGACCTGCTTTTGGCCGACCATGACCTGAATACGGCTCGACCAGTCGAGAAATTCCTGCGTCTCGTGGCTGCCGTCTTCAGTCTTCGTCGCACGCTTGGTCGGTTGGCCGGACCAATCCCACAGGTCCAGGAAGTGCACCTTCCCCCCCTGCCTTCGACTCACGATGCGCCCCGCCGCCTTCACGCGCGGCCGTTGATCGTCCGGCACATCCGTCGGCAGGCCGAGAATGGTCTGAATCGGCATGTGGCCATCGAAACGGCCGCCCCACGGATCGAGTCCCAGGGCCTCGATTCGGCTCAGCTTTTCAGCCCGCGTCGCTTCGTATTCGCTCGAAGTCGGTTGCACAGGAAGACTTTCGGTCAACGTTCAGGGCAGCCTGTCAGCTGCATAAGGAATCACGATTCTAGCTATCCGCCCCATCCTGTCAATTCCAAGGCGGAGACGGGGGCGACACGCCATCCGCTTACACGTCTGGCGACTGCATTTCTCCCCTCTCCCTCCGGGAGAGGGGCCGGGGGTGAGAGCTGCGGCGTGGCGTATTGCGAGAAAAGGCACCCTCACCCCAACCCTCTCCCGGAGGGAGAGGGAGGTAGACTAGCTCCTGCCGCTCGCCTTACGCGTCTGGCTGGCGGCTGTGCGGGGACTTGCGGTAGAATCCCGCCATGTCGTATCGCGCTTTCAAACGTTTGTTCGGCGAAACCAGCCTTGAGCGGAAATGCCGGTTTCTCTTCGGAGCCGGCATCCTCGTGCTCATTACACTGAGTTTCCTGCTCTACGCCTGGCAGACGGAGTACCTTGCGTACGAGCAGGCCGCCGTCACCTGTCGGCTGCTTGTCACCCCCATCTTGCAGCAAGAACATCAAACGTTTCTTCGCAATCAATCGCCGAAGGGGGACGCCAAGATTCCTGGGTTCGTGCTCAATCTCGAAGCAAGCATTCCCCTCCAGGAACCCGGTAGAGAATATCAGTGGACCTTTCTGCGCGAGCCGCAGTTTCAGTTCGGCCACGAGCGTGATCTCTACAAGGAATTCCTGAAAGATGACCCCGATAAGATGGAAGACACGCGTCTGCTTCCCACCGAGCATGTGCTGCTCTACTACGCTCCGATCCGGGCCGCGAAGGGATGCATGAGCTGCCATCAACAGCTCGCGCAGGACAAGGGGCTCGGCACGATTGCGGAAAACGATCTGCTCGGGATGTTGCGGCTTCGCATGTCCACGCGATCGATCGAGGAAGGCGTGCATTGGAATCGCGCGTTGCTCATGGCCGTCGCGCTCGCCACGGCGATCCTCATCATGACGGGCAGCTGGATCATCGTCCGCTACATCATCGTGAAGCCGGTGAAGCATCTGAAGGAAGTGTCCGACGCCATCTCCCAGGGGGAACTCAATGTCCGCAGCGAGATTCAAACCGGGGACGAGTTCGAGGATTTGAGCCATGCCTTCAACCGCATGCTTCGTTCGCTCGTCGCCATGCAGGACCACTTGCGCAAGGCGAACGGCGATCTCGACCGCAAAGTGGACGAGTTGGCCCAGGCGAATCTCGCACTCTACGAATCGAATCGGCTGAAAAGCGACTTCCTCGCAACCGTCAGCCATGAGCTTCGCACGCCGCTCAACAGCATTCTCGGCTTCTCCGACGTGCTCCTCACCAGCGATTCGTTGGCCGACAAGCAACAGCGTTGGGTGGGCAACATCCAGACTTCGGGCAAACGCCTTCTGAATCTCATCGAGGACATTCTCGACCTCGCCAAGATCGAGGCCGGCAAGATGCAGGTGAAGCTCACGGAGTTCAGCTTGCAAGACATGTGCGAAGGCTTGCTGACCATGTTTCGCCCGCTCGCGGAAAAGAAGAACATCGACGTGCGGAGCCAGATCGATCCGGGCATTCCGTCCTTGCGGCAAGATCAAACGAAGTTTCAGCAGATTCTCGAAAACCTCCTTTCGAATGCGGTCAAGTTCACGCCCGAAGGGGGCCGAGTTTGGTTGCGCGGCGAGACCGATGGGCGGTTCTTGGTGCTGACCGTCAGCGATACGGGCGTGGGCATCGCTCCGGAAGAACAGGAACTCGTGTTCCAGAAGTTCCGCCAATCGGGGAGCACGATGACCCGGCAACATAGCGGCACCGGCCTCGGGCTCTCCATCGTCCGCGAACTGGCGAAGCTGCTCGGCGGCGAAGTCGGCCTGCAGAGCGAACTGGGACGTGGAAGCACGTTCACCGTCCGCTTGCCGTTGCAGCTGAGCGAAGAGCCGCGGCTTGAGTTCGATTTGGCGAGCGAAAGCGTGGATTTGACGAAGGCCCAACGCGTCGACGTCCGCATGTTCGCCTCGGCGCCGACCCGGCTCGACCGCGGCAGTGATACAATCCTCGACCGAGGCGTTGTCGAACCCCTCACCCCTAACTCCTCTCCCCAAAAGGGCGAGGGGAACCGTGGGGCTCCCGCCGCCGACAACGCTTCCGCGGGGGCCGCTTCGAAGCCCCTCCAAGGAACGACCGAATGAATCCCTGGCACGACGTTGGACTTGGCCCCGAGACTCCCGAGGTCTTTCGCGCCGTCATCGAAATCCCCATCGGCTCACGCGTGAAGTACGAGTTGGACAAGGACACCGGCATGCTGCGGGTCGATCGCGTCCTTTTCTCCGCAGTCCACTATCCCGCGAACTACGGATTTCTTCCCAGGACCTACTGCGACGACAACGATCCGCTCGACGTGCTGGTCTTGGGCCAGGTCGAAGTGGTGCCGCTCGCGATCATCCGCGCCAAGACGATCGGCGTGATGCAGATGATCGACGAAAACGAAGAGGACGACAAGATCATCGCCGTCCACGCCGACGACCCCGAGTATCGCCACTACCGCGATATTTCGGAGTTGCCCGAGCATCGCCTGATGTCGATCCGGCGATTCTTCGAGGACTACAAGGCGCTCGAAGACAAGAAGATCAAAGTCGAACGCTTCATGGGACGCTTCGACGCGTGCAACATCATTCTCAGCAGCATGGAACTTTACAACTCGAAGCGCGCGGAACTGGTGAAGCACTAGGCGAAGCGCGGCGAGCAGCCGCTGTTAGGCGGCTGGTAAAGCGTCCGCAGGAGTCTCGTGACGCATAGACCGTTTGCTGTTGGCGGCTCGACCGAAAGTTACGAGACTTTTGCGGATGCCGTAGCAGCCGCCTGACAGCGGCTGCTCGCCCACCTGCCTGCCGCAATTCCGCTACGACCGGCGCGCAGTCCGGCGAAAGGCGCACCGGCCATCCTTTCACATCAGGCAATGCCGGAGTTTACGATTTCTTGACCACCGTCAACTTCGCTTTGTCCGCGATGAACGTGCGCATGCCGGCTTGGTTGAAGCGGATCTTGATCTTGCGAAGGGCGCCGGCGCCGCTGATTTCCATGATTTGTCCCAAGCCGTAGCTGTCGTGCTGGACCAGCATCCCCTCGGCATACGCGGACGGATCGCCCGCGGGGCCCGTGGAAATGAAATGGGGAGAGTCCATGCGCAGAGCGGGCTGCGGATCGGGTTTCGGTTTGTCGAACGTGCCCGCATCGTACCAGCCTCGGCTTGATGAGGAGGATTGCGGTCCGCGCCAGGCATCCTTCGCCCGGCGAGTGCCGCCCCCCCTGCAGGACAGGTCCACTTCCTTCACCTCTTCCTTCGGCAACTCTTCCAGGAACATGCTGCCGACGGCATACAGCGTCTGCCCGCGGAACTCGCGCATGCGGGCGTGGGTGAGGTAAAGCTCCTGCATCGCGCGCGTGATGCCGACGAAGGCGAGGCGACGCTCTTCTTCGAGATCCTCTTCCCTCGCGAGACTCCGCTCATGCGGCAGAATGCCCTGCTCCATGGCAGGAAGGTAAACGACGGGAAACTCAAGCCCCTTGGCCGCATGCAGCGTCATCACGGAAACGCAGTCCTGCTTTTCGTCCCAGCCATCGACGTCGCTTGCCAGCGTGATGTTTTCCAGGAAATCCGCAATCGTGCGGCTCGAATCCTCCTGATGGAACTGGTGGGCGGCCGTCACCAATTCCTCGACGTTGGCCAGGCGTTCCTGATCCTCGGAGTCCGTGCTCTCCTTGAGCATCCGCCGATAGCCGGTCCGCTCCAGCAATTGGCGGATGAGTTCGTCCGGCGTCGAATCGAGAAGCTGGCGCAGATCTTCGAGAATGAGCACGAAGCTCTTGAGCCCCGTCGATGCCTTGCCTTTGATCGCGGGAATTTTTTCTACCTGCCGGGCCGCTTCGAGCAGCGGGATCTCGCGAGGTTCGGCATAGTCCTGCAGATGTTCCAGCGACGTCTTGCCGACGCCGCGGGCCGGTTCGTTGACGACGCGAAGAAACGAAATGTCGTCGCGCGGGTTCAGCAGCAGGCGAAGGTACGCGACGATGTCCTTGTTTTCCTTGCGATCGAAGAACGCGAGGCCGCGGACGATCTGGAACGGCACCCGCTGATGCACGAACGCCGATTCCAGGTTGCGCGAAAGGGCGTTCATCCGCAGCAGGATCGCATAGTCTCGGTAGTTTCTCTTGCCGTCTTCCACCTCCCGGCGAATCCGGCTCACTACCTGCTCCGCTTCATCCACGCCGTTTTCGAAGATCAGCACGGCCACCGGAGCGCCGTCGTTCTTGTCAGTCGTCAGCGTCTTCGGCTTGCGTTGCACATTGTGAGCAATGAGCCGATCGGCGGCGCGGAGGATCGACTTGGTGCTGCGAAAGTTCTCCGCGAGCGTCACGATCTTGGCGCCGGGGAAGTCACGCTCGAAGTCGAGAATATTGCGAATATCGGAACCGCGCCACTTGTAGATCGATTGATCCGGATCGCCCACGACGCACAGGTTCGGGAAATCGACCGACAGCCCGCGCGCGATGGCATATTGAGCCGAGTTCGTGTCCTGATACTCGTCGATCAGCACATACTTGAAACGAGCATCCAACTCGGCCCGAAGCTCCGGGTCGTTCTTCATCGCAAGGGCGGGCCAGTAGAGCAGATCGTCGAAATCGAGCGCGTTCGCATCGCGCATCTTCTTCTCGTAAGCCGCATAGACGTTGGCGACGACGGTCGAGAAGAAATCGCGTGCTTTGCCGGCATATTGAGCAGGCGAGAGCAACTGGTTCTTCGCCTTGCTGATGGCCGACTGGATGGAATCGGGCGTGAAGCGGACGTTGTCGATCTTGGCCGAATCGAGGGCGGCCTTCGTCATGCGGACGCGGTCGGCCTGATCGTAGACGGTGAAATTGCGATCGAGGCCGAGCCTTTCCCCGTATTGCCGAAGGAGGCGGACGCCGAGGCTGTGAAACGTCGAGATCCACATGCCGCGTCCCGGCAGAATCCCCTCGACGCGCTGCTTCATCTCCCCCGCGGCCTTGTTCGTGAACGTGATCGCCAGGATCTGATGGGGCCTCACGCCCTGATGGATGAGATGCGCGATCCGGCACGTGATGACGCGCGTCTTCCCCGATCCCGGCCCCGCAAGAACGAGGAGCGGACCCTCCATGTGCTCCGCCGCTTCACGTTGGGCCGGGGTCAGGGAGTCGATCAAGCTCTCAAGCGAAACGGCGTGCGACTGCATCATGCGGACTCCGGGGTTCACCCAAGATTGTACCGCGAGGCCCAAGCATCGGCTCTCAGGAGGAAAAATGGAATAAGGGCAGCAAACGCAGCAAACCCCTCCCTCTCCCCCGCCGCGATCAACTTGGCCCGTGCAGGACAGTGCATGCGGGGGAGAGGGTGGCCGAAGGCCGCGTGAGGGGAGTTTCCGAAGGCTTGGTGTTGGGAAGAGAAAAGGAAGAGAAAAGGGAAGAGAAAAGGTGTCAGGGTGCGTCGGCGTAAGCCGGGGAGCGGTTGCGGATGCGAGAGCCGCACGAGGTAAGGCCTAGCCAGCCGCCTCGGCCTCAAGTGATGCGTGGCGACGAGCAATCGTCGTCGCGAAGCGTTCACCGAGGCACAGCCGGGCAGTGTATTGAGCTCCGAAAGCATCCTTTTTTTTGGGAGGCCGACCCCGCGGGAAGACCTTCTGTCGAATTGTTGTTATGATCGTCCGGCGGCAAGGCGGGTGGCGGGTTTCTACCGCTTATCTCCCACCGGGAGACGAAAATCTCCCACCGGAGACGATTGGGGTAAGGGTTCTCTTGGCCCTTATTCTTCGCGTTGAAGGACGCTTTCGCCGCGGGGAGCAGGACACTGCGTCGCTTCGGGCGTAGCATTTCCTCACCCCCAGTTCCCGAAGGGAGAGGGGGCGAAAGAACGCCACCCATCCCACACTTCGCTCGTTGACAGTCGATAGCCGGCAGGAGAAGGGCGCATCGCCATCGCTGCCCGGCGCCCACGGAGAACTGCGTGACTCGCCGACTATCTCTCCTGGCTGGTCTTTATGCGGTCCTAGGGGGATTCATCTCCTTGGCTGGCTGGGTGTTGAACATTCCGCGTCTCACGGACTGGGACGGCAACGGCATCTCCATCCAGCCCAACGCGGCTCTTTGCGTCGTCTTCAGCGGCGTTGCCGTGCTGGCGCTCGCGACCCATCGGGTCCGGACCACGGCCGTTTGCGGCGCCATCGTCCTGACCATCAGCGGACTGACGTTGCTTCAATGGGTGAGCGGCCTCTCCTTCGGCATCGATGCGCTGCTGATGTTCGGCCGCGCGTGGGGCCGTGTGGGCGTGGTGTTTCCAGGCCGCATGGGGCCGCCCGGCAGTCTTTGCTGGACGCTGATCGGCGCGGCATTGGTCTTGAGCGCGTGCCCGCCGCGCCTCCGCCGCGCGGCGCCGGCGCTGGTCCTGACGACGGCGGCCCTCAGCGCGCTGTCGCTGATCGGCTATCTGTACGGCGTCGAGCAACTCTACGCCTTGCCGTACCTCACGGTGATCGCGCTGCAGACGTCGACCTTCCTCCTGGCCGTGTCGGTCGGAATCATCGCCAGCCACCCCGAGCGCGAGCCGATGCGCACGCTTGTGGACCCCGGCGGGGCGGGCCTGCTCGCGCGTCGCGCTTTGCCTCTGCTGCTCACCGTCCCCGTCGTCCTGGGTTGGCTGCGGGTGAAGGGCCAGGAGGCGGGGCTGTACGCGACCGGCTTGGGCACAGCCTCGCTTGTGGCGATCCTGATCGCCTTCCTGACGGGGCTGTTGTGGTGGGTGATCAAAGCGGTGCGGATGCGGGAGCAGGGCCTGGACGACGCCCGCGTCGCCGCCGAGGCCGACGCCCGCCTTCTGGAGGTGCGTGAACATCGCATCGCCGGCCTGCTCGGCAGCATCACCGATGCGTTCATGTCGTTCGACACGCAGTGGCGGTTCACGTTCGTCAACGACCACTGCGTCAAGCGGATGGGCAAGTCGCGCGAGGAGTTGATCGGCCGCAACCTGTGGGAGGTCTTTCCCGCCGCCGTCGGCAACGAGGCCCACGCGCAGCTTCGCCGCGCCATGCGCGATCGCGTGCCGGTCGAGTACGAGGTTTTCTACACGCCCTGGCAGCGCTGGTTTTTCGACCGGGCTTTTCCCACACCCGACGGCGGGCTGGCGGTGTACTCCCTGGACGTCACCGAGCGCAAGCGGGCCGAGGACCAAGTGCGGCGCGGCGCCGAATTGCTGACGCTCCTGATCGACCGCTCGCCCAGCGGATTCTACATCGTCGACGCCGACTTCCGCATCTCGCACATCAACGCCGACTCGCAGCAGCGGGCGTTCCGCAGCGTGAACCCGGCGATCGGCCGGCGGCTCGACGACGCGATGCGCGTCCTCTGGCCCGAGCCGCTGGCGACGGAACTCATCGCCATCTTGCGCCGCACGCTGGACACCGGCGAATCCTACAAGTCGCCCGGGCTCGTCAGCCCGCGGGCCGACGTGGACTGGGTGGAGACGTACGAGTGGCAACTCGAGCGGATCACGATGCCCGACGGGCAGTTCGCGGTGGTGTGCTACTACTTCGACACCACGCGTCTGCGCGAGGCCGAGCAGGCCCTGCGCGACGCCGACCGCAGGAAGGACGAGTTCCTGGCGACGCTAGCCCATGAACTGCGCAACCCCCTGGCCCCGGTGCGCAACGCCGTCCATCTGTTGCACATGAAGGGGCCCGCAGTCCCGGAATTGCAGTGGGCGCGGGACGTCATCGATCGGCAGATCCAGCAGATGACCCGTCTGATCGACGACCTGATGGACGTGAGCCGCATCAGCCGGGGCAAGATCGAACTCAAGCGCGAGCGGGCCGCCCTGGAAACGGTCATCCAGGGGGCGGTCGAAACGAGTCGCCCGTTGATCGATCAGTGTCGTCATGAGCTGACGGTGACCCTTCCGCCGCAGTCCTTGCATCTGGACGCGGACGTGACCCGGTTGGCCCAGGTGTTCGCCAATTTGCTCAACAACGCCGCCAAGTACACCCCACCGGGCGGCGCCATCCATCTGACGGCCGAGCGGCAAGGCAGCGACGTGGTCGTGTCCGTCAAGGACACGGGCATCGGCATCCCCGGGGACAAGTTGCGGAGCATCTTCGAGTTGTTCTCGCAGGTGCAGGGGGCGTTGGAACGGTCGCAGGGCGGTTTAGGCATCGGGCTGTCGCTCGTGAAGGGGCTTGTCGAGATGCACGGCGGCACCGTCGAGGCTCGCAGCGAGGGGCCGGGCACGGGAAGCAAGTTCGTGGTCCGCTTGCCCATCGTCGTGGGGCAGCAAAACGCGATCGCCCCTCGGGATTGGGCGGAGCAGGAGGTCTGGGCTTCGTCGCTCCGCATCCTGATCGTGGACGACAACCGGGACGCCGCCGACAGCCTGGGGATGATGTTGCGAATGATGGGAAACGACATCCGCACGGCCTACGATGGCGAGGCAGCCGTACGAGCCGCGGACGAATTCCGACCGCAGGTGGTGTTGCTCGACATCGGCCTGCCGAAGTTGAACGGGTACGAGGCGTGCCGCCGCATTCGGCAAGAGTCGTGGGGCCAACGTATGGCCCTCATCGCCGTGACCGGCTGGGGGCAGGAAGAAGACAAACGGAGGGCGGAAGACGCCGGGTTCGACCAGCACATGGTCAAGCCCGTTGACCCACGCGGATTGATCACGTTGCTGGGTTCTCTGCCCGTGAGACAAGCCGTCTTGGAATAAGAAGCCGTGGCAATGAGGGACGCAGGAGAAAGGAGCCGCGCACGCAGTAAGCGGTTTCGCATGACGCCACGCCGCCCGCTTACTTCGTGCGCGGCTCTTTTTGATTGACGCGAGGGGGTGGACTACGCAAAATGCCGACTCGATAGATCGAGCAGGTGGACGAGCCGCGATCGGAGACGGTGAAGGAAGCGTTGCCGCTGTTTCGCATCGACGAGCGAGGCCGGCAGATTTCGGACTGGACCAACAAGCTGATTCTGTCGAGCCTGAAGAACGGCCCGATGCGTGAGGAGATCGAGCGCCACGGCGGCATCAAGCTCATCTACATCAACCCGCCCTTCGAGGTTGGGGCCGACTTCTCGATGGACATCGAAATCGGCGACGACGCGTTCACGAAGAAGCCCAACGTTCTTGAAGAAATCGCCTACCGGGATACGTGGGGGAAGGGAGTTGATTCGTTTATCAGCATGATCTACGAGCGGCTTGTCTTGTGCGTGATTTTCTTGCAAAAGACGGCAGCATTTATGTTTATTGCGATCCTCGGCTAAATAGCCTGATCGCGCACGCAGTAAGCGGTTCGCTCAGCGTCACGCCGACCGCTTACTGCGTGCGCGGCTCCTTAATCCGCTTACTGCGTGCGCGGCTCCTTAATCCGCTTACTGCGTGCGCGGCTCTTGGAGGCGATATGGCCCTCGCGTACTTCATCACGTTTTCGACGTACGGGACGTGGCTTCATGGAAGCGAGAAGCGTTCCGTCGATCGTTCCCACAATGCGTATGGCGCGGAGTTTTTGCCGCCGAATGCCGATCAGGAACAGGCGGAGGGGGCGGCCATGCTTCAGGCTGCTTACGTCATGGGGCCGAGAGAACGAGACATCGTTCGGGACGCACTGGTCGGTTTGGCGAAAGAGCGCGGCTGGGACTTGCTCGCTCTCCATGTGCGGTCGAACCACGTCCATCTGGTGGTCGCGGCGGAGCGAGACCCTGGGCGAATGATGAGCGACATGAAAGCGCGGGCATCGCGCGAATTGACGCGGGCAGGATTCGGAGATGCGGAGCGTCGCCGTTGGTCGCGCCACGGCAGCACGCGGCATCTGTTTCGGATTGCAGACGTTGAGGCGGCGATCAGGTATTCGTTGGATGAGCAAGGCGAGCGCATGGCGTGGTATGCAAAGGAGCCGCGCACGCAGTAAGAGCCTATCCGGAAAACCCCATTTTTCCGTATATGATGAACGCAAAGCTCATGTGCAGCATAGCGATGTA
>JAIEPT010000317.1 GCA_019748295.1 Gemmataceae bacterium | reverse complement strand
ATGTAGGACTGGCTTTCCGTTCACCGCAAGAGCGGAAAACGATTTTTCTCTGAACCAGCCGACATACCACGGGGTTTTGCAGATCGACGCAGCGACGTCGCGTTCTGTAGGGAACGCCCTCCGTGGCGTTCCGCCGAACGGGACGATGTCGGTCGCAGCATCCAACGATCCGCGAAATCCCCGGCGATTGTCTGTGACGCCACGCATTGCGGCTGAGGCGGTTGCTGCAGATGGATTGCTGGGGCTGACATCGTCCAGTTCGGCGGAACGCCACGAAGGGCGTTCCCTACAGAACGCGACGTTGTTGCAGCTTTGGCCGCACTAACCCGACGCGTTAACGAGGTCGAAGTCGGCCCTCGCTGACGCTTCGGGTTGGTGTGGGGGGACTCGCCTCACGGCGGGAACCAAATGGAACCGAAATGGAAACGCTGCTTGCCGCAATATGTTGCTAAGTCAGTTCTTGTGGTTGGCTCGGTTCTTAAGATCGTACGCGAAATGGAACCGTCCGATCGGCTTTGTCGATCACGTTGGTGGGGGTGCAGGCGGAGCGGTCATCTTATCCAGGTCCGCTTTCTGTTCCGCGAGCATGTTGGTGAGCACGATGACCAGCGTTTCCAATGCCGCCTTCTCTTCGAGGCCGCAGCAGGTGCGGAAATCTTTGCAGAGAGCTTCGAGGGCGAACCAGAGTTGGCCACGGGGTTGCATCGGCGGCATGGCGAATCGCCTCACGGTAGGCGGTGGAGCTTATGGGTTCGTCCGCATCGTATCGCGCAAACGGCGCGATGGGGAGCGAAGCCTTTTAGGTTTTTCAGTTGACCCATCGCGCCGCATCGGATTCAACATCTGGTAGCCGCTCGCGCGGCTCCCACCGCTTTCCCACCCCGAGGATTCGATGAACAACGTTCGTTTCGCATTTCTCGCCGCGCTCGGCCTCGCCGTCGCGACGTTTTGGGGAGGCAGCGGCCTCTCGCAAGGGAAGAAGACCGATCCCAAGCATGACCCGGCCAATGCGGTCGCCAATCTGGATGTGCATCCCGAACTGGAGGCTCAGCTCTTCGCCTCCGAGCCGATGATGACCAATCCCACCAACCTCGATGTGGACCATCGCGGCCGCGTTTGGATTTGCGACGTGAAGAACTACCGAGGTCGCAACAATTCCCGTCCGGAAGGGGACCGCATCCTCATCCTCGAAGACACCGACGGCGACGGCAAAGCCGACAAGACGACCACCTTTTACCAGGGCCGCGACGTTGATTCCGCCATGGGAATTTGCGTGCTTGGCAACAAGGTGATCGTTTCCGCCACGCCGAATATCTGGATCTTCACCAAGGACGACAACGACAAAATCATCAAGAAGGAAGCACTCTTCACCAAGACGGGCACGCCGCAACACGATCACTCCGCCCACTCCTTCCTCTTCGGCCCCGACGGCAAGCTCTACTGGAACTTCGGCAACACCGGGAACGCGGTCTTCGATAAGGACGGCAAGCCAGTTCAGGATCTTGCGGGCAACACGGTGGCCGCCAACGGCAAGCCGTATCGCCAGGGGATGGTCTTCCGCTGCGACGCGGACGGCTCCAATTTCGAGACGCTCGGGTGGAACTTCCGCAACAACTATGAAGTCACCGTCGATTCCTTCGGCACTCTCTGGCAGTCGGACAACGACGATGACGGCAATCGCGGCGTACGCATCAACTACGTCATGGAATTCGGCAACTACGGCTACGTCGACGAAATCACCGGCGCCGGCTGGGGTTCGCCGCGCACCAACATGGAAAAGGAGACGCCGCTCAAGCACTGGCACCTCAACGATCCCGGCGTCGTGCCGAATCTGCTGCAGACGGGCGCGGGGTCGCCGACCGGCATTTGCGTCTACGAAGGAACGCTTCTGCCGAAGGATTTTCAAGGCGAGGTGATCCACTGCGAGCCGGGCGCGAACGTTGTTCGCGCGTATCCGGCCACGAAAAGCGGCGCGGGCTACAAGGCCAAGATCGTCAACATCCTTGACGGCAGCAAGAAGAACAATTTCTTCCGCCCCGCCGACGTCTGCGTCGGTCCCGACGGCTCGCTCTACGTCACCGACTGGTATGATCCGGGCGTCGGCGGCCATGCTCAGGGCGAAGTCGATCGTGGCCGTGTGTTCCGCGTGGCTCCGAAGGGCTCGAAGGTCAGCGTTCCCAAGGTCGATGTGACGACCACGGCCGGCGCGGCCGAAGCTCTCAAGAGCCCGAATCTCGCCACGCGCTACCTTGCTTACACGAAGCTGCATGAGGACGGCAAAGCCGCCGAGGCGGAGTTGCTGAAGCTGACGAAGTCCGACGACAACCGCCTGCGCGCTCGTGCGTTCTGGTTGCTCGCTCGGATCGAAGGCCGCGGCCGGCAGACCGTGGATGAGGCGATCAAGGATCAGCAGCCGGACCTTCGCATGGTCGGCGTCCGCATGGCGCGCGAACTGAAGCTCGATGTGATTCCGATCGTGAAAGCGCTTGTCAGCGACAAGGCGCCGGAAGTTCGCCGCGAATGCATCATCGCCCTGCGTCATTCGAAGTCGCCCGAGGCCGCGAGCCTTTGGGCCGCGCTCGCTTTGCAACACGATGGCCAGGACCGCTGGTATCTGGAAGCCCTCGGCATCGGCGCCGACAAGCAGTGGGATGCCTATCTCGGCGCCTACCTCAAGGAAGCCGAATCCAAGGGGATGGTGGACCCCGCGGTTCGCGACGTCATTTGGCGTTCGCGCGCGGCCAACACGCCGGAGTTGCTCGCCAAGATCATCCGCGATCCGAGCCGGATGGCGGAGGAAATGCCCCGGTTCCTGCGGGCATTCGATTTCCAACCCGCCAGCGAAGCGAAAGATGCCGCCCTGATCAGCCTGTTGACGACCGAGGGCACGGGCGATGCGAAGCGGAAGCAATTCGTCTGCGTGGAAGCGGTGAAGCGGCTGAAGAACGCGGACCCGAATAAGAACGCCAAGTTCGCCGCGACGATCGACAAGATCCTCGATGATGCGAAGGATCCGAACACGCTCGTCGAAATCGTCGGCCAGTTCGGCTACGCGAAGCGTTTCCCGGAATTGCTCGCTATCGCTCAGAAGAACGCCGGCCAACAGCTTGGCGTGAATGCAACCAAGGCGCTGCTCGAACGCGGGCAGGCCAAGCTTCTCGGCGAAGCCGCCGCGGGCAAGAACGTCGAGATCGCCCTCGCGACGGTTCAGGCACTCGGCCTCGCCGCCGACGATCGTGCTGCTGCCGTGCTGTTGCCGATCGTGCAGAACAAGGCGAGCGACAGCGAGATTCGCCGTCAGGCCCTGCGGGCGCTTGCGAAGACGAAGACGGGTGCGGGCCAGATCATCAAGATGGCCCAATCGAAGCAACTCGCGGAAGACCTGAAGGTCGCCGCAGGAGCCGCCTTCGCCACGTCGCCGTTCAACGATTTGAAGCAGCAAGCGGAAACGCTCTTCCCCTCGCCCCGTACCAAAGACGACCGCCCGCTGCCGGCCCTCGCGGAACTGGTGAAGATGAAGGGTTCTCCGGACAAAGGCTCGACGCTCTTCAGGGCCAAGGAATCGACCTGCAACACCTGCCACATCGTCAATGGCGACGGCAAGGACGTGGGCCCAAACCTCTCGGAGATCGGCAAGAAGCTGAGCCGTGAGGCGATCTGGGAATCGATCCTCTACCCCAGCGCCGGCATTGCTCATAACTACGAAACCTATGTCGTGGAAACCAAAGCCGGCGGCGTGCAGACGGGCCTTTTGGTGAGCAATACTGCGGAAGGCATCGTGCTGAAAGGGGCCGATGGCATTCAGCGGACGTTCAAGAAGGACGACGTGGAGGAATTCAAGAAGACCGCCATCAGCCTGATGCCGGCCGACCTTCACAAAAATTTGACTCCGCAGGATTTGGCCGACGTGGTCGAGTATCTGGCGACCCTGAAGGAAGCGCGGAAGAAATAACGCGATGGATGCAGCAACCCAAACGGCAAACCCCGGCGATGGAGCCGGGGTTTGCGTGTTTGCAGCGCCTCGGCATCGACAACTGGGCTATCGGGTTTTCCTCGTGATAGAATGATCGCAGGACATAAAAAGGAGCCGACTCGTGGATCCACGACGAAGATATCGAAGACGCTGACGTACCGGCGCTTGCCGTTGCCGCACTCAGCGCAGCGCAACGGATCGCAATGGAATCCGGTCATACAATCGTGTTCGTTCGAGGCAACTTGCTCATCGAGAAAGGTCCAAACGGCGAGAAGGTTTTGAAAACTCTTCCCGCTCGTCGAACCGTTACCGAACGCACTATTCGCATTCAGCCATGAGAGATGGCGTGCCACGGCGTGCCACGGCTTCGCATGTTCGCAGGGCCAAACGGTTCCGGCAAGAGCACCGTCAAAAACAACCTTCACAAGGCGATGGATTGGTACGGGATCCCGCGATCAACGTGCAGCGAGTGAAGCTCCGATTCGCACAAGGCGGTCATGATGTGCCGGGATCAAAGATCGTCAAGCGTTACCACAGATCGTTAAAGCTGTGTGCCGACGCGGTTCTTGCATCAAGTCGTGCGTTCTTCTTCGACGCAAGCGGCAATGAGGCCGTTACTTTGCGGACGCCGTTAACGGAAATGAACTCTTGATTCATTCCGAAGAAATGCCTGGATGGTTCGAGCCGATTTGGTCTCGTCTTTTTCCGAGACGGTGATTGGGGATGATCGATGCCCCGCTCGATAGCAGCATTCGGCGACGATTCAATCGCTCCAATCCGGGACTTCGCACCCGGAACGCGTCCCAAGAGCCTTCCAGGCGACTGACGGTTTGCGAGGATCCGTGGCGTCCTTGCCTCCGCGATCGGTGAAGAAGCGGACGGAGCCATCGCACATGCCGAGGTTCACGCCGCCGGAATGGAAGCTGCGAGCGGCGAGATGCAGGCGATCGTAGCCTGGAGCGGCTCCACAGTCGCGGCCTGCAAAATTGGGTGGAACCGTATGCGTGTAAAAAACCATGAAGCTCTCGGATGTGAACGCTCGCACTCCGGTCAAATTCGTTGTGGAAGTCGGCGAATCGCAGGCGACATTCGGCCCAAGGTTGTTGGCGTTGGTATTCGAATAATCCCACGTTGCCAGAGTCAGCTTGGTGACGTTAAACGCATCGTTCCCCGGAGCGGCGCCTCGCTTAATCTCCGCGAACATTGCCGTGTTGCTCGTTCCGTCTGTAATCGCCGTCATTTTTACCTGGATATTCAGGGCGAATACCCCAAGCTGTCCGTCTAGCTTTCCCTTGCTATTGTCCCTCTCAGCTTGCCAAGCATGCCCGCCTAGATTCGCAAAGTAGTTCGCACGGCCAATCATTGCCGATATGGAGTCTATCTGGGCGCCGACTGAAGGGTCGGACGGGCAAATGTATGTCGAAATGTCGCCACGGACAGCGGGCTCGTTCGCGACAGTCAAGGCCGAAGCGTTCAGTGCAAACAGGGCTTGCCTTGCACCTTGTTCGATATAAGGGAGCAAATCGTAACGAAAATTGGATCGTAGGGCAACTAAGGTGTTGCAGCCTCGAGGGTATGCGTTGTACGTGCCGTGATAGTTGTGAGCCGCAAGGGCGAGTTGTTTGAGGTTGTTCTGGCATTGTGCGCGTGCGGCGGCCTCGCGAACCCGCTGGACCGCCGGCACGAGCAGCGCAATCAGAACCGCGATGATTGCGATGACTACCAACAGCTCAATGAGCGTAAAAGCCCTTTGTCGCTGATGCGTGATAGGCATGTCTCAGTCCGGGCTTTTCTGCAATCAAGTGATTTCGAAATTCGTCACGACATCGCTTCCATTATATGGAGACACGTGCATTTCGTAAAATCCACGCTTAGCTATAGAATATCCGCAGCACCAATACCCCGGCTCCTCGTAGATCCAGTCGGGATCAAGTCTCGCCGCCGCATCATCCAAACAGTAAGCGTCCCCGAGGGTTTCGCTGGCCCCAAGCGTCCCTTCCGAATAGAAGTCTGGACCCGGGACTTGGTCGTTATTCATGGGATAGCTGATGGCGATGTTCGCAGTGCGAGAGTCAGGCTTCGGATCGATCAGACTCCCTTTGAAGGTGTCATTAAGCGGCAGATTGATGTTGTTGCGAAAATGCAACGTAAAGGCGAGCCGCACCTCTTCATTAGGCCCTGGCGCAGGGTTCGGAGTCCTAAACATAAAAACGAATTTTTTCTTCTTTCGGGCCGCTAAATTTCCTTGGACATTCATGGCGCCATAAGTGACTGATATCCCGGAAACAGCGACGTTCACGGGAAGTCTTTCGGTCGCAGTCTGTCTGACGTCTACAACAAGGAACACGCGAGCTGCGTCTTTTCCGTATTTGCCTTTAACGACCTTTGCAGACAGCGGCATAAACTTGCTCCCGTGAAAAAAGTTAAGGCGATTCGGTCAATTGGATTCGATGAGAATTTTTCGGAACGACGCTTCGGCATCTTGAAGGATCAAGCCGATGCCGCCATTCGATTTGGCCTTTTCGGGCGTTTTGCCGACATTGGCCTGGTTGGGCTCTTTCGCCGTCCAGCGGCGAAATGCCGCCGTTGCTTTGTCGTCCACGTAGTTCAGCGGTTTTCGAGCGATCGTTTCGCCTTCCCATTGGAATGCTACCTCCGTTTTTCCTACGGAAATCTCAATTCTCCGCCAGGGCGGGGGTTCCCGGAGCATCATCGCTCCGTGAGGACGATAGAAGCTGCCGTGACCTAATTCCCCGCTATGCTCGATGACCAACTTGTTGGACGTTGGATTCTTCGAAACGAAGCGGACCTCGGCGTAGGGGCAGTTCTTGTCGCGGTTCGGATTGACTTTGAAATATTTTTTGCCGTCGATCTGAACGGGTTCCATCGGAACCAAATCGGCGACCGCTTGTTGGTCGTTGAACCAGAGGGCCAGGCAAGCTCGAGCTTCCACGCCGTTTCCTTCATACGGCGTGTCGGCGAAATAGATACCTACGCGACTGCCCGCAGAGCCTTTCTCATGGCGCACGTCCGCCGTGATTCGGTATTCCTCGAACGGGACTTTGGGCAGCAAGGCAATCATGCTGGATTCCCATGCCAAGACATTGAAAGAGCCGTCCGCCGAGAAGGCTGTCTGCGTCTTGCCGATGCCGCAATCGATCCGCGACCAGGCAGGGCCGCCTTTTTCGCCGATCAGCGTCACTCTCTTGTCCTTGGCAAGCTTCTCTTCCACTTCCTGCAATGCTTTTTGAGGATCCGCTGGAGTCAAAGCAGGAACCGCGAACGCGAGTCCCACCGCCAACGCCGCGCATGCGACGTAGGTACGCGAAGCTTTCCAAACTTTCGCCAAACGTGATGCCGGCCGCGCTACGGTTGGCTCGTTCCGGAGCCAGCGGCCCAGGTCGTCGGCCAACTGTTGAGCGGAAGCATAACGTCGTTCGCGACGTTTCTCTAGGCATTTCAGAGAAATCGCTTCCAAATCCCGCGGCGTGCCAGGACGAGCTTCCGAAAGTGGGGGAGGTTCGGCCTTGCAGACCATTTCAAGCGTCGAAGCGCGGTCGGGGCCTTTGAAGGGAGGACGGCCCGCGATGCATTCGTAGAGGATGATGCCGACCGCCCAGATGTCGGTGGCGGCGGAGATATCCTTGGTGCGGCCGGCGGCTTGCTCGGGGGCCATGTAGCTGGGCGTGCCGAGGATCATTTCGCTGACGGTATGGCCCGATTCGTCGTCCAGCAACTTGGCGAGGCCGAAGTCGGCGAGCTTTGCTTCGCCTTCCGCGGTGATGAGGACATTCGCCGGCTTCAGGTCGCGGTGGAGTACCTGGGCCGCGTGAGCGAAGGCGACGCCTTCAGCGATTTGATGGACCAGTTCGGCGGCTTCGCGGAAGGCGAGCGGCGTCTTCTTCAGCCGTTGAGCAAGGTTCTCCCCCTCGATGAGTTCCATCGCGAAGTAGGGGGAACCTTGGTCCTCGTCGAAATCGAAAATGCGAACGACCGAGGGGTGTACGAGCCGGGCGATGGCGGCCCCTTCGGTGCGAAAACGGGAGAGGGCATTCGCATCGTCGGCGAGATTCGAGGCGATGACTTTGAGGGCGACGTCGCGACGGAGGGCCGTGTGCCGAGCGCGGTAGACGACCCCCATGCCGCCATGACCCAGGCGTGCCAGGATCTCGTAGTGGCCGATGGCGATGGGAAGCGGGCCGGAAGAGGTCGAGGTGCGAGGCTTGGCCTCGACCGTGCTGGCGACGGTGATGTCGCTTCCCTCAAGCCAACGCAGTTCGCCGAGCGAGGGGAGGGGATCCTGGCGTTTTTCGTCGTAGGACGTATCGGCGAGACAATCGCGGACTTTTTCGATCAGCGGGTCGGCCGATTCGCGTTCCAGCACTTCGAGATTCGAAACGCAGTGGCCGCAGACGGAGAGGTGTTCGCCGACGCTTTCGAGGTCCATCCAGGTGAGTTTGCCCGATTGAAACGCCATGAGCGTTTCTCGGGATGGGCAGGCGACGGAGGGGGAGGCGACGGCGGATTTCAAGGCGACCTCAGCTATGAGCGGCAGTGGAATCCGGAGCCGCTTGTGCAGCGTCGGAGGGGCTTAAATCGACCAGGTCGGCGAATTCGTCGCGAAGCCGCCGTAGGATACGGGACTTCGCCAGGTATACGGCATTGACCGTCATGCCAAGTTCCTTTGCCGTCTCGGAGGCGCTTTGGCGTTCGACGACGACGCGCCAAAAGGCCTGCCGAGTTCCCTCTTCGCATTCCGCCAAGAGCGCTTCGATCGAACGCTTCAGCAATTGCTCCCGCTCCGCCGCCGAGGCGGGGTCGGAAGCGTCCTCCGCCAAGGAAGCTGGATCGGCTATGTCGCCGAGCATGGCCGCGGCATCGCTGCCGCCGGTGGCGCTGGGCTCTCCGGCGTTTTTGCGGGCGAAGTCGCGGACCTTGTTGATGGTCACGACTCGCAGCCACGCTCGGAAAGAGCCCGGCCCGCGCCGGCGATCGAATTTTCCGATCGCATTGGCGACGGATCGCAGCACATTTTGGCCGACGTCCTCGGCATCGGCGTCCTGCAAGCCGTGTTCGCGGCACCAGTGACGGACCAAAGGTCCATACACCCGGACGAAGCGCCGCCAGGCGTCTTCATCCATGGCTCGAAGGCGATCCATGAGGGAGAGGGAGGTTTCGGGATCGCCTTCTACAGAATGAACGTCGGGACCTGTCACGGATCACCTGCAGCAAACCACAAATGCGTTCGTCTTCGCCGATTATGGCAAAATAAGGATCGAAAGTCTTCCACATTGCCGAAAAGGTGCGGCGAAATTCGAAATTGCTCGGTTGCTCGGCGTCGGGCGCCAAGGCAGGAACCGCGTTACGGCGGAGAGTCAGAAATCAGTATCGGCGGAAAGTCGCCGCAAAACGATTGGGTGGAGATGCTTAAGATTGATTTGGTGGTGCATGACTAGATGGCGAACGACCGTCGCATGAGTCAGCCTTACAGCGTTGATCCACGCGATCAGCGGTCTGCACGGTGGAAGGCCTCGAATTGGAGCAAACGCTATTCGCAATGAATGGACAATTCGCACCTTGCTCTACGGGCGTGCGTCTTGATTTGGCTCAAGGTTCCGACGGCAAACGAGTCGCTTGAAATGGTTCAATACTCGACTTTCGCCAACTGCGCCCCCGCGAGGCCCAGCATCACGATGCCGAAACCGAGTGAGGAGAGCAGCGAGAACAGCGGGTCATAGGCGCCTCGGGCGATGGCGTCTTTGACGACGGGGGCATTGCGGAGCGTGGCGGAGTGCTTTTCCGCGTTGAGCCAATCTTGGAGCGTGATGACCATGTCGGCGGGCTTGGGCAGCATCCAGTAGGCGAGGTCGATCAGCGTCATGGTTGCGGGCGAAAGCGGGCGTGCTTGCGAACCCAGTTGCGGCATCGCCATGGCCGTGAATCGACCATAGTTGATGCCGAAGGAGGCGGCCCACAGCAGGATGACGCCAAGCACGCATGCGACGGAACTCCGCCAGCTCACGGCCACAAGGACGGAGAAGCTGTAGAAGACCGCGAATTGGATGGTGAGCAGGGGAATGCCTACGAGGTACGAGTTAACCCAGATGCCGGTCTTGGAGCCCAGGGCAAGCCAAGTGCCTACAAAGAAGAGGACGGCGTGAAACGCGACGAACAGCACGACGCCCAGATACTTGCCTGCGAGAAACACCCAGCGCGGCAAGGGTTTGGCGAGCAGCACCGTTGCGGAAGTGGGCTGCAAAAAATCAGGGACGAAACTGGCCGTCCAAATCAGCGTGAGCAGTAGGCCCACGGCCCCGGCGACCCAGGAGGCGAGGACGAGGTGGATCAGTTCGACCGCGGAGGTCCGATCGCGGGCGATCTCCACGTTCATGGCGCCGAAGAAAAGCGAGAGCGTGCCAGGGGACGGCGCGTCCGGCATCGCAAGCTTGCCGTCAGGCGTGTAAAGTTCGCCTTCGTCGCGAATCGTGCCGCCTTCGACGCCGACGCCGAGGCAGAAGACGATGGCCAGGGCGCTGACGCCCAGCATGAGCCAAAACACTTTGCCGGCGACGGCCTGGCGAAACGTGTCGCGCGTCAGCCAGCGGAGTGCGTAGAGCAGCGAAGGGGCGTTCATAGGTGTTCTTCTCAGGCGGAGTTGGCCTGGGGGGAAGTTTGCAGGTCGTAGTACGGTTTCAGCGCGACTTCCAATGGCCGAGCGGCTCCGGCGGAATCGCGAAGCAAAGCGTCCAGGGTGCCCACAAATTGAGTCTTGCCGCCAATGAGTACGGCGACGCGGTCGCACATCTTTTCGACTTCGGTCAGCACATGCGAGACGAAGAGGACCGAGCCGCCGCGGCTTTTCTGCCGCCGAACGACGTCGCGCACCAACTGTCGGCCGACGAGATCGAGCCCTTCGTTCGGTTCGTCGAGAACGAGGAGGTCGGGTTCGTTGAGCAACGCTTGTGCGAGGCCCAGACGTTGCACCATGCCTTTGCTGAACCGCGAGATCGACTCGTGGGCGCGATCGGCCAAACCTGTCAGTGCCAACAACTCCGGGACACGCTTGCGGACTGTGGGTTCCGGCAGCAGCGTCAGAGAGCCGAAGTAATGAAGCAGGGATGTGGCAGACAGGTAGCGCGGAAATGCGGGGTTTTCATGCACATAGCCGACGCGAGCCAGCGTGGAGCGGTCACGAGCAGGGCGCCCCAGGCGGGTAACGGTTCCCGAAGTCGGGCGACACAGCGACAGCAGCAGTTTGACAAGCGTCGTCTTGCCCGCCCGATTGGGACCAAGCAGCCCAAATGCCTCGCCAGGTTCGACACGGAAGCTGACGCCATCCGCCGCGCGCAGACGATGCCGGCCCAGGAATCCGCTGGGATAGTCTTTGACGATGTCTTGGAATTCGAGCATGGGCATACAAGGAAACCCGTCAGACACAAGCGGTTTGACGATTCGCGATCAATCGGGGCAATCGCGAACGCTTACGCGCGGCGTGCAACTATAGGTCACGAATTGAAGTGTTGCCGAAAGTTGACAGTTTGCCTGAACGAACGTCGCCCGCACTAGCCCGAAGCGTCAGCGAGGGACGACGCGAAATTCCTCGCTGACGCTTCGAGTTGGTGCGAAAGGTGCTGCTGCGAAATCGCGCACGCTGATTTAGGCAACGTGAGTTCCGGAATTTTGCCCGTGCTTGCGAGCAGTACGGCGGGGGCGAGGTGGGGCAGGGCGAGGGATTCAGAGCTGACGAAGAACGAATGTTCCAGGGCGAATCGACCCCGCAGTTCGGCATACGCAACGCCGTCCGACATGACGAGCCAACCGGTTCCGGGGCGAAAGTGCCAAAACGTCTTGCGGGCATGTTCCTGGAATTCGGCGTTGCGCTTGAGAAAACGCTGGAAGCGGACCATGAATTGGTCGTAGGGGGTCGAAGCCGTTTCGCTTTTCTGAAAGAGATTCAGAATGCGCTCGAGCCATGTCAGTTTCTCCGACTCAGGAAGGCCAGCCTGGGCGCCGAATTCTTCGAGAAGCTTGGCGAACGTTTCCGAGGTGGCCCAGACTCGCAAATCGGTGGGATGCAAGTTGACGAAAAGGCGCAAAAGGCGGCCGCCGTTGGTGGGACGCGTCGAAAAAGCGTCGATATGTAGCAGGTCGTTGCGTGCGGTGATCCGAAGTCGGCGGATCGCCTCTTCCTCGGGACGAAACGTCGCCCGATCCGCCGTCACCGTGTAGCGAAGCGTCGCACGGATCCAATCGCATGCGGCCGAGGAGAAATTGCCGAGGATTTTCTGCACGCGTGCAGGTTGATCCGCGGTCTGGCGGCGAAAGCCGGAGACGGCGCCGGTGGCTGGATTGAAGTTGATGTTCTTGGAGCCGCTCAGTCTCTGCATGTAAAGAAAGTCGCGATCCGTTTCGGAAGGCAAAGGGATTGGGCAGGGCTGCAACGGGATCAGGTCGCCCCGTTCGAGGCGTTCTTCGAGCGACCCTTCTTGCGGCGCGGGGAAAGGTCGCACCGGTTCCATATCGGCCTCCTGACTCTTGTGACTTGTCTAATGGGCCGGAACGACAAAAACAATCCCTGGCGTTGATCCCTCGCCCGTTTCTGGATTTCCGCTTGCGGCTTAGCGAGAACAGGGCGTTCTCCGAACGCTAAGCCGCAAGCGGAAGACAGGGGCCTCCGAAACCACATTCAGGCCGCGAACCGCGGAAAACGCAGGAGCATTGCGTGCGCATTTGCCTGTACACGGAAACGGCGTTGCCGAAGATCGGCGGACAGGAGTTCGTCGTCGATGCGCTTGCTCGGCAATTCCAGGCGCTCGGCCATGAGCCGACCGTGCTGGCTCCGCATCCGCGCCTGCCGCTGCGGGCGAGAGATCAGGATTTGCCGTATCCCGTGATCCGACATCCGCGGTTCTTTTCGACGCGGCTGTTCGTGAGTTGGTATCGCTGGTTTCTCACGCGAGCGCATCGGCGGAAGCAATTCGACGTCGTCCATTGCCACAGCATTTATCCGCAAGGTTGGCTCGCGGGATTGGCGAAGGCGAAGCTGGGCATACCCATCGCGATCACGAGTCATGGCGGCGACGTCAATCCGCACAGCCATCGGGCGAACAAGCGATCGATGCTGCCGCGGTATGTCGAGGCGTGCAAGCAGGCGGATGCGTTGATCGCCATCAGCCGCTTCACGGAGGACGGCTATCGCCGGCTTTGTCCTGACCATCTCCGCATCGTGCGTATTCCGAACGGTGTGGACTTCGAAAAGTTTGTCGAGGAAGTTCCGCGTCCCCAGGGGCTCGAGGAGCGCATCCGATCGCGGGGATATGTGTTTTTCTTGGGGCGATTGCGGAGGCGGAAAGGCGTCGATGTGTTGCTCGATGCGTATTCCCAACTGCCTGCCGACTCTCTGCCGTTGGTCATCGCGGGGGACGGCGAGGAGCGAGCGGCATTGGAGGCTCAATCGAAGCGGTTAGGCATTGCGGATCGCGTGGTGTTCTTGGGAAGCGTGGGCATGCCGCTGAAGGCGTACCTGTATCGGAATGCGCTCTTCACGGCCGTGCCTTCACGTGAATGGGAAGCGTTCGGTCTCGTTGTGCTCGAGAGCTTTGCGTCGGCTACGCCGGTGATCGCGACGAACCTCGCGGGGCTTGAGGATCTGATTCAACCCAGCGAAACGGGGCTGACGGCGCCGCCGGAGAATGCGTCATTGCTGCGCGATGCGATGGCGAGGTTGCTTGCGGATCCGCGGGAAACGCTCCGCATGGGCGAGGCGGCTCGGCGTTATGCCGCCGACTTTACGTGGCGCGAGATTGCGCGGAAGCACGTCGAGTTGTTCGAGCAGTTGAAGGCAAGATCGCCTGCGGCTCCCCGCTAAACGACTTCGACAAAAGAAAAAGGTCGGCCGCTGCGATCCTTCGCATGGCCGACCTGGTGGTCGAACGCATCCTTGCATGTGACCAACCCTGCCGAGGCAGGGGTTTGCCTTCCGTTAGGAAGGTTCGCGAATCGATCAATCCCTGATCGAGCCGCGATCGGAGTCCGGTCGTCTCCCGTCCCTCGGGAAGCCGATGCTTCCTGACCCTCGCATTCCGTATCGCCTGCGTCGGCCGATCCTTGGCCTATGGGCAGGGAACTGGGTCGATCCGGATCCTCGCTCGTTCGTCTCCCGTCCGACGCGCAATCCTTGCGCTCCTGGATCGTCCAGGCGACGCATCCTTGCGTCACTCGGAACAGGAAACTTCAATGTCGAATGCCGGAGCAGAGCGGCCCATGCCGCTATCGCTCAGGTCAGCAGGCTGAAGGGAAGGAGGTGAATGCCTTGCGGCCGTTCGATTCGTTCCATTCGTCCAATTGACGAGGCGGATCATAGACCACCTCAGCTGAACTGTCAACAGGGCAAGCACATGGGCATGCTGCAGAAATCCTAACCTTTGTGACAATCAGCACAAACGTCAGGGATCACATATCGAAAAGGTAGGAATTACATGCTGTTCGGGGGATGGCATCGGAACTCGATCGGTTGCTTAACATCTTGAAAGTAAGAGCGTTACGTGATTCATGGCCCACCCGAGTTCAAGCCGGCGGCATCTCCGAAAAATGATAAAAAAACAGTAATGTTGATCGGAACTAGTGTTCAGTACGTTGGTTGTGTTGCCCTTCTGCGCGATACGCGTTTCGCGTCCTATTCAACAGTTGATTTGCCTGGGAACGACGTGTACACTTGGGATACCTCTGCAGTGTTCGTTATCGTTTGCACTTTTGACGAACCGATGCGAGTACCCGCTGGGAGCCGATTCTTGTAACCGTCTGGCGCTCGCAAGCCCACCCTGTAGTGGGATCCGAAAACCGGGCGTGAGGCACCCCCGATTCACTGCGGGTTCTCAAAAGCTTCCGAAACGGCACACGTGGAGGTTTTAAACGCCGGAGCAGCTGCTCCGGCGTTTCTGCTGTGCGCCAGGCATGTTGTGTCTCAGGAGGTGCAAATCCTCTGCGGGCGGTGATGGCCCGAACCGCAAGGCTAGGC
>JAIEPT010000320.1 GCA_019748295.1 Gemmataceae bacterium | reverse complement strand
TATGCGATCATGCCCGCAGCCTCAACCGAAGGTCCAGCCCAACCCGGACGTTATTTGTGAAACGGACCACTAAGCGATCCGCGGCGTCCGATCGCGAAGACGCAAGCGAAACCCAAAACCCGCAGTTCCTACTGACATCCCATCGGCGCTCGGATAAAGTGGCGGCGAATACGATTTCGAATCCGGCCTTCCGCTTGCGGCTTAGCGTTCGGAGAAAATGTTCGGAGAAAATTCTGGTCTCGCTAAGCCGCAAGCGGGACACCTGAATTGGTAGGATCGGTTTCCACTTTCCATGTCGTTCGGGCTTCATCATGAGCGATCCTGCTGTCGAAATTGCGTTTCGCATCCCTGGTCCGTGGAAGCATCCCAACGACCTCATCGAGCGATTGCCGCCGGGTCATCGCTTGACGATCGATGGCCTGACCTTGCCCAACGGCATCGAAGTCGGTTTCGGAGCGGTCGCGGCCGACAAGCAGTTTCCGACGATTTTCCGCTCTTCATGCCGGCAGGAACCGACGCCGCAAGAACTGGCGGCTGTCGATGGCTATTCGGTCAACGTCTTCCTCATGGGCCCCGGCGGCTCGCTGGATGCCGCCCGCACCATGATGCAAGCCGCGGCCGCGATCGTGCAAGCCGGCGGGGCGGGCGTCTTCATCGACAACAGCGCCCTCGCTCACGGCGGCGCAGATTGGCTCGACATGACGCAAGAGGGCAGCCCCGATGCCGTCAGTTTCGCGTTCGTCGCCATGATCGGCGGGCCACGCGAAATCTACACGATGGGCATGCATGTGCTCGGCCTGCGCGACGTGGTCATGAAACGCAGCGACGTGGAACAGGGCGGGTTCGACATCGTGGAAGCGATCCGCTATCTCGCCAACAGCGAACGCCCCGTCGAAGAGGGGCACATCATCGCCGATTTGGATGGCCCCCGCTTCCGCACCTTCCTCGAACCAAGCCCTGCGGAGTTGCGCAAAGGCCCCATGCACAATCCGTTCGGGCGGCTGAAACTCGTCAGCATGCGGGACATCGCGGAGAAGAACTAACCGATGGCAGCAAACGCCCGGCGAAGAGGGCAGTCTTCGGCGGCGGGTTCTCCGCGCCGGTATCGCGACAGCAATTCCTTGGAACGTTGAGCCAACATCCGGCGAACTTCGCGGCGCTTGCCTTTAATGCGAGCGATGACCATCGAATCGTAAGCCGTCGTCTGGTGCCGCATCCAGGCAATGACGGCGGCTTCGGCGCGTTGCTCGATGGGGATGCGTTGCGTCCGCGCAACCGTGCCGCTCCCCACGGGGGTCGCATGCTCGGATACGGCGATGGCGAGGCGGTCGGCAAGGTCGGCATGCGTCGCATGAAAGCCCAGAAACGAACGCACGGCGCTCGTAAAGTTTTCGACGTAATCAACCTGCTTGCGGACGCGACGATCCGCATCGGCGGCCTTGCGTTTCGCGAAACCTTCCGTCGCTCGTTCCGCGGCCAACTCCTGCTTCACTCGCTCAATAGTCGCCGCCGGGGCCCACACGCCGTGGGAAAAGAGTTTGCGCCCCTTCTTCTCTTGCACCAGCCAAAACTCGCCAGCCGCTTTGACGCGCCGTGTGAGGGCCGCGTCGCCGGGCGGAAGGAGGATCCAGCCCAGAGGCGGCGTCAGCGTTTGCCCTGCGGCATTGCGGACAGTGTTCGGCGTCGGTCCCGGACGATACGTCGTTTCGCTCATGCCCTGTCTCGATAGTGGATCGCCAGCCATACGGTCGGTTCGTCCGGCGTCCAATCGACGCGTGTTTCGCAGTTTTCGTAGGGCGTGTCGAGCGTAGCGAGACGCACCGCCGCACGTTAACCAGAAACCCGAAATTCAATCAATTGCACATTGGGTTACGGGAGAGGCGGGAACCTGTCCCGGTGCGTCTCGGTGCGCTCGATACACCCTCCGGCGCCGCCACGGGGGACTTACTCGTCGGTTTTTTCCGCAGTCGAGGGGCGCGGGAGTTGGTCGAAGGCGGGGCCGGCGTCGGCGATTTCTTCCATCGCTTCGAGCTTGGCTTTCGCGTCTTCGGGGAGCGCGGTGGAGAGCGGGCGCGGCAGCATGGGAAAGGCTTTCGTCGGGCTGACGGCGTCGCCGTCGCGGTGGAACATTTCCTTCCAACGCATGAACGACATGCGGAAGCGGAATAGATCCCCTTCCGATTTCTGCTCGAGCATGCGGTCGTAGGATCCGTAAACGTTGCGGCCGGCAGTCCAATCGAACATGGTCCGCAGGTTCAAGTCGTCAAGCGATTCGCTCGTCTCCAAACGCACCAACGGCGTCTCCGCGGACAGCGGCACGAACCAGCAGTTGCGGATCGACCGCCCCTTCAACGCATGGAAGCCCTTGGTCGACCGATCTCCGCGAGCGGCGATCAAGGCGTCGCCGTGGAAGAACGCCGACTGGGAACACTCGAGCTTGACGTCTCCCGTGTTCGGCGATTCCTTGGCGACGGAATTGATCGCGAGAAGCGAGCCGGAAAACAGGGCGAGGGAGTCATCGACTCGAATATCCACGGGCATGCTTTGCCTGAGGACGACGCCGTCCCCTTCGCCGCGGAGGAAGCAGTTGCGGAACGACAGCTTCGGCGGCGCGACGGCGTTGGGCGTGCTCATCATCATCATCATCGCATTGTCCAGTTCCGCCAGCGTGGCGACCGCGAGCGGAACGGCGCGGGCGCCCTTCTCCTTCCGCTGCTGAAGCGTGAAGACGCACTTCGCGAACGATGCCGAGCCGTTCCCCTGCAATTGGGCGATGGAGAGGCCGGTGTATCCATCCTGGTCCGGTTCGAGGCGGAACTCCAGGCCCTCGAAATGAAGCGTCGCCTCATCGGGGACGAGGAACATGGCCGCGTCTTTTTTGGGCCGCAAGGCGCGAGCCATCACCAGGACGGGCTTCGTGTCTTTCCAGGGCCGAATCGTCAGGCGGAGCTTTTTGTTCTCGATCGTTTCGACCGGAAACTCGGCGTTGTTCTTTCCCGGCTTGAGAAGGATCACGTCTTCGGGATTCGCAAGGTACATCGCCTTGGCGAGCGAATCGAACACCTTGCCGCTCGACGTGCCCGCTTCGTCGGGTGCGACCAGCTTCTCGTTCGGCAGCAGTTCCGCCAGGTATTCAGGCAGCGGCTCGGCCAACTCGGGAAGAGACGGCATCACGCCGAACGGGCTGGTGCGAATGCCGAGCAGCCGCTTGAGGTCGGCGCTTCGCACTTCCGGCATCTTCGGCTGCACCCGGAAGGCGGCGTCCTTCTCCTCCTTGAGCGGGTCTTTGGAAAGCCAAGGGGAGACGGTGCTCACGATTGAGCCGACATCGGAACCCTTGGCCTGCTGCACCTCGCGGCGAAATTCGTCGAGACCGACGATCAGGCGATCGGTTGTTTTCGATTCGGCCCGCATGACCCAGAGGGCGTTCAGGTTGTGGAAGAGATTCCGCGTCGATTCCAGCGTGACATGAGGCGTCGAGGAATCGACCTGGCGAATCAGATGCGGGCCATCGCTCGATTGCAGATCGGTATTTTCGGGCCGCGAGAAGATGTTGTTCTTCAGCGTCAGCTTGCAGGCGGCTTCTTCGTCGAGGCGGAAAGCGGGGCCGTTGACGACGAAGCCCGAGCAATTCTCCATGCGGACCGACGATTCGCTCGCGCCGCGCAGATGGACGAAGGCGTGGTGAGGTCGGAACGAGCAATCGGTGAGCATAACGTCGGCGGGGCCATGCGCTGCGACCGCGACTTGGCCGGCCAGGAAGGAGCATTGCTCGAAAACGATCTTGGGCCTCGCCTCGCCGTTGGCTTCGGCCGCGACGGCGGCGACAGGAATGCGCGTGTAATGAATCAGCGAGCGATTTTGCACTTCGGGAGCGAAGATGCATTTTTCGAAGCGAAGCGATCCTTTGCCCCGGATGCCGATTGCTGAAACCGGAGTCTTGGGCGTCGCCGACTTGATCTCGATGCGAACCCGGCGGAAGGTGACGTCGCAATCCTCGAAGAGAATGCCCGAGGCCAGTTCGACCTGTTCCTTGAACGAGTGTTCGTAGCGAAGCGTGGCGATTTCGTTCTCGTCCTCGCTTTCGATGACGATCTTTCGTCCGTTCCCCCGAACGAAGACTCCCTCGCCCAGGTTGGTGACGCCGCCCGGCACTTGGATGGCGTCTTTCGTCTCCAATCGGGCCGCAAAGTCGTTCTTCGGCCGGTCCGGCGTTACGGCAACCTTCGGCGTGACGACCGGCGTGCTGCCTTGCTGCTGCGGGTTTTTCTGGATGACCGGCGGCCGAACGGGATGCGGCGTCGGCGGGGCGAGCGATAGAACCAGCATGACGACCGCGAGCGCGGCCATGCCGATGCCGATCATCCACCCTGTGCTGAGTCGCGGCTCCATCGGCAGCGGGGCCTCGACCAGGAAGCCTCCTTCGGGCACATCGCCGCCGACCCCGAGCTTTTGCGCGACATGCATCAGATGCTGCACGAGTTCGACCGGCCGCTGATAGCGATCGCGCGGGTCTTTCGCCATCATCTTGCCGAGGATCAGGGCAACTTCGTCGGTGACGGCGGGATTGAGGAGCCGCGGATCGATCGGCGCCACATGCTGATGGTGATGCAGCTTCTTGGCTGCCGTTCCTTCAGGAGTAGGCGTTTGGCCCGTCACCATGTGATAGAAGGTGCAGCCCAGCGAATACAAATCGCTGCGGCCATCCGCGTCGCGCGGTTCCAGCGCTTGTTCGGGAGAGATGTAATCGAAGGTTCCAAGCGTGACGCCCGATTGCGTGAGTTGCAGATCGCCCACCCGCTCGAGGTTGCGGGCGAGGCCCATATCCACGAGTTTCGCCCGGCCGCTCGGGGTCACGATGATATTCGACGGCTTCACGTCACGATGGATGACGCCGCGGCCATGGGCATGTTCGAGCCCGGCGGCGATTTGCAGGACATAACCGACGGCTTCATCGACCGGCAATTGCCCGCGGCGTTCGAGGATGGTGCGAAGGTTGTCTCCTTCGACATGCTCGAAGGCGATGAAGTGGAGATTTTGATCTTCGCCGCAGAAGAAGACGCGGGCGATGTTTTCGTGGTCGAGCTTTGCGGCTGCACGTGCTTCCTGATGGAAACGGCGGATGTTCTCCGGATCCTGCGCCATCTCGGGGGGCAGGATCTTGAGGGCGATGATGCGGTCGAGTTGCGAATCGCGGGCACGCAGCACCGCCGCCATGCCGCCGACGCCGATCGCTTCAAGCAACTCGAAATGCGCTAATTTGCGGCCACGCAGATCGTGGACGAGGGATTCGGTTGGAGGGGAGGCAGCAGGAGCGTCGGTGGAGGCTTTGGGCCGGGACTTCGAAATGATGGTCGGCGATTCGTCGACGGCTTCTGCAGGCGGGTTGAAATCGACGGTGTGATCGGGGGTCACCAAACGCAGAGGCGTCTCGCCGTTCCCTATTTTAGGATCGACGATCGAACTGCCTGGCTTGCGCTTCGAAAACTCCGACATAATCGCACACGGGCGAACCCGATGCCCTCCGAAAGACCTCGTGCCTTTCTAAACTGAGCGACAGTCGCGCCAACGCCATCCATGTGGCCGATGCCGCTCGCGATTTCGATCCGCCTGCCGCCTGGGATATGACGAAGCGGGGCAGGAAGATAAACTGACCGGGCCCCTGGAAGTATAGTCTCTCCACGGGAGGGGCGTCAACTTGCATGGCGCCCGCAGCGTTTCTCCCGGTTGCTTTTTTCGCCGACTTTACCCAATGTGCGGACAGGTCCGCTGAACCGTCAGGGATGATCGATGGATTTCCTTCAAGGCATCGATTGGGGCGCGTATGCCGCCATGCGTTTTCAGGCCAATCGGCTGCCGACCTTGGTTTCTGTGTTGCACATCTTGCACCTGATTGGGCTGTGGACCTGGATCCCGCTGCTCGGTTTGTTGGCATTGCCCTGGCGAAACGGCGGCTTCGCAAGGCGTCAGGCCTCTGGAATGCTCGTGGCGGCGCTTATCGGCCTCATCTGCATGGAGGCGGTGCGCTGGACGGCAGATCGACGCAGACCTCCTGATGCGGAAATCCTGCTTGGTCCGCAGATGGGTAAAGCTTTTCCCAACGTCCCGGCATTCGCATTCCCAATGGCGGGCATCATCGCAGTCTCCGCATGGTCCCTGGTCGGCGGAAAAAGGGCCGCAATCGCCTATCTTCTCCTGGCGTTGCTCACATGCATCATTGCGACGGCCGAGCTGTTCTTGGGGCTAGGATTCGTCTCCGATGTCATTACCGGATTGGCAGGCGGGGTCGGGTTCGGAATGCTGGGCCGCTATCTCGCGGGTCGAATGGATCCGGGCAGGTCGAACGATGCGAGCGTCGCGCTTACAATAAGGGAAGCGGGCCACTGCACCCGTGAGACTTAAGCCATTTATCTCGGACCTTCGAAATGCACGAAACGCCGCACGCCGAACAGCTTGAGACTTTTCCCAACCAGAACCCAGGCCGCGATTATGTGATCGAAATCGTCTGCCCGGAGTTCACGTCCGTCTGCCCTAAAACGGGGCAACCGGACTTCGGAACCATCACCTACCAATACACGCCTGACCAGTCATGCGTGGAGTTGAAAAGTCTGAAGCTTTATTTGCAAAGCTTCCGAAACCAGGGGATTTTTTACGAGAACGTGATCAACCGCTTGATGGACGACTTCGTGGCCGCATGCAAGCCGCGCCGTCTGAAGGTGATCGGAGCATTCACCCCGCGCGGCGGAATCTCGACGACCGTGACCTGCGTTCACGAGTCGGCGCATGAAAAAAGCCCATCGCGATAGGCGGCGGGCTCTTGATTCGTAGAAGACTAGAAGACTTCGATTTCGTTCCGAACCGGCGAATCCGGCAGGACTTCGCGAACGCCGGTGAGAGCGAGTTGCTTGACGTGATAGGTGTTTGTTTTTCCCATGAGCGTGATGCCATGGGGAGTGACTTGGATGTCGAGGAACTTGAGGCGATTGCCGGTGCGGGCCTTGATGTGGGTTTCGATCTTCTGATGCAGGCTGGGGCTGTTTAAGACCATAACGAATCATGCTCCTGCGATGCTGTCGGGGGAGAGGAATCCGGACCCGCACGGGCGCATCCCATTTGGGGCATGCTCGACGGAAGCAACCCCTGTGCCGAACGGTTAGCGACTGCTTCCGCTGTCGAAACGACTGCATTCTTTCCAATGGAAGATGCAACTCCGCTAAGAGTTAATGCTGGCAAATATTGCAAGAAGGATCGTTGAACGATGAAAGAGCGATCCCACCCTCTTGTAATTTGCATCCCGATTGCACTACTCGTGTGCGGATTCTGCCCACAAGACTCGCAGGCGGGCGTCTACAACTTTCTTGAACCTGAAGAGTTCGTCATCCACCCAGACTTCATGGGACGCTATCGCCCCGTGCTCTTCACGCTTCGCAGCATTGGGATGCCCGAGGTGCAGGCCGACAATCCGCTTCGCAAGCGGTATCTCCTTCAAGATGCGTTAGGCGGGCAGGCTGAAAAGCTGACGATCGAACAGCAGGTCTCGTACTCCGCAGTCCTGCTTCGCCGAAAGAAGTACGCGGATGCCGTCTCTTTCCTTGTCCCCCTGACTCGCCGCCATCCCGAGTTCTTCTTCTTCGATTGCCATCTGGCCCTGGCCTACCACCGCTCCGGCGAATTGCAACGAGCGGTCGATACGCTTCAACCGGTGTTCGATCGGGCCTGGCCGGAAGACTGGGACAAACTGCCCCCCGAAGTGCGGGAGTTCGTGGTCCAGTCAGGTTGGAATGAGGGGCTTTACAAGTTCTACCGCGACACCGAGAAGTTGTACTTGAAGCTGCTGCGAAGTCGGCTATCGGAAAGTCGGCGAGCGAAGGGGAAGGATGCCGACTTTCAAGCCGTCGATCCGCTCTTCGGCGACGACAAGGGCCCCGTCCGTTTCGGCAATGCTCAGGGAAAGTTCACCCCCGGAGAAATCGCCGCCGGGGAAAAGTCCAAGATGCCTCGCGAAGCCCCTGACATGGTCCGCCAACTCCTCCTGTGGATGCCGGACGATCCCCGGCTCTATTGGCTGCTCGGCGAGCTGTACGCAGCCGACTTCGCGGACAGCGTCAGCAAATCAGACGCGAAGTCCAAGCAGACCAACCTGCTGGCGGCACGCAAGATCTTCAACGAACTGGTGCAAGACTTCAACGTGCGATCGCTGGACCTTCAAGAACGCCGGCACACGCTGAACGAATTGGAAGGCCTGGACGAAGACAACACGCTCGAAGAAGCGGAACGTCGATTGGCTCAGGACGCCGACAAGAAACAACAACCCCTGCCGATCGATGCGGATTTGCCTTTCCCCTGGCGAGCGTTTTGGGTCGGCATGGTCTCGGGGTTCTCCGTCTGCATCTTCTTCTTCTGGCAAGTCCGCGAATGGCGTCGGCGACGGACAACGTAAATGAAGCGAGCCATAGACAAACTTCCGTTCGCCTACGGCTCACCGCTAAACGTTTTCCGAATCACGGAACTTGCGGTTCTTCAACCACCGAAACGCGGCGGCGTGTCGTCGCTCGGCGTCGCGTTGGCTCGCCTCGATATTTGCCGCTCAAGAGGCGGTAGCAGCCCAGCAGCACTCCGGACCCCGCGATCGCGGCCGCAAAGCCGGCAACGCTGATCGGCTTCACGCGAATGCCGGTGAAAAAGAAGATGGTGGCGGCGCCGATGATCGTGCCGACCACGCCCACCACGATCGTGGCGAATGCGTCGCCAGGGTCTTTGCCCGGCATCAGCGCCTTGGCGAGCAGCCCAGCGATCACGCCGAAGCCGACCCACAGGAAGATATCGTTCGCCCACTGTGCAATCTGTTCCATGGCAGCGGCCCTTCGCGTGTCAAGGCTTCCGTTCCCTGAAACCATCGGCGCCGGCACTGCAGGTTCTTCAGGTAATTCCGGAAAATGGGCATGTAGCGAAAGGGCGACGCGAAACTCGTAGGGTGTGTCGAGCGCTGCGAGCTCGACACACCCTACGACTCAATTCGAAATTCGAAATTCGAAATTCGAAATTCGAAATCAGTCTTTACTGCTTCCTCGGCACGAGCTTGTACTCGCCCGGATGCACTTCGCCGACCTGATCCCCCACCACGTTGATGGTGTTGTAGATCGGCGCCCGGATCGGCGTGCCGTCGGCGGCCTTGATGTTGATGCCGATCTTCATCTGCATCACCGGACGCAGTCCCTCCACTTTCAGCGTGACGGTTCTGCCGTCCGCCGAGAGAGTGGCGGATTCCGCTTCCACTTCATCCTGCCCCTTCATCTTGGGATTGGAAACCTTGAACTGGTCGGAGCCGTAACCGCCGGTCCACTTGTAGTTCCACTGCTCGATGCGGAAGTTTTGCGGGTCCGTCGCCTGTGCCTTGTCCACCGCGTCGGAGAACCTGATCTTGAGCGCGTCCTTCTCCACTTGCAGATCGATGGGCAGATTCAACGGCGTTCCCGTGTAACGCATTCGGTAGAAGCCCGCGTCTTGCGACGCGTTGGTTTGCCAGCCGCGCAAGCCCGTGAGGTACAGCGCGTTCTGGTTCTTGACCCAGCGCATCCGACATGTGCCGCTGTCGAAACGCATCAGCGGCGTCACGCCCCCCTGCATCTGACCATCGACCAGTTCCTTGAGAACGAGGTAGAGCGTCGATTGGCCGTAGGAGCAGTGGAGCAATTGGCCCGAGAGCGGACCGAACTTGTCGGAGTCGATCCACACCTGGCCGCCGTTCGAGTTGTCCACGTTCATCGGCAACCAGCAAAGCGGGTTCGCACGAACCGTCGGCAGCTTTTCCTTCTTCCACGCCTCGGCGGAGAATTCGGGCACGCCGTAGAAGCCGCCCTCCTTCACCCAGTTGAGCGGGCAGACAGGAGTCCAGGTGCCCTGGTTGTCGCCGCTGGTGATCTGCCCCTTGGGACCGACGCCCATGCCGTTGGGAGCGCGGAAGCCGCGGGCGACGATGTCGAGTTTCGAACCATCGCTGGAGAGGCGGAAAATGCAGCCGTGGTGCGGAACGAGCTTGTCCCAGCCGTTGCCGCCCGGACGCACCGGTCCGCCTTTGATGAAGTAGAAGTTCCCTTCGGAATCCGTGTGCAGATCGAAGATGAACTCATGGAAATTGGCGGTCACCAGGAAGTCGTTGTTGAAGCACTCGTAGAAATCGGCTTCGCCGTCGTTGTTGAGATCATGCAGCCGAGTGATGCCGTCCCGGCCCAGGACGTAGACCTTGTCGTCCACGATCTTGAGGCCCAACCCCTGGAACAGACCCGCGGCGTAACGCTTCCAGGTCACTTTCTCGAGCTTGTCGTCGATGCCGGACACGATCCACACATCCCCCGACCAGGTGCTGACCGCCGCTCGGCCATCCGAGAAGAAGTCGAACCCGCCGATTCGCATCCACGAGTCGTAGGGGTTCTTGAACGGCGGAGTGATCGAGTCGCTGACGTACGCGGTCTGGAAGACGTTCGACGTCTTCTTCTTCGGATCGACCTTCGGCGCCTGGCCGACGACCCCCTTGGTGACGACGCTTTCGGTCCAGCGGGCCTTGCCCCCCTTCATGAACGACGCAAGATCGATCGGCGCCGCCAGCTTGGCGAGACCGGCGGTCGCTTTCGCTTGATCCGCCTTCGGGCCGGACCATACGGAAACTTTCAGCTTCGCCTCGCCGTTCAAGGCCGGCAGCTTGAGCACGATGCGATCGCTATCGAGAACTTCGAACGCAGCCCCTTCGACCCCCTGCACGCGAGCCACGGTGACGTTGTCGCCCTTTTCCAGAATCGCGACGCCGTCTTCGACCTTGCCCTTGGCGCCTTCGGCATCGGCCACCACCATCGTCAACGGCTTGGCGCTCGCCTTGATGTTGAGATTGCGGGTGAGCACCTTGTGCCCTTCGATGTTGTCCACGCTCGGCATCTCATGCACGACCGCATCGCCGACGGTGTAGACGAACACGATGCCGTCGTCGCTGCGATAGAGCCCCTTGTAGCGAGCCCAATCGCGCGGCAACGGGCCGTAGCCGAACTCGCGCGGATCTTTCCACGTGCCGTCCTTCGCCCAACCCGGCGTGGGCCGAGTCACGACGAGCAGATTGCCGTTCGGGCTGGGATTGGCCCCATGGCTGCCGCTGAAGACGACGCCTTCCATGCGGACGAACGTG
Source organism: Gemmataceae bacterium (assembly GCA_019748295.1). GTDB lineage: Bacteria > Planctomycetota > Planctomycetia > Gemmatales > Gemmataceae > JAIEPT01. The sequence goes on along the minus strand of JAIEPT010000320.1, from coordinate 3,774 downwards.
ATCGGCTCCGTCTTCGGCTTCTTCTTGGGGTCCTTGGGATCCACCGCGGGATCGGCCGCTTTCGGAGCGGGCACGGTCCAGAACGCGGCCGGGCGAAGCAGTTCCATATCGAAGATGAAGCCGGTCTTCGCCAGCGTCACCGTCTTGGCGTCGGCGGGGACATCGAAGCCGACGGCGCAACCGCGATAGACCGTATTGTTTTTCGGAGCCTGGATGGCATAGGTAGCATTGATGAACGGACCGTAGTCCATCTTCTCGTAGTTGCGAAGCTGCTGCTGGGCGTGGAGCGAACCAGTCCACGCCAGCACGGCGAAAACGCCGAACAGGCGAAACGATCTCATGAGCCGATCCTCAAAAGCTGAAAGACGGTAGAGAGGGCCGAAGAAGGCCGCAAGGCGGGACCCGCCGCACGCATGCGGAGGGCTTCATTCTCCTTGGATGGATTACCGGAATGCGGGGACTTCGGCAAAGCGAATTGCTATGTAGCCCTCTCGCTCCGCGAGAGGTAAGCGGCAGTGCGCCACGCCGCGGCATGGCATATATCCGCTTACCTCTCGCGGAGCGAGAGGGCTACATAGGCTTACCCGTCTGGGTTATCGAGCAGTTCTTGCAGCCTCGCATCGAGCGGCGGCGGGAAGCGGGCGGGCCAGGTCAAGTCGATGAGGCCGACGTGAATCAGGTCGAGAAGGCACACCTGATCCTTCAGCCGCCATGAAATCAACATCATGCGCACCAGCGGTTCCAAGCGGATCACTTGAAACCCTTCGGCCCGTTCCGATTCATTCACGTCCGGCAACGAATGCTCATTGTCCGGTTCGTTTGCATACAAAATGCGGACGGCTTTGCTCGGCTTCGCATCCGGTCCGTCAAGGAACAAGTCCGCATTGAGCAGTTGGACGTGCACGAATCCAGATGCTTCCAAAGCCGCCTTGGCATGGGCGAAGTCGGCTCGGCGGATCAGCAGTTCGACGTCACGCGAGTTGCGGATTGCCCCCTCATCGACGCGTCCCACCCACTCCGCAGCGGCGAGTTCGCCAACGATCGCGTAAGGAACCCCGGCGGAGTCCAGCGCCCGTGCGGCACGGCGCATCCGCTCAATGACCGCCTCTGCGGCTATCAGCGACCTTTCCCAGCCGCTGATTGGACCGAGCGAATCGGCCATCGCATGTCCTACTGCTTGATCCCCAACTCCTTGAGTTGCTTCGCATCCACCTCGGACGGCGCCCCGGTCATCAGGTCGCGGGCCTTTTGATTTTTGGGGAACGCGATCACGTCGCGGATGTTGGTGGTTTGCGTCAGGATCATCGCCCAGCGGTCGAGTCCCAGGGCGATGCCGCCGTGGGGTGGGGCGCCGAACTTGAGGGCGTCGAGGAGGAAGCCGAAGCGGGACTTCGCCTGTTCGGGCGACATGCCGAGCACGCTGAAGAGCCGTTGCTGCACTTCCGGGTTGTGGATACGAATGCTGCCGCCGCCCGCTTCGTAGCCGTTGATGATGAGGTCGTATGCCTTGGCTCGCACCTTGCCGGGGTCGGATTCCAGGAGGTGCAGGTCCTCGTCGCGCGGCGCGGTGAACGGGTGGTGATTCGCGGCCCAGCGTTTCTCTTCCTCGTCCCGGATGAACGACGGAAAATCGATGACCCACGCGAACTTGAATTCCTTCTTCGTCATGTCGATCAGCTTGAGAACATTGCCCATGTGCAGACGCAACGCACCGAGGGCGGAGCACACCGTGTCATGCGTGTCGGCAACGAACAGCAGCAAGTCGCCGTTCTCGGCCTGCAGCGTCTTCTGCAGCTGTTCCTGAACGCCGACAGGGAAGAACTTCTCGATCGATGAGGTGAGCTTGCCCCCTTCGACCTTGAACCATGCCAAGCCTTTGGCGCCGAACCCGGCGACGAACTCCGTCAACTTGCCGCCTGGTTTGAGTTCCGTGTTCGAGAACTTGTCGGCCGCCCCCTTCGCGTTGATCGCGCGAACGAATCCGCCCTTGCCGACGACATCGAGGAAAACCTTGAACGTCGATTGCTTCGCCAATTCGGTGACGTCCACGATCTCCATGCCGAAGCGAAGGTCCGGCTTGTCGCTGCCGTAACGCAGCATCACGTCTTCGTACTGCAACCGCGGAAACGGCGTCTGAATCTCGACGCCGATGCAACGGCGGAAGACCTCCACCGTGAGGTTTTCCAGCAGGCGGAAAAGGTCGTCCATTTCGACGAACGACATCTCGACGTCGAGCTGCGTGAACTCCGGCTGACGGTCGGCTCGCAGATCCTCGTCGCGCAAGCAGCGCGCGATTTGGAAGTATTTGTCGTACCCTGCCACCATCAGCAATTGCTTGTAGAGCTGCGGCGATTGCGGCAACGCGTACCAAGCGCCCGGCGTCACCCGGCTCGGCACCAGGTAATCCCGCGCCCCTTCCGGCGAACTGCGGCCCAAGAGCGGCGTTTCGAGTTCGAGGAAGCCCTGTGCATCGAGCACATCGCGGATGACCTTGTTCATCCGGTGCCGCAGGGCGAGCGTCTTCTGCAGCGTCGGCCGGCGAAGATCGAGAAACCGATACTGAAGACGAAGGTCCTCGCCCGCCAATTCCGTTTCGCCGAACACTTCGGGCTCTTGGGGAATCGACATGACGGCGAACGGCGGATTCGGACAGCGATTCAGAATGGCGAGTTTCTTCGCCTTCACCTCGATGTCGCCGGTCGTCAGCTTCGGATTGTGCTTCCCTTCAATCCGGCTGCGAACCACGCCGCTGACGGTGAGCACGAATTCGTCGCGGATTTCTTGAGCGAGCGCGAAGTCCGGATCATCCGCCTCGACGACGACCTGCGTGACTCCGTAGCGATCGCGTAGATCGAGGAAGACCTGGTCGTTGTACGCGCGGTAGGAATTGACCCAGCCGTTGAGGACGACGGTCTGCCCGAGGTGGGATTCGCGGAGTTCGCCGCAAGTATGCGTACGCTGCCAGTCTGCCATGGGACTTCCGAAAAAAGGACGTCGGTTCGATCCGCAATCGATGCGGGTTTCTCCCTGCACGACACGCCATCGCGGCGACCAGTTCGCTGGTCCGTCGATGGAATCCGGCCATTATAGATTCGCAATGCGGAAGAAGTAGGCGACAGGCGTAACGGAATCGGTCATCGCACCACGCGGCGCCAACCGAGCTTGGCGCGCTTGAAGTTGAGCAGGAGGGCCAAGCGGAGATCGGTGATGCTCAGGTAACCGAGCAGTTGCGCGATATGCGTATCGGAAAAGCCGGAGACGACTTTTGCATCTGCAAAGACGATGTCGTCCACGATCAGATCGGGGATCAACGTGCCGACATGGACGCCGTCATAAAAGACGGGAAACTGTTTCTGCTGATCGATGCGCCTTCCCTGCTTGATGAGTTCGAGAGCGAGCGCTCGTTCGTAGATTTTTTCGTCCAACCCTGGCCGTAACGCGTTGAGAGCCTTCATGGCCGCCCCGATGATGCACTCGCTGAGTTCCTCGTGCAGCAGCGAGCTCATGTGCCATTCCTCAACACACCGACCTAGTGGTGCTAGCCATCAGGCAAAGAGTTTAACGGCGGATATCACGGGGGACACGGAAAAAAGCGACAAATGCGAATATTGGGGGATGGAATGCAAAGCACATGGTGCGTTGGAGTCGAGCAAAATGACGGAGAAATAGCGCGGGTTCGGCGCGTGTCCCCGGAAAGAGTTCAGTAGAGTCGAGAGGTAGCGCGGTGGTTTAGGGGCGGCCTATCCGTCCGGCCCTTTCGGGTGCCGGGGCCTC